>NZ_CP102355.1:2283070-2655856 GCF_009696685.2 Paracoccus sp. SMMA_5_TC
ACCGAAACTTGTCCTTGCCTCAGCACTTGCGTATCTGTTGCGCCAAGAATGGCACGCCCGATCTTACAAAAGGGTTAACGGCGCCCGCCTTGTCCCCGCTTTTGAACCTGTCCGAGTTGAAATGACCCTGTCCCGTCCCATCGTGACCCGCTTTGCCCCCTCGCCCACAGGCTACCTGCACATCGGCGGTGCCAGGACTGCGCTGTTCAACTGGTTATATGCCCGCGGACGCAATGGTCGCTTCCTGCTTCGGATCGAGGATACGGACCGCGCGCGTTCGACGCCCGAGGCGACGGAGGCCATCCTGCAGGGTTTGCGCTGGCTGGGGCTGGATTGGGATGGAGAGCCGGTCAGCCAGTTCGAGCGCCATCCGCGCCACAGCGCAGTTGCGCATGAGATGCTGGACAATGGCACAGCCTACAAATGCTTTGCCTCGGCCGACGAGATCGAGGCGTTTCGACAGCAAGCCCGGGCCGAGGGGCGTTCGACGCTGTTTCTGTCGCCTTGGCGGGATGCCGATCCGTCCACCTTCCCGCAAGGCCCTTACGCCATCCGCCTGAAGGCCCCACGTTCTGGCGAAACGGTCGTCCAGGACGCAGTGCAGGGCAACGTTGTTTTCGGAAACGATCAGCTGGACGACATGGTGCTGCTGCGCTCGGACGGGACGCCGACCTACATGCTTGCGGTGGTCGTGGACGATCATGACATGGGGGTCACCCATGTCATTCGCGGCGACGATCATCTGACCAACGCCGCCCGTCAATTTCAGATCTACCAGGCCATGGGTTGGGAAGTGCCCGTCTTTGCCCATATCCCGCTGATCCATGGCACCGATGGCAAGAAGTTGTCCAAGCGCCACGGTGCGGTCGGCCTGCAGGACTATGCGGCCATGGGCTATCCTGCGGCTGCCATGCGCAATTACCTGGCCCGTCTGGGATGGAGCCATGGCGACGACGAACTCTTCGACGATGCCCAGGCCCTGGAATGGTTCGATCTGGACGGGATCGGCAAATCCCCCGCCCGCCTGGATTTCAAGAAGCTGGAACATGTCAGCGGATGGCACATTGCCCGCATGAGCGACGAGAACCTGTTGCAGGAACTGACAAGCTATCTGACCGCAAGGGGCGAGCCCGCACTGTCCGAAATGCAACTGAGCCGCCTGCGTCCGGCCCTTTCCAGCCTGAAGGCAAAGGCCAAGACCTTGCCGGCATTGATGGAACAGGCACAGTTCGCCCTGATCAGCCGGCCCGTCCAGCCCGATGAAAAGGCGGCCGCGGCCCTGGATACTGTATCCCGTGGTATACTGACAGAATTGACTGCTGCATTGCAGAATGCTAGCTGGAATCGCGAAGAACTCGAGTCTGCCGTCAAGTCGGTCGGCGACGCTCGGGGGCTGGGACTGGGCAAGTTGGCGGCGCCGCTGCGCGCAGCCTTGGCCGGTCGCAGTTCGACCCCCAGCGTATTCGACATGATGTTGGCCCTTGGCCGCGAAGAGACACTGGCCAGGTTGCAGGATCAGGCGGGTTGATACCCGCACCCATCACCCGGCCCCGGCCGGAGACAGGTGAAAGGAAACACGGAATGGCAGAAAGCAAATCCGCAAAGCTGCTCGTCAAAGGCAAGGAACTGGAACTGCCGATTCTGTCGCCCACGGCAGGGCCGGACGTTCTGGATATCCGCAAGCTTTATGCACAAGCGGATGTCTTTACCTATGATCCGGGCTACACGTCGACCGCATCCTGCGATTCGACCATCACCTATATCGATGGCGACAAGGGAGAATTGTGGTATCGCGGCTATCCCATCGAACAGCTCGCCGCAAAATCGCATTATCTCGAAGTGTGTTACCTGCTGCTCTACGGAGAGTTGCCGACCCAGGAGCAGATGGTCGACTTCGAGACCCGTGTGACCCGCCACACGATGGTGCACGAACAGATGCACAACTTCTTCCGCGGGTTCCGTCGTGACAGCCACCCGATGGCAACCATGGTGGGGGTGGTGGGCGCCATGTCCGCGTTCTATCACGATTCGATCGACATCAACGATCCCGTCCAGCGCGAAATCGCCTCGATCCGGTTGATCGCAAAGGTGCCGACGATCGCGGCGATGGCCTACAAGTATTCGCTGGGCCAGCCCTTCGTCTATCCCCGCAACGAACTGGATTACGCCAGCAACTTCCTGCACATGTGCTTCTCGGTTCCGGCCGAACCCTATCATGTCGATCCCGCCTTGGCCCGCGCCATGGATCGAATCTTCACCCTGCATGCCGATCACGAACAGAACGCTTCGACTTCGACCGTCAGGCTTGCGGGTTCGTCGGGGGCAAACCCGTTCGCCTGCATTGCCGCCGGCATCGCCTGTCTGTGGGGGCCGGCCCATGGCGGCGCCAACCAGGCTTGCCTTGAAATGCTGCGCGAAATCGGAACGGTCGACCGCATCCCCGAATTCATCGCACGCGCCAAGGACAAGAACGATCCGTTCAAGCTGATGGGCTTTGGCCACCGGGTCTACAAGAATTTCGATCCGCGCGCCAAGGTGATGAAGGAATCGGCCGACGAGGTGCTTGACCTCTTGGGCATTCATAACAACCCCACCCTGCAGGTCGCCAAGGAGCTGGAAAAGATTGCGTTGCAGGATGAATACTTCATCGAGAAGAAGCTTTATCCCAACGTGGACTTCTATTCCGGCATCATCCTCGAGGCCATGGGCTTCCCGACATCGATGTTCACCCCGATCTTCGCGCTGTCGCGCACAGTCGGCTGGATTTCGCAGTGGAAGGAAATGATCGCCGACCCGCAAAACAAGATCGGGCGGCCGCGCCAGCTTTATGTCGGCTCGCCCCGGCGCGACTACAAGGATGTCGCCGACCGCTGAAACTGCGCAGGTTTCTGGACGGCCCCGACTTTACGTCGGGGCTGTCTGCTTTTTATCCCGCCGCAGGGTTGGGGCCTTGCGCATGGCACGGGCTGGTGCGAAATCGGCAGCATGAGCGAACATGACAAGATCGCGCTGATCACCGGCGCTTCGCGCGGACTTGGTGCCGCATTGGCCGAAAACCTTGCCGGTCGGGGCTGGCATGTGCTGGCAGTGGCGCGCACCGCCGGCGCGCTGGAGGAGTTGGACGACCGGGTGCGACGCGCGGGCGGATCGGCGACGCTGGCGCCCATGGACGTAGGCAATGCCCAGGCCATGGTGCAGATGGCCGAGGCGGTGATGTCGCGCTGGGGCGGGCTGGACCTCTGGGCGCATTGCGCCATCCATGCAGCACCCCTGTCGCCGGCCGGGCATATCGATGCCAAGGATTTCCAGAAATCGGTCGATCTGAACATCGTCGCCACCCGCGGCCTGATCGCCCTGATCGAGCCCTTGCTGCGAGCGCGCCAGGGCACGGCGCTGTTTCTGGACGATCAGCGTGCGGGACAGAAATTCTTTGGTAGCTACGGCGCCACCAAGGCCGCCCAGATCGCCCTGGCCCGCAGTTGGCAGGCCGAGAACGCGACGCTGGGTCCGCGCGTGGTCATTGCCCAGCCAGGGCCGATGCCCACCGCGCTGCGCGCCCGCTTCTTTCCAGGCGAGGATCGCGCCCAATTGAGCGATTGCCACACCGAGGCAGGGCGGATTCTGGACCAGATGCTTCAGCCCGCCAGCTGAAACAGCCTGTCCACGTCAAGATGTCGCGCCAGGTGATCGGCCAAGGCGTCCAGCACCTGATCGACACCGGCCTCATAGGAAAGCGCGGATACCGCGCCATGGCTCGCCAGCCAGGCCGCGCGAAAGTCGTCGCTGGCGAACAGCCCGTGCAGATAGGTGCCGGCCACGCGGCCATCGGCACTGACCGCGCCATCGGCTTCGGGAATATGGGCAAAGGGCCGGGCGCAATCCGGCCCGTTCGTGCGACCCATGTGAATTTCATAGGCGGCGACAGGCTGGCCAAGGGCGCGCCCCTGCACCCGCACCAGACGCTTTTCCGCCGCCATATGGGTTTCGACATCCAGCAACCCCAGGCCCTGATCGCTGCCCGGTGATCCGTCATGGCCCTGGGGGTCGTGAATCATCCGCCCCAGCATCTGATAGCCGCCGCAGATGCCAAGGACGCTGCCCCCCCGCCGCAGATGCGCGGCAAGGTCGATGTCCCAGCCCTGCGCGCGCAGAAACGCCAGATCGCCCCGGGTCGATTTCGTGCCGGGCAGAATCACCACATCCGCGTCGCCCGGCAGCGCCCTGCCCGGCGGCACCATCGTCAGCCGCACCCCCGGCTCGGCGGCCAGCGGGTCGAGATCGTCAAAATTGGCGATCCGCGACAGCATCGGGCACGCCACATGCAGGCCGCCGCGCTCGCCGCGGGTGCGGGACAGATCGACCGCATCCTCGGCAGGCAGGCGCGCGGCGGCGTCGAACCACGGTACCAGCCCAAGGTCCGGCCAGCCGGTGCGCTCGGAGATAAAGGCGCGGCCGGCATCGAACAACGCCGGGTCGCCGCGAAAGCGGTTGACGATGAAGCCGCGGATCATCGCCGCATCCTCGGGGGCGATGACTGCCTGCGTGCCGACGATCTGGGCGATCACCCCACCGCGATCGATATCGCCCACCAGCACCACCGGCACCTGCGCGGCGCGGGCAAAGCCCATGTTGGCGATGTCGCGGGGCCGCAGATTGACCTCGGCCGGGCTGCCGGCGCCCTCGACCAGCACCAGTTGATGGCGGCGGCGCAAATGCCGGTAGCTGTTCAGCACCGCCTGCATCAGCTGCGCCTTCAGCCCGGCATAATCCGCGGCTTGCGCCCGCCCCTGCGCCCTGCCCTGCACGATCACCTGCGCGGCGCGGTCGGTTTCGGGCTTCAGCAGCACGGGGTTCATGTGCACGCTGGGCTCCAGCCCGGCCGCGCGTGCCTGCAGCGCCTGGGCCCGGCCGATTTCCCCGCCATCCGCGGTGACGGCGGCATTGTTGGACATGTTCTGCGGCTTGAACGGTGCCACGTCGATTCCCTGCCGCCGCGCCAGCCGGCATAATCCCGCCACCAGCAGCGATTTGCCCACATTCGAGCCGGTCCCCTGGATCATCAGCGCGCCCAACGCCCACCCCCGCTTGCCAATCCTGCCCTTGGTGACTAGATAGGCGCGTCGCTGAATGAAAGGCCCCGTGGTGGAAAACATCATCCTGACCGTGCATCTGATCCTGGCCGTTCTGTTGATCGGAGTGGTGCTGCTGCAACGGTCCGAGGGTGGTGGCTTGGGCATGGGCAGCGGTGGCGGTGGTGTGATGACCGGCCGTCAGGCGGCGAACGCCCTGTCGCGCCTGACCTGGATCTTTGCCATCGGCTTCATCATCACCTCGATGACGCTGACGGTCATCGCCGCGCGCGGGGCCTCGACCGGCTCGATCGTGGATCAGCTGGGGCTGGGTGGCGCAGCCCAGTCGGGCAGCAACACCAACATGCCGTCGCTGGGCGATTACGCGCCGCCCCCGGGCGCGGGACAGCCGCTGCTGCCCGGCGCGGGTCAGCCTCTGACCCCCGCAGCCCCGTCAGCCCCCGCCAGCGAGGCACCCGCAGCCCCGGCGCCCGCAGCGCCGCAGCCGGCAGCCAGCGGCGACACCCCGGCAGCCGGCACGAACTGAACCTACAGCTTGGGGCGCGCAACGCGCCCCTTACAACAAATAGCGGTCCGTTGCGGCCACGGGACAAATCGGATAAACATCAAGTCCCGTGATACCGCCCAGATTCGGGCCGCGATTCCTATTTGATTCATCACGGGGGCCCCGATGGCGCGCTATATCTTCATCACCGGCGGTGTGGTTTCTTCTTTGGGCAAGGGGCTGGCATCGGCGGCGCTGGGGGCGCTGCTGCAAGCGCGGGGATACACGGTGCGGCTGCGCAAGCTGGACCCCTATCTGAATGTCGATCCCGGCACGATGTCGCCTTTCGAGCATGGCGAAGTCTTTGTCACCGACGACGGCGCCGAAACCGACCTGGACCTGGGCCATTACGAACGCTTCACCGGCGTATCCGCACGCAAGACCGATTCGGTTTCGGCCGGGCGCATCTACTCGAACGTGCTGGAAAAGGAGCGCCGCGGCGCCTATCTGGGCAAGACCATCCAGGTCATTCCGCATGTTACCAATGAAATCAAGGACTTCCTTGCCATCGGCGAGGATGAGGTCGATTTCATGCTGTGCGAGATCGGCGGCACGGTCGGCGATATCGAAGGTCTGCCGTTCTTCGAGGCGATCCGCCAGTTCGCCCAGGAACGCCCGCGCGGGCAGTGCATCTTCATGCATCTGACCCTGTTGCCCTATCTGGCGGCCTCGGGCGAACTCAAGACCAAGCCCACGCAGCATTCGGTCAAGGAGTTGCGCTCGATCGGGTTGCAGCCCGATGTGCTGGTCTGCCGCAGCGAACATCCGATCCCGGAAAAGGAACGGGCCAAGATCGCGCTGTTCTGCAACGTGCGCCCCGATGCGGTTATTCCCGCCTATGATCTTACCTCGATCTACGAGGCGCCGTTGGCCTATCACCGCGCAGGGTTGGATCAGGCGGTTCTGGATGCCTTCCAGATCAGCCCCGCGCCCCGCCCCGACCTGAGCCGATGGGAAGATGTCATGGACCGGTTGACCAATGCCGAAGGTCAGGTGCGCATCGCCGTGGTCGGAAAATACACCCAGCTCGAAGATGCCTATAAATCAATAGCCGAGGCGCTGACGCATGGCGGCATGGCCAATCGTGTGCGCGTCAAGGCCGATTGGGTCGACAGCGAGAAGCTGGAGGGCGAAGGCGCCCATCTGCTGGACGGCTACAACGGCATCATCGTGCCCGGCGGGTTTGGCGAGCGCGGCACTGAGGGCATGGTGGCGGCGGCGCGCTATGCCCGGGAAAAGAAAGTGCCCTATCTGGGAATCTGCCTTGGCATGCAAATGGCTGTCATCGAAGCGGCGCGCAATCTGGCCGACATGCCCGACGCAGGTTCCGAGGAATTCGACCACGAGGCCGGAGAGACCCGCTTTACCCCGGTCGTCTACCATCTGAAGGAATGGGTGCAGGGAAATTACACCGTCCAGCGCAAGCTTACCGATGACAAGGGCGGCACCATGCGGCTGGGCGCCTATACGGCGGTGCTTCAGCCCGGTTCGCGCATTTCCGAGGTCTATGACGGGGCGCTCGAGATCGAGGATCGCCACCGTCACCGATATGAGGTTGACGCGCGATATCGTGAAAAGCTCGAGGCGGCCGGTCTGCGCTTCTCGGGAATGTCGCCCGATGGTCGGTTGCCCGAGGTGGTGGAATACCCCGATCACCCTTGGTTCATTGGCGTGCAGTCGCATCCGGAACTGAAATCCAAACCTTTCGCACCCGCCCCCCTGTTCGCAGGATTCGTTCGGGCCGCGATGGAAAACGAACGGCTGGTCTGAGATCGCAAATATCCCCATACTTGCGCAGCAAGTGACAACGGGGATTGCGGCCATGCGCCTTGCCTGCGCGTTAACGATATCCTGTGTGGCGGCAGCGACGGCCCTTCAGGCCGACGCACCGCTGTTCGTGATCCGGCAAGGCGACCTGCCTTTCGATCTGGGGCCCGGCGCCCCGCAAAATCAGCCGGCACGTCCGTCGAACTCACCCCATGCGGCTGCTAATTCGGCCGCGAATGCCGCCAACCGTTCGACGACCTACGCAAACTCGCCAACCAACCCGGCCAATGAGCGTCGGGTGATCTACACCGCCCGGGGCGAGGTTGTGGGCTATTATGCGGCCAATGGCGCTGGCGTGCTTAACCTGTTCGATCTTGGCGGTCGGCGTGTTGCCTATCGCCCGCGCGGCAGCAAGAGTCTGTTCTCGGCAGACGGACGCTGGTGCGGCACGGTCGCTGCCGCGCAAGGCGGCGGATTTGCCTTTGGGATGACGGCTGAATGCGCCCGCCGCTTCTGAGCGACACGGCGTTGTCACATTTCGCGGCTACACCGGCCAGGACTGCGCAGAGGTGCAAGGATGCGGGACGAAACCCCGAACGACTGGCTTGAAGCCGAACTGGAAAACACGCTCGACGAAGATTACGAAATCGAGCTCGAGGACGCGATCCTGTCGCAGGAAATCGCCCGCATCTATCGCGACACCCACCCAGGACAGATGCCGCGCGCGACCTACTTCCGCGAATTGCTGCGCCTGCAGTCGGAACTGATCCGGCTTCAGGACTGGGTCAGCTACACAAAGGAAAAAGTCGTCGTCATCTTTGAAGGTCGTGACAGCGCCGGCAAGGGGGGCGCGATCAAGCGCATCACCCAAAGACTCAATCCCCGCGTCTGCCGCGTGGTGGCGCTGCCGGCCCCCTCGGACCGTGAAAAGACACAATGGTATTTCCAACGCTACGTGCCGCATTTGCCGGCGGGCGGCGAAATCGTCCTTTTCGATCGCAGCTGGTATAATCGCGCCGGGGTCGAACGGGTCATGGGGTTTGCAAGCGAAGATCAGGTCGAGCAGTTCTTCAACGACGTGCCCGAATTCGAGCGTATGCTGGTGCGGTCCGGCATCCGGTTGGTAAAATACTGGTTTTCCATTACCGATGAGGAACAGCAGATGCGCTTTCTGATGCGTATTCACGATCCTCTGAAGCAATGGAAACTTTCACCGATGGACCTGCAATCCCGGGTGCGCTGGGAGGATTACACCAAAGCCAAGGAGGAAATGTTCGAGCGCACGAACATTCCCGAGGCGCCGTGGTATATCGTGCCGGGCAATGACAAGAAACGCGCCCGCCTGAACTGCATCGCGCATCTGCTGTCCCTGATTCCGTATGAAGATGTTCCGCATGAAGAGGTGCGGCTGCCCGATCGCGTGTTCAATCCCGATTACGAACGCGAGGTTCTGCCCCCGGAACTCTATGTGCCGCAACGTTACTAGTCTGCCGGTTGCCATTCCGTGCATAGTCGCAATACTGCGGTATTCACTTTATACCCTGGTATTCGATCGCACCGGCCATGTTCCGAAATCTGCTTAGCCGCCTATTTACCGACTGCCCCCAACCCGCCAGCTTGACCGCCCAGGATGCCGAGGTTGCGGTGGCCGCGCTGCTGGTGCGGCTGGCGCGCGCCGACGATCACTATGGTGAAGCGGAACGGCAACGGATCGACCAGATACTGATGCGACGCCGGGGTCTGGACGCAGTCCAGGCTGCCGAGCGCCGCGCCGCGGCCGAAATGATCGAGGCAGAGGCACCCGACACTGTGCGGTTTACGCGCAGCATCAAGGACAGGATCGATCTGACTGATCGCAATGACATTCTGATGGCTCTGTGGCAGGTTGCCTATGCCGACGGTCGCCGCGACCAGGACGAAGAAAGTTTCGTCAGGTTGGTGGCCGGACTGCTGGGTATTGCCGACAGGGATTCGGCGCTGGCGCGCCAACGTGCCCTGGAACAGCTGGGACTGCCCCCGGCGTGACAGAACCCTTGCCGCCGATCTGCCGCCTGACTGGAAAGCCAGTTACGAAAGCGTTGCAATCGCGCGGCAAATATCGCCTGATACCGGCATGAGTCAGTCAGATCTTCCTGCCGCTGCCGATAAACCGGTGATCGAAATTCGCGACCTTCACAAGGCCTATGGCCCGCTGGAGGTCATCAAGGGCGTCAGCCTTCGTGCGCCGCGCGGTCATGTCATCAGCCTGATCGGCTCTTCGGGATCGGGAAAATCGACCTTGCTGCGCTGCTGCAACCTGCTCGAGGACAGTCAGTCGGGCGATATCCTGTTCGAGGGAGAGCCCGTGCGCTGGCGCGGAAGCGGCCACGGCCGTGTTCCGGCGGATCGCGCCCAGGTCACGCGCCTGCGCACAAATCTGTCCATGGTGTTTCAGCAGTTCAACCTGTGGTCGCATATGACCATCCTGCAAAACGTGATGGAAGCACCCGTTCATGTCCTGCGCCGCGACCCCGGTGAGGTCGAGGTCCGCGCGCGCAGACTGCTGGACAAGGTCGGGATTGGCGACAAGGCCGAATCATGGCCGGCACAATTGTCGGGCGGCCAGCAGCAACGCGCCGCCATCGCACGCGCCCTGTGCATGGAGCCCAAGGCGCTGTTGCTGGACGAGCCGACCAGTGCGCTGGATCCCGAATTGCAGCAAGAGGTCGTCAAGGTCATCAAGGATCTGGCAGCCGAACATCGCACCATGCTGCTGGTGACGCATGACATGCGGCTTGCCGCCGATGTCAGCGATCACGTCGTCTTTCTGCACCAGGGCCGGATCGAGGAAGAGGGTCCGCCCGGGCAGCTTTTTGGCGCACCGCGCTCGGATCGGTTGCGCCAGTTTCTAAGTGCCACAATGGCCGAATAAAACCGACAGGAGAGGATGAATGAAGACAATCGTGTTTGCCGCCGCAGCCGTCGCGCTCAGCGCCGGGATGGCCCTGGCGCAGCCGGTGCGCATCGCCACTGAGGGCGCCTACCCTCCCTACAATCTGGTGAACGATCAGACTGGTCAGGTCGACGGCTTCGAGATCGAGCTTGGCAACGAACTTTGCAAACGTGCGCAACTGGAATGCACCTGGGTGAAGAACGATTGGGATTCGATCATTCCGAACCTGAACAGCGCCAACTATGACGCCATCATGGCCGGCATGAGCATCACCGAAGAGCGCAAGAAATCGGTAGCCTTTACGCAGAACTACATGCCGCCCAATCCCTCGGCCTATGCGGCACCATCTGCGGATGTGGATATCACCAAGGGCGTGGTCGCGGCTCAGACCAATACCATTCAGGCGCAGCACGTGGCCGAATCCGGGGCCGAGCTGATGGAATTTGCCACACCCGACGAAGCTGTCGGCGCGGTGCGCAATGGCCAGGCCGAAGCGGTCTTTGCCGACAAGGACTTTCTGGCCCCGGTCGTCGAAGAGTCCGGCGGTGCGCTGGTCTGGGTAACGGGACAGGACAATGTGCCCCTGGGTGAAGGCATCGGCATGGCCCTGCGGCAGTCGGACACCGAGCTCAAGGACAAGTTCGACGCAGCCATCACCTCGATGAAAGAGGACGGATCGCTGAACGAACTTATCAAGAAATGGTTCGGCGAAAGGTCGCTGCTGTTCTGATCGATAGCTACCGACAGACCTGAATGCCCCTTCCGCGGCAGCGGGCGGGGCCCCACGGAGTGATCCATGTTCGCCTCTTGCGCCGATCCGAAAACCCTGGAAGGCCTGTCCTGGCTGCTGTGCTACCTGACATCGGGCAAGCATATGCTGTTCTATGTCTCCTTCGGAACCGTATTGCTTTTGCTGGCGATAACCGCGCCGGCGGCGTTGCTGTTCGGATTCGGCGGCGCGATGGCCTCTCGCTCGCGCATCGCGCCCTTGCGCTGGCTGGGAAAGCTCTACACTTCGATGGTGCGGGGTGTTCCCGACATCATCTTCTTCCTCTTTGTGCCGATTGCGCTGGATCAGGGTTTTGAGTGGTTGCGTTCCCGCATCTATTGTGATCCATCGGTGCCGGTGCGCCAAGGCCATGAATTCATTGTCTGCCCGATGGCCAAGTTGCCGTTGTCCACCGCGCCGGAATGGGTGCATCAGTTCTATGGCATCGTGCTGGCGATCGTGGCTTTTGCCATTGTTTTCGGCGCATTTGCCGCGAATGTCCTTTACGGCGCGATGAACGCGGTGCCGCGGGCGCAGCTGGAAACCGCCGAAGCCTATGGCATGACTCAACGACAGGTGAACCGACGAATCCTGATCCCGCAGATGTGGACCTATGCCCTGCCCGGCCTGGGAAACCTGTGGATGATCCTGATCAAGGCGACGCCGTTGTTGTTCATTCTGGGGGTCGAAGACATCGTTTACTGGGCGCGCGAATTGGGCGCGGCCAAGACCAGCGCCTATGCCTATCCCCATCCGGATTGGCGGCTGTATTATTTCCTGGCCATTCTGGTGTTCTATCTGCTCATGACCTGGGGATCCGAGCGAATCCTGGACCGGTTGCGCCGACGCCTTTCGGCCGGACAGGCCACCATGGCCGGTGAAGCAATGCGAAAGGCGGCGCAATGAACACATGTCTGCAAACCTTGCAGGATTACGGATTGCGCGCCATCGGCATCGGAGAACGGATGCTGCCGCGCACCGGCTTTACGCTCTGCGAGCAGATGACGCTGATCGGCTCGGGGCTGATCTGGAACGTCTATTTCGCTGTCATGGCGCTGGCCTTCGGTTTCTTCCTTGCCAATGCCGTGGCGCTGGCGCGGCTCAGTCCGCTGCCCTGGCTGCGCAAGCCCGCGGAATGGTTCATCTTTGTGTTTCGCGGCAGCCCGCTGTTCATCCAGTTCTTCCTGGCTTACGAGGCGCTTGTGCAGCTGCCCCGCGCAGGGATCGATGTGTTCGGAATTACTGTCCAGACCGGCTGGATGACACGGGCATGGGCCGGGGCGCTGCTGGTCCTCATTCTTAACACCACCGCCTATTCCGCCGAGATATTCTATGGCGCGCTGCGCAACCTGCCAAAGGGCGAACTCGAGGCTGCCGATGCCTATGGCATGACTGGATGGACGCGTTACCGACGCGTGGTCTGGCCCAATGCCATGCGGCTAGCCTGGCCTGCCTATACCAACGAGGCGATATTCCTGTTTCACGCCACCACGCTGGTGTTCTTTTCAAGCTTTCCCGCATTCCAGCAACGCGGAGACGCACTGTATTATGCCAATTATTTCGCCGACAAGACGTTCAACCCCTTTATCGCCTATCCCATCGTCGCGGCATATTTCGTGCTGCTGACGCTGGTGCTGATTGCACTTTTCGGAATAGTCAATCGCAGATTGAACCGCCATTTACCGGGCGCAATCCGAAAAATTCGCTACCGACCCAATCTAGTCAGGTGATCCATGGACTGGCTGCTCGAGCATCCCGACGTCAAGACTATCCGCGTTGCCGCCGCTGACCTGAACGGCGTCGCTCGAGGCAAGCGCATTCCGGCACGTTTTGCCGACAAGTTGCTGACCGAGGGCACAAAATTTCCGTTTTCGGTCCTGAATATGGATATCTGGGGCGAGGATATCGAGGACAGCCCCCTGGTATTTCAGGCCGGCGACCCCGACGGTCTGCTGTTGCCGACCGAGCGCGGCTTCATGCCAATGCCATGGCTAGAGGCCCCTACCGCTCTGCTACCCCTATGGATGTTCCATCCTGACGGCAGACCCTATGAAGGCGATCCCCGCCAGGCACTTGCACGGGTGGTCGATCGATACAAGGCAGCGGGCCTGACCCCCGTTGTCGCAACCGAGCTCGAGTTCTTCCTGATCGATGATTCCGGTGGTCAGTTGCGCGTTCCTCCGTCTCCGCGATCGGGCAAACGCCGCACGGGCGCCGAAACGCTGAGTCTGCGGGCGCTGGATGCGTTCGACCGCTTTTTCACGGCGCTTTACGATGCCTGCGAAGCCATGGACATTCCCGCTGACACCGCCATTTCCGAGGCGGCACCGGGGCAGTTCGAAATCAACCTGATGCACCAGGCGGATCCGCTGAAGGCCGCCGATGATTCGTGGCTGTTCAAGCTGTTGGTCAAGGGGCTGGCGCGGCAATACGGTTTTGCCGGTTCCTTCATGGCCAAGCCCTACGAAGCCTGGAACGGCTCGGGCATGCATATGCATTTTTCGGTGCTGGACCAGCGGGGGCGCAACATCTTTGACAATGGTGGCGATGAAGGAACCGAGCAGTTGCGTCACGCGGTGGCCGGTTGTCTTGCCGCGATGCCCGGATCAACCCTGCTTTTTGCGCCGCACGAGAATAGCTATGATCGTCTGGTGCCCAATGCCCATGCCCCTACGGGCATCGGTTGGGCCTATGAAAATCGCACGTCAGCGATTCGCATACCCTCTTCCGGCCCCAAGGCACGCAGGATCGAACATCGGGTCGCAGGCGGTGACGTGAACCCCTATCTGACGGTGGCCGCGGTCCTAGGCGCGGCGCTGAATGGCCTTGAGGACAAGATCGAGCCCCCGCCGCCGATTCAGGGCAATGCCTATGAGCAAGGGTTGGCGCAATTGCCGGCGACCTGGGGTGAAGCCATCGACGCGTTTGCCGGATGTGCGCAGATCAAGCGTATATTTCCTGCCCATCTGATCGAGAACTTTGTCATGACCAAGCGTCAGGAGTTGCGCTACATGGCCGAGCTTTCAGATGAGGAAACGGTTGAACTTTATCTTGATACTGTCTGAAATCCGGTAATTTTTTTTGGAAACTCCTGCAGCCGTGACTCTCAGTGCGACTGCGGGCTCCTGTCTGCTCGAATGTGACAGTCGCCTGTTCAAAAGGTCAGATACCGATTTTCCCCGGTCCGAACTAATAATTTTAATAGAATGTTCGTTACCGAGTTCTCGATGTATCTGCCGCCCATCATCCATGATTCCCTGATAGATCCGACCGAGACCGAGGGCTGGGTGCCCGGCAGCATCGAAACCGTGCTGCGGTTTCGGCCGCAGTCGCGCTGGCAGGCAGGTATCATTGCCAACGGGTCCACACGCTCCCAATCACTGGCCACGCGTTGCGTGATGCTGATTCCGCGCAAGGGCAGACGAACCTGCAAGCTTGCCTTGCATCCCCAACTCCCAACCGACGTGGTGAAATCGATGCTGGACGCAATCTGACAGTAAAAGGGCGGATCTCGCGATCCGCCCTTTGCTGCTGGTTGGCGTTTGGTCCGCTAATCGATCAGCGGCAGAAGGCTGTCGATCGACTTTTTGGCATCGCCATAGAACATCCGGGTATTTTCCTTGTAGAACAGTGGGTTCTCGATCCCGGAATAACCCGTTCCCTGCCCGCGCTTGCTGACGAACACCTGCTTGGCCTTCCAGACCTCCAGCACCGGCATGCCGGCAATGGGGCTGTTCGGATCTTCCTGCGCAGCCGGATTTACGATGTCGTTCGACCCGATGACGATAGCCACATCGGTATTGGGGAAATCTTCGTTGATTTCGTCCATCTCCAGCACGATATCGTAGGGCACCTTGGCCTCGGCCAGCAGCACGTTCATATGGCCTGGCAGACGGCCGGCGACCGGGTGGATGGCAAAGCGGACATTCTTGCCCTTGGCGCGCAGCTTGCGGGTCAGCTCGCTGACCGATTGCTGGGCCTGTGCCACCGCCATGCCGTAACCGGGAACGATGATGACCTCATCTGCATCGTTGAGCGCCGCGGCGACAGATTCGGCGTCGATGGCAATCTGTTCACCCTCGATTTCCATCGCCGGCCCGGTCTCGCCGCCGAAGCCGCCCAGGATCACGCTGATGAAATTGCGATTCATCGCCTTGCACATGATATAGGACAGAATGGCACCCGACGAGCCGACCAGCGCCCCGACCACGATCAGCAGATCATTGCCCAGGGTAAAGCCGATGGCCGCTGCCGCCCAGCCCGAATAGCTGTTCAGCATCGACACGACGACCGGCATGTCGGCACCGCCAATGCCCATGATCAGGTGGTAGCCGATGAAAAAGGCCAGCAAGGTGATCAGCAGCAGCCACAACACCGGCGCACCCACGGTGCAGTACAGCACCACAGCCAGCAGCGACAGCGCCGCGGCGCCCGCGTTGAGCATGTGCCCGCCGGGCAGTTTGCGCGGCTTGCCGTCAATCTTGCCCGCCAGCTTGCCGAAGGCCACGACCGAGCCGGTAAAGGTCACCGCGCCGATGAATACGCCCAAGGCCACCTCGACCTTCAGCATGGCGATTTCGGCCGGGGTCTTGTGGGCCAGCACCGCGGCAAAGCCGTGGAATTCCGCCGCCGCATCGGCAGCACGGGCGCGCAGCACGCGCGACAGCTCGAACTGCGCGTTGAAGCCGATCAGAACCGCGGCCAGGCCGACCAGGCTGTGCATAGCCGCGACCAGTTGTGGCATTTCGGTCATCTGCACCCGCTGTGCCACGACCCAGCCGATGGCACCGCCGATGGCCAGCATGACAAGGGTCAGCCCCCAGTTGCCATAACCCGGCCCGATCAGCGTGGCGACGACGGCCAGTGCCATGGCGACGATGCCGTACCAGACCGCGCGCTTGGCACTTTCCTGTCCCGACAGGCCGCCCAGCGACAGGATGAACAGAACCGCAGCAACGACATAGGCGGCGGTGGTGAATCCGTATTCCATCGCCTTCTCCTTACGATTTCTGGAACATGGCCAGCATCCGGCGCGTGACCAGGAAGCCGCCAAAGATGTTGACGCCGGCCATCAGCACCGACAGCGCCGCCAGAAACACCACCAGCCACGAGCCCGAACCGATCTGCAGCAGCGCGCCGACGATGATGATGGACGAAATCGCATTGGTGATCGCCATCAGCGGCGTGTGCAGCGAATGGCTGACGTTCCAGATCACCTGGAAGCCGACAAAGACAGCCAGCACAAAAACGATGAAATGCGACAGGAAGCTGGCCGGTGCGAACATGCCGACCAGCAGCATCAGCAGCGCCCCGGCGCCCAGCAAGGTCACCTGCGATTTGGTTTGCGCCTTGAAGGCGGCAATTTCCTGGGCCCGCTTTTCTTCGGGCGTCAATTCCTTTGGCTTTTCCTTGGGCTTGGCCGCAGCGATGGCCTGAACCTTGGGCGGCGGCGGCGGCCAGGTTACATCGCCGTCATGCGTCACGGTGGCGCCACGGATGACATCGTCCTCCATGTTGTGGACCAGAACCCCATCCTTGCCGGGGGTAAGGTCGGCCAGCATGTGGCGAACGTTGTTGCCGTAAAGCTCCGAGCTTTGCGCAGCCATTCGCGACGGGAAATCGGTATAACCGATAATGACCACGCCATTCTCGGTAACGATGCGTTCGTCCGGCACGGTCAGATCGCAGTTGCCGCCACGTTCCGCTGCAAGATCGACGATGACTGATCCCGGCTTCATGCTGTGCACCATGTCCTCGGTCCACAGTTTCGGCGCTGGACGACCGGGAATCAGTGCGGTGGTGATCACGATGTCCATGTCGGGCGCAAGCTCGCGGAATTTCTTCAGCTGTGCTTCGCGGAATTCCGGACTTTGCGGCGCAGCATAGCCGCCGGTGGCGGCGCCGTCCTGGCTTTGATCGGTAAAGTCCAGATAAACGAACTCGGCGCCCATCGACTCGATCTGTTCGGCAACTTCGGGACGCACGTCGAAGGCATAGACCTGCGCCCCCAGGCTGGTCGCCGCCCCAATCGCAGCCAGACCGGCGACGCCTGCGCCCACGATAAGCACCTTGGCCGGCGGCACCTTGCCCGCGGCGGTCACCTGCCCGGTAAAGAAGCGACCGAAATTGTTGGCTGCCTCGATCACGGCCCGATAGCCGGCAATATTGGCCATCGACGACAGCGCATCCATTTTCTGCGCGCGCGAAATGCGCGGCACCATGTCCATGGCAATGGTGGTGATGCCCTGTTCGCGCGCCAGTTCGAGCAGGTCGGGGTTCTGAGCGGGCCAGAAATGTGCAATCAGCGTCTGGCCCCGTCGCATCTGCTTGAGTTCCGAGGCAGTGGGCGGACGAACCTTGACCACCACATCGACGGCAGCAATCAGCGCGGCGGCGTTGGGATGCACCCTGATCCCGGCCGACTGATAGGCGGAATCCGAAAATCCGGCTCGGGCGCCTGCTCCGGATTCTATGTGCACCTCATGGCCCAGCTTGACGAGATGGGCGGCGGACGAGGGGGTTATGGCGACCCGCGCCTCTCCCTCATTGCTCTCTTTCAAAGCGCCGATCTTCACGAGGCGATCTCCCCTGTTAGCGACTTTCTGCGTTCACATAGCACCGCGCAATAATCTTTCACAAGGCTGTGACGCAGCTATCGATCCGTAAAAGACACGGACGAAAGGCGCAAAGGTCGAAAACGTTGCGGCGGTGCAGCATGTGCGGATGCGAAAACCCCGCCCGCAATCTGCGGACGGGGGGCGGTGATTCCCGAATGTCTGCACCTCAGGCAGCCAGGCGTGCGCCCTGCTGCTTGACCTGCAGGCGGCGGGCATGCAGCAGTGGCTCGGTATAGCCCGAGGGCTGCGCCCGGCCCAGGAATACCAGATCGCAGGCCGCCTGGAACGCCGCGCCGTCAAAGCCGGGCGCCATCGGACGATAGTGCGGGTCATGGGCGTTCTGACCATCGACAATGGCAGCCATCTTGCGGAAGCTGTCCATCACCTGCTGCTGGCTGACGATGCCATGATGCAACCAGTTGGCCAATGCCTGCGCAGAAATGCGCAAGGTCGCCCGGTCCTCCATCAGCCCGACGTTGTTGATGTCGGGCACCTTGGAACATCCAATTCCCTGATCGATCCAGCGAACGACATAGCCCAGGATACCCTGGCAGTTGTTTTCAAGTTCCCGGGCGATGTCCTCGGGGGTATAACGCCGGTCGCCGCACAAGGGGATGGTCAGCAGATCGTCCAACCGCGATGGGCGTCGCATTGCCGCGATTTCCGCCTGACGGGCCTTGACATCGACGCGATGGTAATGGGTCGCGTGCAACGTTGCCGCCGTCGGGCTGGGCACCCAGGCCGTGCTGGCACCGGCCAAAGGATGCGCGATCTTCTGTTCCAGCATCGCGGCCATGCGGTCGGGGATTGCCCACATGCCCTTGCCGATCTGCGCCTTGCCGGCCAGGCCGCAGGTCAGACCGATATCGACGTTGCGGTCCTCATAGGCCGAGATCCAGGGCTGCGACTTCATCTCGCCCTTGGCCAGCAACGGTCCAGCCTCCATCGAGGTATGGTATTCATCGCCTGTCCGGTCAAGGAAACCGGTGTTGATGAAGGCAACCCGGTGGCGCGCCGCACGGATGCATTCCTTGAGATTGACCGAGGTGCGGCGTTCCTCGTCCATGATGCCCAGCTTGACGGTGTGACGCGGCAGGCCCAGCGTGTCCTCGACGAAGTCCAGCGTCTCGCAGGCGAAGGCGACCTCTTCGGGTCCGTGCATCTTTGGTTTGACGACATAGATCGACCGGGTTGCCGAATTGCCCGTGCCCTCGCGGTTCAGGTCGCGCATCGCACACAGGACCGTCACCATCGCATCCAGCAGGCCTTCAAAGACCTCGTTGCCATCACGGTCCAGCACCGCCGAGGTGGTCATCAGATGGCCGACGTTGCGCACCAACAGCAAGGCGCGGCCCTTGACGGTGGCCGGCTGGCCGTCAGGCGCGGTGAAAGTGACATCCGGGTTCAGGCGGCGGGTAAAGGTTTTCCCCGCCTTCGTCACGGATTCGGTCAGGCTGCCGTCCATCAGGCCCAGCCAGTTGCCATAGGCCAGCGCCTTGTCGGCACCATCCACGCAAGCCACCGAATCCTCGCAATCGATGATCGCCGACAAGGCCGATTCGATCACGATATCCGCGATGCCGGCGCGATCCTGTGCCCCGACCGGAGCTTCAGGGTCGATCACGATGCGAATGAACAGACCGTTATTCTTCAGGAACACGCTGTTCGGCCGGGCGGCGTCACCTTCGTGGCCTGCGAACCCGGTTGGGTCGCGCAAGGCGGGCACAAGGTTTCCTGAACGCACAGACAGCCCCTGCACATCGGTCCACGAACCCTCGGCAAGCGGCACCGCATCATCCAGGAACTGCCGACCCCAGGCGATCACTCGGGCGCCGCGCGCAGCATCATATGCCCCGGCCGGAGGCAGATCGCCCAGCGCGTCCGTGCCATAGAGCGCGTCATAAAGGCTGCCCCAGCGTGCGTTCGCGGCATTCAGCACGTAGCGCGCGTTCGTGACAGGCACGACAAGTTGCGGTCCCGCCAGGATGGAAAATTCGGGATCCGTGGCCGGGGTGTCGATGCGAAAATCCGGGCCTTCTGGAACGATGTAGCCGATCGAGCTCAGGAACTCGCGGTATGCAACCGTATCCACAGCGGCGCCCTGGTGGCTAACATGCCAGGCGTCGATCTGGGCCTGCAATTCCTCGCGCCGCTGCAGAAGCGCCCTGTTGCGGGGGGCAAAATCATGCAGCAACCGCGAAAGCCCTTCCCAGAAACGATTTGGCGCAACGCCGCTGCCGGGCAATGCTTGCTCGTCGATGAACCTTGCCAGCGCGCCATCGACCCGCAGACCCGCCTTTTCCACGCGTCCCATGCAGCAATCCTTTCTGCTATTCCGTCATGGTCAGTTTGGTGTGCGGTGGTATGCCAATGGTCACGGGGGTTCAACACCCGCGCCATTCAATAATTCGATGATACAGCTGCAAGAAAAATTTGAAAAACCGCCGCCCTTTGCGGGACGGCGGTTTCATGCGTCAAAGAAGCGAAGCTAGATCAGTTGTTCGCAGGCGGCGTGGTCGTGGTGGTTGCCGGCTCTTCGACAGTGATCGCATTGTCCACGGCCTCGGCAGCGTCATTTGCAGCCTCTGCCGCGGCATTGGCCGCACTGTCGGCGGCGGCGCCCGCGGCGTCGACGGCATCCTTCGCCGCCTCGCCCGCTGCATCAGCCGCATTCTCGGCTGCCGTGGCTGCATCCTGCGCAGCTTCGGTCACGGCATTGCCGGCGGCATCGGCGGCATTCTCGGCTGCGGTGGCGGCATCGCTGGCAGCCTCGCCAGCCGCTTCGGCCGCGTTATCGGCAGCCGTTGCCGCATCCTGTGCGGCCTCGGCGGCAGGCGTTTCTGCGGGAACCGTCGTCGTCACCGCAGCATCTTCACCCGTCGTGGTGACAGCATCACGCCCCATGAAATACTGCAGGACAAAGTAGGCAATCGCCAAGGCCAGAAGAATACCGATGATCAGCGGCAGCGGCGATGCACGACGCTCTACCGGCGCGACATAAGGCTCGGGCCGGGCGGCAGGCTGATGCGGGTCGGTGCTTTCAGTGCGGCGGGGATCGTTCGGGTCGTAGTTGGCCATCGCATGGTCCTCGTTTCTGAATTAGCGGTCTTGCCGTCCGGCCGTGTCGGGGATGCCCCTGTCTTGCGACCCGGCTATACACCGTCTAACACTTCGGTTTCACACAAGTTCCCAAGCTAGCGATTTTTTCTGCTCGCGCGAAAGGTGAAAAATGACCGTCACGCAATATCTTTCCGACTGGCGCCCCTATCCGTTCGCCATTTCCCGGACGCGGCTGGAATTTGTGCTGCATCCGACCGAAACCCGGGTGCGGTCCTGGATCGATTTCGAGCGGCGGGGTGACGGGGATCTGGTCCTGGACGGCGCGGGGTTGACCACGCTGTCCCTGTCCATCGATGACCGGCCGCTGTCGCCGGAGCTGATCGATGCCGAGAACCGCAGCCTGACGATTCCCGCCGCAGAGCTGCCCGAACGCTTCACCTTCTCGGCCGAGGTGCAGATCGATCCGCAGTCGAATACCGCCCTTGAAGGGCTGTATCTGTCAGGCGGCATCTTCTGCACCCAATGCGAGGCCGAAGGTTTTCGCCATACCACCTGGTATCCGGACCGTCCCGATGTGATGGCACCCTTCCATGTGACCATCCACTCGACGATGCCGGTGCTGCTGTCGAACGGCAACCCCGTGTCGCGCGATGGCAACACGGCCGTCTGGCACGACCCATGGCCCAAGCCCGCGTATCTGTTCGCCTTGGTCGCCGGTGATCTGCGCGCCGTCAGCGACAGCTTTACCACCATGTCGGGCCGCAAGGTGGCGCTGAACGTCTGGGTCCGCCCGGGGGACGAGGATCGCGCCGGCTATGCGCTGGAAAGCCTGATCCGCTCGATGCGGTGGGACGAGCAGGTTTATGGTCGCGAATACGATCTCGATGTTTTCAATATCGTCGCCGTCGATGATTTCAACATGGGCGCGATGGAAAACAAGGGGTTGAACATCTTCAACTCGAAACTGGTGCTGGCCAGCGCCGAAACCGCCACCGATCTGGACTATGAACGGATCGAGGCGGTGATCGCGCATGAATATTTTCACAACTGGACCGGCAACCGCATCACCTGCCGCGACTGGTTCCAGCTGTGCCTGAAAGAGGGGCTGACCGTATTCCGCGACCAGCAGTTCACCAGCGACATGCGCTCTGCCGCGGTCAAGCGGATTTCCGATGTCCAGACGCTGCGCGCGCGCCAGTTCCGCGAGGATGCCGGACCGCTGGCCCATCCGCCGCGCCCCGACCACTATCAGGAAATCAACAATTTCTACACCGCCACCGTTTATGAAAAGGGTGCCGAGGTGATCGGCATGCTCAAGCGTCTGGTGGGCGATCAGGCCTATCGTCAGGCACTCGACCTGTATTTCAGCCGCCACGACGGTCAGGCCTGCACCATCGAGGACTGGATCAAGGTGTTCGAGGACACGACCGGCCGCGACCTGCGCCAGTTCAAGCGTTGGTATACCGACGCCGGCACGCCGCAGTTGTCGCTGTCCGAGGACTGGCGCGACGGCACCTTGACGCTGAATTTCAGCCAGCACATCGACCCCACCCCGGGCCAGTCCGAAAAGCCGCCGCGGGTCATCCCGATTGCGGTGGGGCTGATCGGCCCGAATGGCGACGAGGTGGTGCCGACCACGGTGCTGGAAATGACGGACACCAGGCAAAGCTTCAAGTTTTCCGGCCTGGGCGCGCGTCCCGTGGTGTCGCTGCTGCGCGGGTTTTCGGCCCCGGTTACGGTCGCGCGCGAAATCACGGCGGCCGAACAGGCATTGCTGCTGGCCCATGACACCGACCCTTATGCGCGCTGGCAGGCAGGGCATGATCTCGCGCTGGACGCCCTGATCGCCGAGGCCCAGGGCCAGGGCGCAGACAGCGCGCTTGCCGATGCCCTGGGCGGGGTGCTGGACGATTCCGGCCGCGACCCCGCCTTTGCCGCGCTGTGCCTGACGCTGCCGGGTGAGGAAGAGGTCGCCACCACCATCGCAGCCCGCGGCGCGGTGCCCGATCCCGATGCTATCCACCAGGCGCGCGAAGGCCTGGCCCGCCGGATTGCCGAACAGCATCGGGCGGCGCTGGCGCGGATCTATGATGACACTGCCGCCACGGGGCCCTATCGCCCCGATGCCGAAGGCGCGGGCCGCCGCAGCCTGCGCCTTGCCTGCCTGGGCTATCTGTCGCGCATCGACGGGGCCGAGCGGGCGGCGGCGCTGTTCGACAGCGCCGGCAACATGACCGAAACCCAAGGGGCGCTCGAATGCCTGATCGCCGCCGGGCGCGCCGATCAGGCATTGGCACGGTTTGCCGATCGGTTCCGCGACAACCGGCTGGTGATGGACAAGTGGTTCATGGTCCAGCCCCTGCGCAGCGACCCCGCCCAGGCGACAGAGCGCGCCCGCGCCCTGGCCGCGCGCGACGATTTCGACTGGAAGAACCCGAACCGGTTCCGGGCGCTGATTTCCGGCCTGACCGCCAATCATGCCGCCTTTCACGCCGCCGATGGCGCGGGTTACGATTTTGTCGCCGAATGGCTGATGCGGCTTGATCCGGTGAACCCGCAGACGACGGCGCGGATGTGTTCGGCCTTTGAAACATGGACGCGCTACGACGCCAACCGCCAGCAGCACGCGCAAGCGGCGCTGCGGCGGCTGGCCGGGTTGCCGGGGCTTTCGCGCAACACCGCCGAAATGGTCACGCGTATTCTTGCCGCCGCCGGCTAGACGCCCACAAACCACCCTTGCGGGCGCCAATGGCCATGGCAATACTGCGCCCATGAACGCCCGCGAGGATATGAAATCACGCATCGATCCGCTGATCGCCGAGCGGGCGCCCTGGCTTTTTTCAGGCCGCCTGACCCATGACCTGGCACGGCGCGGTTTGATGTGGTTGCTGCGCTATTCCCAGACATTGGATCTGGCCGAGGAATATCGCGACCTGCCCGCCCCTGAGATCCTGCGCCGGATTGCGCAGATCATCATGCGCGACATTCGGGTTTCGGGCCTGGAACACCTGCCCGCGCATGGACCGGCGCTGATTGTCGCGAACCACCCCACCGGCATTGCCGATGGAATCGTTCTGAACGCCGTCATCTCGGCCGTGCGCGATGATCTGTTCATTTACGCCAACCACGATATCCTGCGCATCCTGCCCCAGTTCCATTCGGTCATTGCACCGGTGGAATGGCGACTGGAAAAGCGTTCCCACGCCAAGACGCGCGTCACCATGGACTACACGCGCGAGGCTTTGGCTCAGGGGCGCATCGGCTTGATCTTTCCCTCGGGGCGGCTGGCCAAGCGACGCGGGCTGACCTTGCACGAACGGCCATGGATGGCCAGCGCGGCGATGATTGCACGCAAGTTCGATGTGCCGGTGGTTCCGCTGCGTATCCGGTCGCGCAATTCGGCGCTGTTCTATCTGCTGGATGCCATCCATCCAACGCTGCGCGATGTGACGCTGTTCAACGAAGTGCTGAACAAGGCCAGCCAGCCATTCCGCATCACCATCGGCGCGCCCATCGCCGCCCAATCCTTGCCGCCCCGCAGCGAGGACGGCATCGCCATGCTGCGCGATATCGTGCTGGGCCTGCCCGAGCCGGATGCCGAAGCGATGCGCATGGCGCGCCTGCTGCACCTGGCACAGCGCCGACCATTGGTTCCCGCCGCGCCAGCCGACTGAAGAATCAGCCAGGGTGGCCTAGACCACCATATCGTCGCGGTGGATCAGAGCCGCGCGGCCCGGATAGCCCAGGATTGCCTCGATCTCGTCGCTGCGATGGCCGGCAATGGCACGCGCCTCGGTCGAGGCATAGCGCACCAGACCGGATGCCAGTCTTGCCCCGGTTGGGTCCACAACTGCCACAGGATCGCCCCGGCCAAAGCGGCCGCTGATTGCCGTTACCCCAGCGGGCAACAGCGACTTGCCCTGGCGCAGTGCCTGCGCCGCGCCGGCATCGACGGTCAGTTCGCCCTTGGGCTTCATCGCCGCGATCCAACGCTTGCGCGCGACCTGCGGATCGGTGTCAGGCAGGAACCAGGTGACGCGGGCGCCTGCGGCCACTGCCTGCAACGGGTGCAAAACCGAACCCTCGGCGATGGCCATGGCACAGCCGCCCGCAACCGCGGTGCGCGCCGCCAGCAGCTTGGTTTTCATGCCGCCCTTGCTCAGCCCGGACACCGGATCGCCGCCCATAGCCTCGATCTCGGGGGTGATCTGTTCGACGACCGGCAGATGGCGGGCACCAGGGTCGGTCTTGGGGTTCGCGGTATAAAGCCCGTCCACATCCGACAGCAGCAGCAGCTGGTCGGCGCCGCAGGTCACGGCGATCTGCGCCGCCAGTCGGTCGTTGTCGCCAAAGCGGATCTCGTCCGTGGCGACGGTGTCGTTTTCGTTGACGATCGGCACGACCCCCAGCCCCAGCAGCGTCTGGATGGTGGCGCGGCTGTTCAGATAGCGGCGCCGGTCGCTGGTGTCGTCCAGCGTCACCAGTAGTTGCGCGGTGGTGACGCCATGCGGGGTCAGCGCCTCTTCATAGGCGCGGGCCAGGCGAATCTGGCCCACGGCGGCCGCGGCCTGCGACTGTTCCACCCGCAGCGGCCCCGCAGGCAGGCCCAGCACCTTGCGCCCCAGTGCAATCGCGCCCGAGGACACCAGCACCACATCGGTGCCCCGCGCCCGCGCCGCCGCCACGTCGTCGCACAGCGCCCGCAGCCAGGCACCGCGCAGCCCGCCATCATCGACCAGCAACGCCGAGCCGATCTTGACCACCAGCCGCCTTGCGCGGCCCAGTTCCGGGGTCACGGCTGCCACGGCTGATCGGTCCCCGGTTGTCCGGCCGGCTGGCGCGACGGTGCGATCTGCGCCCAAAGCGCGCGCAGCACCTCGGACACGCCCTGCCGCGACACACCCGACATCAGCAGCACCGGCCCGCCCACCTCGGCCTCAAGCGCGGCGCGCTTTTCGTCCAGCTCGTCGGCAGAGATGGCGTCGATCTTGTTCAGGGCAGTCACGCGCGGCTTTTCGGCAAGGGCCGGGGAATAGGCGGCCAGTTCATTCAGGATGGTGCGCGCGTCGGCGGCCACATCCTCGGCCGTGCCATCCACCAGATGCAGCAGCACGCGCGAGCGTTCGACATGGCCCAGGAACTGGTCGCCCAGCCCGCGTCCTTCGGACGCGCCCTCGATCAGCCCCGGAATGTCGGCCATCACGAATTCATGCCCGTCGATGCCGACCACTCCCAGGTTTGGGTGCAGCGTGGTAAAGGGATAATCCGCGATCTTGGGGCGCGCGTTCGACACCGCCGCCAGAAAGGTCGACTTGCCCGCATTGGGCAGCCCCAGCAAACCGGCATCCGCGATCAGCTTCAACCGCAGCCACAAGGTGCGTTCGACGCCAGGCTGACCCGGGTTGGCATGGCGCGGTGCGCGGTTGGTCGAGCTTTTGAAATGCAGGTTGCCGAACCCGCCGTTGCCGCCGCGGGCCAGCAGCACCCGCTGGCCGGGTGTCGTCAGATCGGCGACCAGCGTTTCCTGATCTTCTTCAAGGATCTCGGTTCCCACCGGCACGCGCAGCACCACATCGTCGCCCGAGGCGCCGGTGCGCTGCGACCCCATGCCATGACCGCCCGAACGCGCGAAGAAATGCTGCTGAAAGCGAAAGTCGATCAGCGTGTTCAGCCCCTCGACCGCTTCCGCCCAGACATCCCCGCCGCGGCCGCCGTCGCCGCCATCGGGGCCGCCGTATTCGATGAACTTTTCACGGCGGAAGGATACGCAACCTGCGCCCCCGCCGCCCGAGCGGACATAGACCTTGGCAAGATCGAGGAATTTCACGGTCGGCATCCTTTGAATTGCAAGCCTGTGGGATACGCATATCACGGCTGCGGTTCAAGGCAGCTTGACGTTCGATCCCGTGACTTTTCCGGCAAAAGCAGGCAACAAGATGCTGCAACCGACGGAGCGACCATGCCCATTCTGACCTATGCGATCCTGATGACGGCCATCACGCTGGAGGTGGTCGGCACCACCTTCCTGCAACGCAGCGAACAGTTCACCCGACTGCTGCCCACGCTGATGACAGGCATATGCTACGCAGGGTCGTTCTATTTCCTGTCACTGGTGCTGCGCCACATGCCGCTGGGTCTGGCCTATGCGATCTGGAGCGGCCTGGGCATCGTGCTGGTATCGGTGATCGGTCTGGTGGTCTTTGGGCAAAAGCTGGATCTGGCGGCAATCATCGGTCTGGGGCTGATCGTGGCCGGGGTGGTTGTGGTGAACCTTTTTTCGGGCAGCGTGACACATTAGCGCCGCTGCCCTTAAAATCCCGGCAATCGCGGTTAGATATGGTCGATAAGGAGGGCCGCGATGATCCGTTTTGACAACAGTTATGCCCGACTGCCGCAGGGGTTCTTTACCCGCACCCCACCAACCCCGGTCCGCGCGCCGTCCCTGGTCGCGCTCAACCGCCCCCTGGCCGACCGGCTGGGCCTGGACGCCGATTGGCTTGCCGGACCCGAGGGGCTGGCGATGCTCGCGGGTAACGCAGTCCCCCCCGGGGCCGAGCCGATCGCCCAGGCCTATGCCGGCCATCAGTTCGGCGGCTTCGTGCCACAGCTCGGCGACGGCCGCGCCGTGCTGCTGGGCGAGGTGGTCGCCCCCGACGGTGCCCGCTTCGACCTTCAGTTGAAGGGCTCGGGACCAACGCCATTTTCGCGCCGGGGGGATGGCCGGGCTTGGCTGGGGCCGGTGCTGCGCGAATATCTGGTCAGCGAATTCATGGCCGCGGTCGGCATTCCCACCACCCGGGCTCTTGCAGCCGTTGCCACCGGCGAAAAAGTGGTGCGCGAAACCTCGCTGCCAGGTGCGGTTCTGACGCGGATCGCGGCCAGTCATATCCGCATCGGCACCTTTGAATTCTACGCCGCGCGCGGCGATCATCAGCGGCTGCGGCTGCTGTGCGAACATGTGATCGCCCGCCATTATCCCGACGCCTCGGGCGCGGCGGACCTGTTGCAGCGCGTGGTCGAGCGTCAGGCCAGCACCATCGCCGGCTGGATGGCCCTTGGCTTTATCCATGGCGTCATGAACACCGACAACATGGCTGTTTCTGGCGAAACCATCGATTACGGCCCCTGTGCCTTCATGGATGATTATGCGCCGAACAAGGTGTTCAGTTCGATCGACGCCTATGGCCGCTATGCCTGGAACGAACAGCCGCGCATCGCTGTCTGGAACCTGGCGCAACTGGCCAGCTGCCTGGTGCCGCTGATGGGCAACGACGATCCCGCCGTGATCGAGGCCACACGCATTGTCCACAGCTTTCCGCAGCTTTACCAGCAGGAATGGCTGCGGCGCTTTGCCGCCAAGCTGGGCATTGCCGACCCCCGCCCCGAAGACCGCGACCTGATCGAATCGCTTCTGGAAAGGATGGCAAGCCAGGAGGTCGATTTCACCCGCTGCTTTGCCGGTCTTGCCGATGGGACGGCGCGGGCAGAGTTTCGGCAGCCGGAAAGGTTTGACGACTGGGCTGCGATCTGGCGGCAGCGGTTGGGACCAGCCGGGCCGGACCTTGCGCTGATGGCGCGCGCCAACCCGCGTCGCATCCCGCGCAACCACCGGATCGAGGCGGCTATCGAGGCGGCAAAGACCGGCGATTACACGCTCTTTCACGAATTGGACGCAGCCTTGCGTTCCCCCTTCGACGACAGGGCGGAATGGGATATGTTCGCCTTGGCGCCCCAGCCCGAAGAAATCGTCCGCCGCACATTCTGCGGCACCTGAACATCAGCAAAGGTGCCATGACCCATCCGACCGACCGCTTGAGACTGGCCAGCTACAACCTGCACAAGTGTCGGGGCATGACCGGCCCCCATGCCCCCGAACGAAACCTGCAGGTGATCGCGGAACTGGGCGCCGACGTGATTGCCCTGCAAGAGGTCGATTTCCGCTTTGGCGCGCGCCCCGAGGCGCTGCCGCGCAGTCTTATCAGCGATTTTACCGGCATGGTGCCCGCACCATTCCTGGGCACTGGCGAAAACTCGCTGGGGTGGCACGGGCAGACCATCCTCTTGCGGCCCGACCTGCGCGATGTGGCGCAGATCCGTCGCTTGCCCCTGCCCGGCATCGAACCCCGGGGGGCGCTGGTTCTGCGCCTGCCCGGGCTGACGGTGGTGGCCCTGCATCTGGGGCTGATGCGGTCATCGCGACGGGCACAGCTTTCACGCATAATCGCGCAGGTCAGGCGTATCGGCCACGACCGCGTCGTGCTGACCGGCGACTTCAACGAATGGCACGATTCCCGCGGGCTCGAGGCGCTGGAGCCGCTGCGCCTGGTGGCGCCCGGTCCCAGCTGGCCTGCGCCCTTTCCGCGTCTGCGCTATGACCGTTTTGCCCTGTCGCGCAGCATCGAGGTGCTGGACTGCGGTGTTCTGGACAATGACCTGGCGCGGCAGGCATCCGACCACCTGCCTGTCTGGGCGGATCTGGCGGTCGATGTCTATGCGCCCGGCCCCCGCGGCATGCAGCATCCGCCGATCCGGTCGCGCGTGCCTGACCAACCTGGGCCAGGGGTGCAAGATTGACGCTTTCCCGCAACGGCGGGCTTCGCTAAACAGCGGCCAACCTATTGTCACCAGAGGGACGGAACATGACCGCCATCATCGACATTTTCGCGCGCGAGATCCTGGACAGCCGTGGCAACCCGACCGTCGAGGTCGATGTCACGCTGGAGGACGGCACCATGGGCCGCGCCGCCGTGCCCTCGGGCGCCTCGACCGGGGCGCATGAAGCGGTCGAAAAGCGCGACGGCGACAAGTCGCGCTACATGGGCAAGGGCGTGCTTGAGGCCGTAAATGCGGTCAACGGCGAAATCGCCGAAAACCTGATCGGCGAGGATGTGACCGATCAGATCGGCATCGACCGCATGATGATCGAACTGGACGGGACCGCCAACAAAAGCCGGCTGGGCGCCAATGCCATCCTGGGTGTGTCGCTGGCCGTGGCCAAGGCCGCCGCTGAAGCCAGCGCCCAGCCGCTTTATCGCTATGTCGGCGGCACCGGTGCCCGCATCCTGCCGGTGCCGATGATGAACATCATCAACGGCGGCGAACATGCCGACAACCCGATCGACATTCAGGAATTCATGATCATGCCGGTGGCGGCCGAAAACATTCGCGAGGCCGTGCGCATGGGTTCCGAGGTGTTCCACACGCTGAAGAAGGAACTGTCTGCGGCGGGCCTTGCCACCGGCGTGGGCGACGAGGGCGGCTTTGCCCCCAACCTCTCCAGCACGCGCGAAGCGCTGGATTTCATTCTGAAGGCGATCGAAAAGGCCGGTTACGCCCCGGGCGACGACATCATGCTGGCGCTTGATTGCGCCTCGACCGAATATTTCAAGGGCGGCAAATACGAAATGAAGGGCGAACGCAAATCGCTGACGCCGGCCGAAAACGTCGCCTACCTCGAGGCGCTGTGCAACGACTACCCGATCCTGTCGATCGAGGACGGCTGTTCGGAAGACGACTGGGACGGCTGGAAGCTGCTCACCGACGCGCTGGGCGATCGCGTGCAACTGGTGGGTGACGACCTGTTCGTGACCAATCCCGCGCGCCTTGCCGACGGCATCGCCCGGGGGTGTGCCAACTCGCTGCTGGTCAAGGTGAACCAGATCGGCACCCTGACCGAAACGCTGGACGCCGTGCGCATGGCCGACCGCGCCCGCTATACGTCGGTGATGTCGCACCGTTCCGGCGAGACCGAGGACGCGACCATCGCCGATCTGGCGGTGGCGACGAATTGCGGCCAGATCAAGACCGGCTCGCTGGCGCGTTCGGACCGGCTGGCAAAATACAACCAGCTGATCCGCATCGAAGAAATGCTGGGCGCAGCCGCGGAATACGCCGGGCGGTCGATCCTGCGCGGCTGAGATTCCTTTGCAGCGATGTGATCGGGGGCGGCCACTGGCCGCCCCTTTTCACACCCGCCAGCGATGCGTCAGGGCAAAGCGCCCCAGCGCCAGGCGGCGGCGGAATTCGGACGGGGCCGCATGGGCCAAAGCCTCGATCCCCCTGGGCGCAGCGGCCAGGATCGCGCCCGCGGTCGCGCCGGGATACAGCACCGGCGCGAGCGCGCGGGAAATCATGCGGCGGCCAGCGGCGGCCTCGGCCAGGCGCGCCCGCGCCAGATCGGCCAGGCGTGCCAGTTCGGCCGGTGCGGGATCCCACAGCCCCAGGCCCAGCCTTTGCAGCGCCGGCAGCGCCGCCAGCCATTGCACCAGCCCGACGCCTTCGGCCTGTGCCGCCACCACCGGCGCGGCCTCGGCAGGCGCCGACAGGGCCTCGGCCGCGAATTGCGTCAACGGCACGGCGGTGGCCCGAACATAGTCGCAAACCGCCTGCGGGCCATCATGAGGCTCGCGCGCCGCGTCACGTCTGCGCGCCTCGGCCAGTTCGGCAAAGGCAGCCGCCCGTGCCCCCCAGGCCTCGGCAAGGGGCGACAACAGCTCATGCGGTTGCGGCTGCCGTTCGGCCAGCGATTCCAGGCTGTCGATCCACCATTGCAGCCGCATCTCGGCCACCAGCGGCTCGTTCGAGGCCAGCGGCGCGCGCGCCAGTTCCAGGTTCAGCGCATAAAGTGTCAGCAGCCGCGCCCGTCGCTCGGGCGCCACCATCAGGCAAATGCCGAAACGGTCGGGATCAAGCTCACGCAGCAGCTGTGCGCAGTAATCCACGCTCATGCCGGGGTCACCCGATCCCTGTGCAGTTTCCAGCGGATGGCATCCACCAGCGCCTCGAAACTGGCATCGACGATATTGGGAGAGACGCCCACCGTGGCCCAGGTATTGCCGTGGCCATCGGCGCATTCGATGATGACACGGGTCGTGGCCTCGACCCCGCTGCCGGTGATCCGCACGCGGAAATCGATCAGATGCATGTCGCTGATCGCCTGCTGATAGGGGCCCAGATCCTTGGCCAGGGCGCGCCACAGCGCATTCACCGGCCCCAGGTCATCACCCTGTTCGTCAAGGCTCTCGCTGACGGAAAGCACCCGCTGACCCCCGATGTCCACAACCACCACCGCCTCGGAAACGGAAATGCGCCGCCCCAGTGCGTTGCGGCGCCGCTCGACAGTGACGCGATAGCGCTCGACCGAGAAATAGGGCTGCAGCCGGCCCAGTTCCGACAGGGCCAGCAACTCGAAACTGGCTTGGGCACCGTCATAGGCATAACCAGCATCCTCGCGGGATTTGACCAGATCGAGGATGCGCGCCAGCGCCGGATCGTCGCTGTTCACGCTGACGCCCGCATCTGCCAGGCGCGCGCGAAGATTCGATTGCCCGGCCTGGTTCGACATCGGAATGATGCGGTCGTTGCCGACAATTGCAGGGTCGACATGCTCGTAGGTGGCGGGGTTCTTCAGGATCGCGCTGGCGTGCAACCCGGCCTTGTGGGCAAACGCCGAGGTTCCGACATAAGGAGCGTTGCGCAGTGGCGCGCGGTTCAGAATCTCGTCCAGTCGCCGCGAAATCCGCGTCAGCGCCGCCAGACCTTCCATGCTGACGCCTGTGGTCAGGGTCGAGCGGTAAGGCTCTTTCAGCAACAGGGTCGGAATCAGGCTGGTCAGGCTGGCGTTGCCGCAGCGCTCGCCCAGACCGTTCAACGTGCCCTGGATCTGACGCGCGCCGGCATCGACCGCGGCCAGCGAACAGGCGACGGCCTGCCCGGTGTCATCATGGCAATGAATGCCCAGACGATCGCCGGGAATGCCTGCGGCAATCACCGCGCGCGTCACCTCGGCCACCTGCTGCGGCAAACTGCCGCCGTTGGTGTCGCACAGCACCACCCAGCGCGCGCCGGCATCCACCGCCGCCCGCAGGCAGTCCAGCGCATAGCCGGGGTTCTCGGCGTAACCGTCAAAGAAATGCTCGGCATCGAACAGCGCCTCGCGCCCCTGGGATACCAGATGCGCCACCGAAGCCGCGATATTGTCCAGGTTGTCTTCAAGGCCGATTCCCAGCGCCTCGCGCACATGAAACGGATGCGCCTTGCCCACCAGACAGACCGCGCGAGTGCCGGCATTGGCGACAGCCGCCAGCACCTCGTCATTCGCGGCCGACCGCCCTGCCCGCTTGGTCATGCCAAAGGCGGTCATCGTGGCCCGCGTCTGGGGCGCAACGGCAAAGAAATCGCTGTCGGTGGGGTTCGCGCCGGGCCAACCGCCCTCGATGTAATCGACGCCCAGCTGGTCAAGCATCGCCGCGATCTCGACCTTTTCGGCGGCGGAAAACTGCACGCCCTGGGTTTGCTGGCCGTCGCGCAGGGTGGTGTCGTAAAGATACAGACGCTGGGGCTGCATGGTGCTTTCTTTCGGCGGGGGATCAGGATTGGGCAGGCAGCCTGGCGGGATCGAAGCCCGGCCCGGGTTGCAGATCGACGCTGTCGCGGGTCATCCGCACCTCGACCCCGGCAGCGACCAATTGCGATTTCAGCGCATCGACGGCGGCAAAATCGCGGCTTTGCATCGCCTCGGCCCGCAGCGCCGACAGCCGCGCGGCCCAGGCACCCAGATCGGCGGTCGCGGCCTGCGCCCAATCGCCCTGCGCCGCATCCAGAAGGCCCAGCAACCGCCCCGAGGCCAATAGCCCCGCCGCGTCCCCCTGACCGGCCAATTCGTGCATGGCGGCAATCGCACCCGCGGTGTTCAGGTCGTCGGCAAGCGCGGCGATGACGGCGGGTGCCGGGCTTGGCGCGGGGTCGATCCCCGCGACAAGGCCGCGCCACCGGCGCAGCACCGCCTCGGCCTCGCGCGCCTTTTCGGCCGTCCAGTCCATCGGCTTGCGGTAATGGGTGGACAGCAGCACCAACCGGATCACCTCGCCCGGGATGCCCTGGTCCAACAGGTCGCGCACGGTAAAGAAATTGCCCAGCGACTTGGACATCTTCTTGCCCTCGACCTGCAACATCTCGTTATGCAGCCAGATGCGCGCGAACTGCCCCTGCGGATGCGCGCAGCAGCTTTGCGCGATCTCGTTCTCATGGTGGGGAAATTGCAGGTCGATGCCGCCGGCATGAATGTCGAAACTGTCGCCCAGAAGCTCGTAGGACATGGCCGAACATTCGATATGCCAGCCGGGCCGTCCCCGACCCCAGGGCGAATCCCACCCCGGCAACTCCGCATCCGACGGCTTCCATAGCACGAAATCCATCGGATCTTCCTTGAAGGGCGCCACCTCGACCCGGGCACCGGCGATCATGTCGTCGACCGAACGCCCCGACAGACGGCCATAATCTGCATAGCTGCGCACCCGAAACAGCACATGGCCGTCGCGGGCATAGGCGTGGCCCGCAGCGATCAGCTCCTGGATCATAGCGATCATCGGGCCGATGTAATCGGTGGCACGTGGCTCGTGATCGGGTCGCGCCGCCCCCAGCGCATCCATGTCTGCGTGATACCAGCCGATGGTTTCGCGCGTGCGTTCGCGGATCAGATCCTCCAGCGTCCCCGGCGCACCCTGCTGCTGTCGCGCCAGGGCGGCCGCGTTGATCTTGTCATCAACATCGGTGAAGTTGCGCACATAGGTGACATGCTGCGCGCCATAGACATGGCGCAGCAACCGCACCAGCACGTCGATAACCACGACAGGCCGGGCATTGCCCAGATGCGCGCGGTCATAAACGGTCGGTCCGCACAGATACAGGCGCACATTGGTGCTATCCAGCGGCTCAAGGATTTCTTTCTGCCGCGTCCTCGTGTTTGTCAGCCTGATCTGGACCATGACTTCCCCTTTGCGGGCGTCATCAGGTCACCATGAACCGCCCGCCTGAAATTTCAGCCGGTAATAATGCAGCGGATGGCGGCGGTGTTCACCTTCATGGCCTTGGCTTAACGCATTGTCTTGCCTCTGCCAAGAGAGGCTGCGACAGTTGCCGCATGAGCCGCGAACTGGTGAATGAAATCTGCGCCGCCCAACCCGGGGCCGAATGGTCGGACCCCTGGGGCGGCGGCCACGACTGCTGGAAGATCGGCGGCAAGATGTTCGCCGTGACCGGGGCCAGCGGCAGCCATGTTTCGGTCAAGACCGACAGCCCCGACACCGCCCGCTTCCTGATCGAAACCGGCGTGGCCGAACGTGCGCGCTATTTCCATGCCAGCTGGGTGGCCTTGCCGCTGGATGCCGCGCCCGACGAACTGGCGCACCGGATCAGACATTCCTATCGCATCGTGCGCGGCAATCTGCCCAAGCGGGTGCAGCAAGGTTTGCCCCCGATGTAGGGCGCGACCGGACAGGCCGGCCGCGCCCCGTTGGTGTCGCGTGTCAGACCCGCATCAGGCGGGAACCTGCGACGCCAGCTGCTTCAGCAGGGCATCCATCTGCTTGCACAGGGCCTCTTCGCTGCTGTTCTGTTCCTTGGCCGCATCGGCCAGGCTGCGCTCGACGCCCATGGCGGAAACGGTGCCCGCTTTCCCCTTGGCTTCGGCGGCGTCGCCCTTGGCGGTGTCGCCGGGCGGGATCATCGCCAGCAGCCGGTTCTGCGTCTCGACAGCGGCGGCATCGATGAAGCCTTTCTCCTGGCAATAGATCAGCACACCCAACTGGTTGCGCGCGCTTTCATAGGTGGCGCCGCTATCCTGGGGGGCGGCCGCGCTGTCGGTTGGCGTGGCTGCGGGGGCGGTCTGCGGGGCCGGGGCGGCCTGTTCCTGCGCGCCGGCGACCCCGGCGGACAGCAGGGTCAGGGCGGACAGCAGGACGGCCCCAAGGGCTGCGGAACGTGCGATCATGGCGATCTCCGTCTGTTGCAATGTGGCGCGACAGTGGCATGGCGGGCCGGGGGCTGCAAACCGGCTGCGCGGATTGCCGCGCCCTGCCCGGTCCCGATCAGCGGAAAAGCACCAGCGACCCCGGCGACCAGCTGACATTTGCGCGAGTGCCCACATCCTGCACCTCGCGGCCAAAGACGTTGCGCATGGCGATGCGCACCGGCCGCGCCTTGCCGTCAAAGGAGTCCGCGCCATCCAGCCGCACGTCGTAATAGGTCATGTCGCCGTAATAGACGACTTCATCGACCACGCCTTCGGTAACGCGATTTGCCCCCTGCTGACCGGGGGCGACCAGCGACACCGCCTCGGGGCGGAAACCGATCGACGGTCCTTCGTCGCCGGGATCGGCATGGCTGACGTTCGACAGCGGAATATCGACCCGCCCCAGGCCCGGCGCCTCGACCTGCACGGCATCTGCGGTTTCGCCCAATACGCGGGCGGGCAGGAAGTTCATCACCCCGATGAAATTGGCGACCCGGCGGCTTGTCGGCCGGGCATAAAGGGCCTCGGGTCCGTCCAGCTGGGCAATCTGCCCCTCGAACATCACCGCGATGCGGTCCGACATCACCAGAGCCTCTTCCTGATCGTGGGTGACCAGAACAAAGGTGATGCCGACCTGACGCTGCAGCTTTATCAGCTCGACCTGCATCTGCTCGCGCATCTTGCGGTCCAAGGCCGACAAGGGTTCGTCCAGCAGCAGAACCTTGGGCTTCAGGATCAACGCCCGCGCCAGGGCCACGCGCTGACGCTGGCCACCGGAAAGGGCATGGCTGGCGCGCGCGCCGTATCCTTTCAGCCCGACCATCGCCAGCGCCTCTTCGACCGCCGCGGCCTTTTCGGCCTTGGATCGCGGATCGCGGCGCAGGCCGAAGCCCACATTCTCGGCCACGCTCAGATGCGGAAAGATGGCATAGGACTGGAACACCATGTTGGTGGGGCGACGGTTGGCCGGAACTGCCTCCATGTCCTGGCCGTCGATCAGCACCACGCCCGAGGATATGTCCTCGAACCCCGCGATGGTGCGCAGCAGCGTGGTCTTGCCGCAGCCCGATGGCCCCAGAAGCGAGAAGAATTCGCCCGAACGGATCGTCAGGTTGATGCCGCGCAGCGCGTGATAGTCGCCGTAATACTTGTGGACATCGCGGCATTCGATCATCGGCCGGGCCGCGGCCATGACCGCACGATGGGCTGCGGTGCTTTTCTGGGTGGTCAAAGGAAGCCCCCTGTATCTTTGGCGCCGGTCCTGGCGATGCCGCGGCGGCGGAAGTATTCGGCAATGGTCAGCAGCAATATCGACAGCAGCACCAGCACCGTGCCCAAAGCCATGATCATCGGGATCTGCTTGGGAAAGCGCAGCTGGCTGAAGATATAGGTGGGCAGGGTCGGTTCGTTGCCCGCAAGGAAGAAGGCGATGATGAATTCGTCCAGGCTGATGGTAAAGCTCATCAGCAGCGACGAGATGATGCCGGGCATCACCAGCGGCAGGATCACCAGCCGAAAGGCGCTGGCGCGGGTTTCGCCCAGATCATAGGCGGCCTCTTCGAGCGAGCGGTCCAGCGAGTTGAAGGCCGTGGTCAGGATCACCGTCGCATAGGGCATGCAGATCAGCGTGTGGCCTACGATCACCGTCAGGATCGACAGCTGCACCCCCAGCGACAGCAGCACCACCAGCAGCGAAATCGACACGATGATCTCGGGCAGGACCAGCGGCAGCATGATCAGCCCCATGATCGGCCCCTTGCCCGGAAACTCGAACCGGGTCGAGGCGCGGGCGGCGAAAACCCCCAGACAGGTCGCCAGGATCGAGGCGCTGACGGCGATAGTCAGCGAATTGGTCAGCGCCCGCCGCAGCGTGGCATTTCCCGCCATCTGCGCGAACCATTCCGTGGTGAAACCCTTCAAGGGAAAGGCGATGATCGTTCCCGAGTTGAAGGCAAAGATCGGCAGCAGCAGGATCGGCGCGTAAAGAAACAGCAGATAAAGGATCGCATAGATGCGCAGCCCGCCCCCCTTCATTGCCGCACCTTCAGAAAGCGGCGGTTCAGGGCGATGAACAGCACGCTCAGCACGGCCACGATCAGCATGGCGGTGACCGCCAGCGCCGAACCCAGAGGCCGGTTGTCCTGGTCCAGCATCTGGCTCTGGATCATGTTGGCGATCATCGGGATCTTGCCGCCCCCGATCAGCGCCGGGGTGACATAATCGCCGATGGTGGGAATGAATACGATCAGCGCCGCGGCCACCACACCCGGCATGGCCAGCGGCAAGGTCACGCGCCAGAAGGTCATGGCGCGGCTTTCGCCCAGATCGCGCCCGGCCTCGAGCAGCGAGCGATCGATTTTCTCAAGCGCGATGAAAATCGGCAGGATGGCAAAGGGCGCATAGGCATGGGCCAGCGTAATCACCATGGAATTGACATTGTAGAGGATGAAGGTCAGCGGCTGTTCGATCAGCCCCAGCGTCTTGAGCCCCGAGTTGATGACGCCGTTGTAGCCCAGGATCACCTTCCACAGGAATACCCGGATCAGATAGCTGGTCCAGAACGGAATGGTAATCAGGAACAGCCACATCGACTTGCGTTGCGGCGACACGGCAAAGGACAGGAAATAGGCCACCGGAAACGCCAGCAGCACCGTGACCAGCGTCACCATGCCGGCTACCGCCAGGGAACGCAGCATGATCTTGTGAAAGATCGGATCGCTCCAGACGGCGCGATAGTTTTCCAGCGTGAATTCGCGGATGACGGTCAGATAGCCGTCCTTGAAAAAGGAATAGGCCAGAATCGTCAGCAACGGCGCCGCCAGTACCAGAACCGCATAGCCCAGGGGCGGTGCAATCAGCGTCAGACCCTGGGCGGCCTGTGATCGGTTCGCAGAAGCCATGCCGTGAATACCCTTTGCGCCGTGCCTTCTGCCCCGCAAGTTTCCACATGCTGCCGCCAAGGGGAAGGCACTTTTGCGCGCCTGTCCACAGCTTTTGTCAGCCGGACAGGAACTTGCACAGGATTTCGCGCCGATGCGGCGCGCGACGATGCTCGAGCAGATAGACACCCTGCCAGGTGCCCAGCAGCATCCGCCCGCCAGCAACCGGGATATGCAGGCTGACCGGCAGGATGGCCGCCTTGAGATGGGCGGGCATGTCATCCGGACCCTCTGCGCGATGGGTCAGATAGGTCATGGCGGGACTGTCGGCCGATGGTGCGATACGGTCAAGCCAGGACAGCAGATCGCGTTGAACGTCGGGATCGGCGTTTTCCTGAATCAGCAGCGAGCATGAGGTATGCCGCACGAATATCGTCAGAACGCCGTCCTCGGCGCCGATCCCGCCCAGCCAATCGGCGATGCGCGCGGTCAGGTCATGAAAGCCCGGGCCATGCGTGGCGACGCGAAACCGCGTCAGGCTCATTCGGCGGCCTCGCCCGGCGCCTCGAGCGCGGCGCCTCCATCGTGATCCAGATCGATCCGCTTTTGCGTGCGTGCGCCCAGTTCGCGCAGCATCTCGGCCTGGCGGATGACATTGCCGGGGCCGCGTGTCAGCCGGTCCAGCGCCAGTGCATGGCTTTTCTGCGCCTTGTCCAGCGCCTGGCCGACATCCTCGATGGCCGACACGAATCCGTGCAGCTTGTCATAAAGCTGCCCTGCCCGGGCGGCGATCTGCATGGCATTGGATTCGCGACGCTCGACCGTCCAGATGTGATCGACGGTGCGCAGCGTCAGCATCAATGTCGTCGGGGTCGCGAGACCCACGCGATTTTCCATCGCAAACCGTGTCAGATCCGAATCGACGCGCAGCGCCTCGGAAAAGGCGCCCTCAATGGGAATGAACATCAGCACATAATCGACCGAACCTTCGTCAAGGGCCTGATACCCCTTGGCCGCCAAAGCCGTCACATGCGCGCGGACAGCGGCGACATGACGCCGCAAGGCCGCATCGCGCGCAGCGTCATCCTCGGCATTCACCGCATCTTCATAGGCATTCAGCGAAACCTTGCTATCGATGACCAGAAGCTTGCGCTGCGGCATCCTGACCAGCACATCCGGTCGCCAGATCCGTCCCTCGGCGTCACGTCGACTGACCTGGGATTCGTAATGGATCCCCGCCATCAGGCCGGATTGCTCAAGAATACGTTCCAGAATCATTTCGCCCCAGGCGCCTCGTTTCTGGCTGTCGCCCTTGAGCGCGCGTGTGAGCGCCACCGCCTCGCGCGAAATATCCTCGGAACGCTTGTGCAGGTATTCGATCTGCGCATGCAGGCGGGCGCGTTCCTCGTCCGTCGCCTTGTTGCGCGCCTGAAGTTCGGTCTGGAAGCGATGCACCTGATCACGAAAGGGCGTCAGCAAGGCCGACAGCTGCTCGCCATGCCGTTTCTGCAATTCGGCGCCCTGGCTTTTCAAGGTCTCATGCGCCATCAACCGGAAATGGCCAGTCATTTCCTCGCGCAATTCGCGCAGCGTGGCGATATCGCGCTGCGCCGCCTCGCGGTCCTTTTGAGCCGCAAGCCGGGTTTCGGCAAGATCGCGTTCAAGCCGCGCGGTCGTCTGACGTTCCCGGTGCAGTGCATCGCCCAAGCCGTCGCGTTCCTCGATCAGTTCCTGCACGCGCGCTGCCAGCGCCTCCGCCCGTGTCTCGAGCCGGCTCAGCGCCAGCAACTGGTCGCGCGATTCTGCCGCCGCCTGCTCGATCCGGTGCGTCATCGCCTGCTCATGCGCGCGCAAGGCCGCCTGGGTTTGCCGCTGGCGCCAGACCACCACCAGCAGCACGATCGCAAGCAGACACAGTACCATCACCAGCATCCGCAGACGTTCGGTATCCGTCAGCCAGGTTTCCATGTCCCACGCCCTTGCTTGCAGCGGCAGTTCAGGGGCCAGAATGTTCACGATTTACCCCGAATTGCAAGCCAGCATGAACCTGCCGTCAGCCCTGTTGCTGGCGCGCCCCCGCCAACATGAACCCCAGCAGACCGCGCGCAAAACCTGCGACGTCCCCCACGGTGACGCCGCTGCGCACCACCCAGTCGAAAAGTGTGCCGGGATCGGCGCTGCCAAAGCCCATATGCCAGTCGCCGAACATCCGCTGGGGCTGCGTGCCGCGCCACAGATATGTCATGTCGTAGTGACGCGGATCGGCTTCGATCAGGGCGGCGACCTGGTTCAGCGCGGCTTCCGGTCCCTCGAGCCATTGATAGAACTGGCCATCCTCGAGATGCAGATAGCCGCTGAGATGCAGTTCCTCATTGCGCCTGCGTGCCGATGCCAGAATGTCGCTGCATTCTGCCGAACGGGGCTGAACCCCCGTCCGGCTTTTATAAAGCAGAAAAGCGCACTCCACTCTATTGATCCAGGAAGGAACGCAGCTTACGCGACCGCGAAGGGTGCTTGAGCTTGCGCAGCGCCTTGGCCTCGATCTGGCGGATGCGTTCGCGGGTGACGCTGAACTGCTGACCCACTTCTTCCAGCGTGTGGTCGGTATTCATGCCGATGCCGAAGCGCATGCGCAACACCCGTTCTTCGCGCGGGGTCAGGCTGGCCAGCACGCGGGTGGTGGTCTCCTTGAGGTTTTCCTGGATCGCGCTGTCCAGCGGCAGGACGGCATTCTTGTCCTCGATGAAATCGCCAAGCTGGCTGTCCTCCTCGTCGCCGATGGGCGTCTCGAGGCTGATCGGTTCCTTGGCGATCTTCATCACCTTGCGGACCTTTTCCAGCGGCATCTGCAGCTTTTCGGCCAGTTCCTCGGGGGTGGGTTCGCGGCCGATCTCGTGCAGCATCTGGCGGCCGGTGCGCACCAGCTTGTTGATCGTCTCGATCATGTGAACCGGGATGCGGATGGTCCGCGCCTGGTCCGCGATGGACCGGGTGATCGCCTGCCGGATCCACCAGGTCGCATAGGTCGAGAACTTGTAGCCGCGGCGATATTCGAACTTGTCGACGGCCTTCATCAGGCCGATGTTGCCTTCCTGAATGAGATCAAGGAATTGCAGACCACGGTTCGTGTATTTCTTGGCAATCGAGATCACCAGGCGCAGGTTGGCCTCGACCATTTCCTTCTTGGCCTGCCGCGATTCCTTTTCGCCCCGCTGAACCTGCGAAACGATGCGGCGGAATTCCTCGATGTCGACGCCTACGTGCTGGCCGACCATGGCCATTTCGCTGCGCAGTTCCTCGACCTGGCGACGCGACTTTTCAAACAGCGCCTGCCAGCCGCGGCCCTTGTTTTCCATCATGCGCTCGACCCAGGTGGGGTCAAGTTCGCTGCCGCGGTAGGCCTCGATGAACTCACGCCGGTTGATGCGCGCGGCATCCGCCAGCTTGACCATGTTGGAATCGATGGTGACGATGCGGCGGTTGATGCCATAGATCTGATCGACCAGGGCCTCGATACGGTTGTTGTGCAGGTGCAGTTCGTTCACCAGCCCGACGATCCTGGCGCGCAACTCCTGATAGGCGGTTTCCTGTGCCGCGGAAAAGGTGCCGTCCTCGTTCAAGGTGGCGGACATGCGGTTGTCCTGCATATGCGCCAGTTCTTCATAGCCCTGGGCAATCGCTTCCAAGGTCTCGAGAACCTTGGGCTTCAGCGACGCTTCCATCGCCGCCAGCGACAGGTTCTGGCCGTCGTCCTCGTCCTCATCCTCTTCGATGCGGCTCATGGGATTGCCGTCGGCGTCCAGCTCCTCCTCGTCGCGGGCAGCCGCGCTTGCAACAGGACGGGGCGCGTCCGTCCCCAGCACCACCTCTTCGTCGCCCTCGTCATCCATGGAGCGACCGAAGGTGGTTTCCAGATCGATCACGTCGCGCAGCAGGATTTCCTCGTCCAGAAGTTCCTGACGCCACATGGTGATGGCCTTGAAGGTCAGCGGGCTTTCGCACAGACCGGCAATCATCGTATTGCGACCGGCCTCGATGCGCTTGGCGATCGCGATTTCGCCTTCGCGCGACAGCAGTTCGACCGAGCCCATCTCTCGCAGATACATGCGCACCGGGTCATCCGTGCGATCCAGCTTTTCGGTTTCGCTGCTGGCAACCGCCAATTCGCGCGAACCCGATCCGGTGGTGGTCAATTCGCCCCCGGCAGCCTCGGCCTCTTCGGCGTCCTCGTCGTTCTCGACCACGCGGATGTCCATTTCGGACAGCATGGACATGACGTCCTCGATCTGGTCGGAACTGACCTGTTCAGGGGGAAGAACGGCGTTCAGCTGATCATAGGTGATGTAGCCACGCTCACGCCCTTCGGCGATCATGCGTTTGACCGCAGCCTGCGACATGTCCAGAGAATGATCGTCGTCCTTGGTGTCGGGCTTCTGGTCGTCGTCGTTGGCTGCCATGCTGGCTCCCTTGAAGCGGTGATTCGCGAATCGGCGAATCGGGGTCGGCGGTCGAAGGGTTCTAGCCCGAATCGCAGGCGATTCAAAGCCTGCTCCAAGCCGGGAACCCCGTGATTCGGCAGGGCTGATTCGCCCCCGAGGATGACGCAAGCCCCGTGCCGGTCATCGACGAGGCTTGCGCCAGATTTCGTTGCGCAGCGCCGCCTCGAGGATGGCGCGATGCGCTTCGCTGTCCTCGCCCAGATCCGACAGATCGGCCAGCGAGGGGTGGTCTGCGCGTTGCCGGGCCTTGGCCGACTGCGCCATGCGCCAGGTCAGCCCTTCATCGGCCAAACCCTGGATTTCGGCTTCGGCCCGGGCGATTTCCTCACGGGCGGCGCGGCGCGCCTCGATCCGGTCGAGGGCATTGGTCAGAATTTCGGCGGCAGCGTCACCGTCCTGCGGACGCAGGATCGCCGGAGCGGTCTTGACATGGGGCTCGGCCATGATGCTTTCAAGGGCGCGCTGTCCGGCCTGCGATTGACCGCCCGACAGCAGATCGTGAACCAGAGCGGCCCGGTCCGCATCCTGCGGCGCCAGCCGTTCAAGGCGGGATTCAACATTGGCGATCAGCGAGGGATGCGTGGCGCATATGGCCAACACCATCGCCTCGATCAGCAGTTCGGCGTCGGTTTCATCGGCATCCGGCGAGGAAAGCCGCGAGGCGCGTGTCGGCGCGGCCGGCGCAGCCAAAGGTGCATGACGCAGATCCCGCGGCCAGGACGTGCGCGGCGTTCCGGCGCCGCGCGCCCCTGACGCGCCACGGCGGCTTGCGCCAAACAATTCCCATTTCAACTGCCGCAAAGTGGCAAAGTAATGGTCTCGGGTATCCTTGTCGGGAATGCGGGCCACTGCCTCGGCCAGGGCCCTGTCCAGCGCCGCGCGCCGCTCGGGGCTGTCAAAGACCTTGCCCTCGGTCTCGCGCCGCCACAGCAGATCGACCAGCGGCCTTGCCTGATCGAGCACCGCCTGCATTGCGCCAGAGCCCTTGGCACGGATCAGATCGTCGGGGTCCATGCCCTGCGGCAGAAACGCGAAACGCAATGCCTGCCCCGGCCCGGTCAGCGGCAGTGCCAGGTCGATCAGCCGCATGGCGGCGCGCAGCCCGGCACTGTCGCCATCCAGCGCGATCACCGGCTCGGGCGAGACGCGCCACATCAGCCGCAGCTGTTCCTCGGTGATCGCGGTGCCCAGCGGTGCGACGGCGCCGTCGAAACCGGCGCGAACCAGGGCGATCACATCCATATAGCCTTCGGCCACGACCAGCGGCCGGCCCTTGGCCACGGCAGCGCGGGCGGGGCCGATGTTGTAAAGGTTCCGTCCCTTGTCGAACAGGGCGGTTTCGGGGCTGTTGAGATATTTCGCCCGCGCGTTCGGGTCGAGCGAACGCCCGCCGAAGGCGATGCAGCGCCCGCGGCCGTCGCGGATGGGAAAGATGATACGGCCACGAAAGCGGTCGAAGGGCGCGCCGCCACCATCGGGGCGCGCGGCAAGGCCGGCATCGACGATCAGCGCCTCGGCCACGCCCTTGCTGCGCAGCGCATTGAACAGGCCCTGGCGCTGGTCGGGGGCAAAGCCGATACCGAACTGTTCGCAGGCCGCCGCATCCAGGCCGCGGCGTTGCAGATAGGCGCGCGCGTCCTCGGCCGGGGCCATGCCCAGCTGCATGCGGAACCAGCGCTGGGCCAGCTCCATCACCTCGACCAGTTCGTTGCGGCGGTCGCTACGCTGGACCTGACGGGGGTCGCGTTCGGGCATGGGCAGGCCGGCCTCGGCCGCAAGCAGTTCGACCGCCTCGATGAACCCCATGCCCTCGGCCTCGCGCAGAAAGGTTAGCGCATCGCCCTTGGCGTGGCAGCCGAAGCAGTAATAGAATCCCTTCTGATCATCGACATGGAACGAGGCGGTTTTCTCGCCATGAAACGGACACGGCGCCCACCAGTCGCCCTTGGCCTGGTTGGAACGCCGCAGATCCCAGACCACCTTTTTCCCGATGATGCGCGACAAGGGCACCCGGGCGCGGATCTCGTCAAGGAATTGGGGCGGCAGGCTCATGCCGTCTTATATCGGATCGACATGGCGGGTTGCAAAGGGGTTCACGCGCCGACCGCGCCGCGCACCAGATCCCAATAGACGGCCAGCACGCGGTCCTGATCCAGGCGGCCGCCTTCGCGATACCAGTTCGTCACCCCGGTCAGCATTGCAATCAGCGCCATGGTGGCCAGCCGTGTGTCCGGCACCGACATGCTTCCTTCGGCCTCGCCGGCGATCAGGATGGCTTCCAGTGCGTCCTCGTAGCGGCGGCGCAGTGCGGCAATGCGACTGCGGTTTTCGGGCGTCAGGTTGCGCAGTTCCATATAGGACAGGAACACCGATTCGGGGCGTTCCAGGCTGTTGCGAATGTGAAAGCGCAGGAACCGCTCCAGTCGCTCCAGCGCCGGGCGCGACGGATCGTCCACCCAGGCGGCCAGCAACTCTTCCATATGACCATGCAGCAGATCGGCCAGCAGTGCCTGCTTGTCGGGGGTATAGGCGTAAAGCGCGCCGACCTGCACCCCGACCTCGGCCGCGATCTGGCGCATGGACACCGCGGCATAGCCATGGCGGGCAAACAGCCGCCGCGCCGCCTCGCGGACAAGCGGTCCGGTGATTTCTGCCCTTGATCCCTGTTTGCGTGCCATACCGTCGTTTAGGTCTGACACTCGGCAAAGAAAAGACCGCATCTTGCCCCTGCCCCCGACGCCGCCCTATGGTTCGCGCAACGATCGTCCGGGGAATGGAATGCGACAGCCATTGATTGCAGCATCGCTGGCCTTGCTGGGGCTGAGCGCCTGCGGCGACGACAGCGGCGATTATCCGGCGCTGCTGCCGACCGAACAGATGCTGGCCGAACCGGCCCTGCCTGCTCATGCCGCGGATGCCGCGCGGCAGGACAACCTGGCGACAGCCTTGCAGGCACGCGCAGGGGCGCTGTCCGGGCGCGCGCCTGCCCCAGTGATCGATCAGGCCGCGCTGGCGCGACGCGCACAGGCGCTGCGCGACCGCGCCGCGGCACTGGCACGCCAGCCGCTGGACAGCGCGGCAACCGCCTGTCCCGACGATGCGCCAGAATGCACCGCCACGACCCGATAGGATTGTTCCATGCCCGTGATTACCTGCATCGACGATCTCAAGCGCATCTACCGCCGGCGGGTGCCGCGCATGTTCTACGATTACGCCGAAAGCGGCAGCTATACCGAGACCACCTTTCGCCAGAACAGCGACGATTTCAGGCGCATTGCCCTGCGTCAGCGCGTGGCGGTCGACATGTCCGACCGCAATACGGCCAGCACCATGATCGGACAGCCGGTCAGCATGCCGGTCGGCCTGGCGCCTGTTGGTCTGACAGGCATGCAATCTGCGGATGGCGAGATCAAGGCCGCACGCGCCGCGCGGGATTTCGGCGTGCCCTTCACGCTTTCCACTATGTCGATCTGTTCGATCGAGGATGTGGCGCAGGCTACCGGCCATCCGTTCTGGTTCCAGCTCTACGTCATGCGCGACCAGGAGTTTCTTGAGGCGATCATCGAACGCGCCCGGCAGGCGCAATGTTCGGCCCTGGTGCTGACGCTGGACCTGCAGATCCTGGGACAGCGGCACAAGGATCTCAAGAACGGCCTGTCCGCCCCGCCCAAGCTGACCCTGCCCGTGCTGATGGACCTGGCGACGAAATGGCGCTGGGGGATCGAGATGCTGCAGACCCGCCGCCGCTTTTTCGGCAATATCGTCGGCCACGCCAAGGGCGTCGGCGACACCTCGTCGCTGGCCAGCTGGACCGCCGAGCAGTTCGATCCGCAACTCGATTGGGACAAGATCGCGCGCATCCGCGACCTTTGGGGCGGCAAGCTGATCCTGAAAGGCATCAACGACCCCGAGGACGCGCGCATGGCGGCGGGCTTTGGCGCCGATGCGATCGTCGTCAGCAATCACGGCGGCCGGCAACTGGACGGCGCCGTCAGCTCGATCCGGATGCTGCCGCATATCGTAAAGGCGGTTGGCGATCAGGTGGAAATCCACCTCGACAGCGGCATCCGCTCGGGACAGGACGTGCTGAAGGCCCTGGCGCTGGGGGCGCATGCCACCTATATCGGCCGCGCCTTCATCTATGGGCTGGGGGCCATGGGCCAGGCTGGAGTCACCACGGCGCTGGATATCATCCGTCGCGAACTGGACGTGACCATGGCGCTGTGCGGCGAACGCGATGTGCGCAACCTGGGCCGACACAATCTGCTGCTGCCGAAAGATTTCCTGAACCCCTGGGCCGATCCGGCCTGAGCACCTGCCTCACGGCCGCGCGTGGTCCCGCCGCCCAGAGGGATGGCGCGGTTTGCCAAAGCCGGGAATGGGGAAGCGCTGCAGGATCAGGGCGACCAGCGTCGGTAAACCGACGGCAAATAGCATCTGTTCCCCCAGGTTTCTGTAACCCATCTGGGTGGCCAGCCACAATCCGATCACATGCATGAAGTAGATCGAGGCGGAAATGGGATCCAGACGCATGGGTGGCGCGGGCATGCGCGTGCCCAGGGTGGCAATGAACAATGCCGGGGCGGCAACATACGAACTCAGCGGAATATCCAGCATCACCTGCAAACCCCAGCGAGCCTGAACCAGCCAGGATTCCACCATCAACAGCCCCAGACCGACGACTGTTGCCAGCAGCACCAGCGGTCGGGCCGGCAATGCCTCCATCCCACAGCGGGCGACACGGCGGCCAATGACATAGCCGATTGCCAGAAACGGAAAGCACATGAACAGCCCGTTTGAAAACTTGTGCACCCCAACCTTGGCGATCCCGGAAAGCGAGACATATTGCAGCACCACCCCGATGATCGCGCAGACCGCCGCCACCGCCATCATCAGCCGGTATTGTGCCAGTGGCGCCACGCGCTGGCCGATCTCGCGCAGGATCAGCACGAAGGCGCCGGCCGCCAGGATTCCGGCCATGAACCAGAGGTGAAAATACCCCCAGACCAGGGTCTTGACCAAGGACAGCGGCCCATGCACCTCGTTGCTCCAGAACGGCAGATAGACGGCCATCCAGAACAGATACAACACCGCCACGCGCTTCAGCCATTTCAGCCCCTTGCCACGGGCCACCGCGGAATAGAGGAAATATCCGGCAGTAATGCAGAACGTCGGCACCATCACCCGCATCAGCCCGTTGCCGATCATGAACAGCTGCGGTGTCATGTGGGTCTGCAGCCAGTAGGTGTGGCCGAAGGCAACCGCGATTGCCAGGCCGAGTTTGAGATAGTCCAAGGAATGAATGCGGTGCAACCTGTGTCCCCGCCGGTTCGGAAATGTGTTGGTATGGTGCCTCTTGATCGTGCCATTTCGGTCCGTCATGCAAGCTTTTTCTGCTTCACATTTCATTTGCGTCGCGTTATAGGCCCGGCCTTGGCCATGCACCCTTGGAGGATGGCCGCCAACGCTTAACAAAGGATTACCGACATGGCCAAAGAGATCCCGGATCTGGTGGCCGAGGCACGCGCGGGGACAGGCAAGGGGGCCGCCCGCCAAGCTCGCCGCGAAGGCAAGGTGCCCGGCATCGTCTATGGCGACGGCAAGGAACCGCAGCCGATCGCCCTGGACTTCAACTATCTGCTGACCAAGCTGCGCGCCGGCCGCTTCATGTCCACCCTGTGGAACCTGAAGGTCGAAGGTCAGGATGACGTCCGCGTCGTCTGCCGCGGCGTGCAGCGCGATGTGGTCAAGGATCTTCCGACCCATATCGACTTCATGCGCCTGCACCGCAACACCCGCGTCAACCTGTTCATCCACGTGAACTTCGAAAACCACGAAGCTTCGCCGGGGCTGAAGCGTGGCGGCACGCTGGTCGTCGTGCGTCCCGAGGTTGAACTGGTCGTGACGGCGTCGGACATCCCCGATCACATCACCGTCGACCTGACGGGCAAGCAGATCGGCGACACGATCCACATCAACGATGTCGAGCTGCCCAAGGGCGTCAAGCCGACCATTGATCGCAACTTCGTCATCGCCAACATCGCGGCGCCTTCGGGCCTGCGGTCCGAGGAAAACGAGGAAGCCGCGGCCGAGGCCTGATCGCCACGTCCCGATCCAGTCGCGGGCGGCATCCCTTGCGGATGCCGCCCTTTTGCTTGTGATGCGCTGCGCGCCTTGTTAACAGGCCCGCCGTAGTGAAAAAGGGGAAGCCATGGAACCGATCCATGTCATCGGCGCCGGTCTGGCCGGGTCCGAGGCCGCCTGGCAGATTTCGCGTTTGGGGGTGCCGGTTGTCCTGCACGAGATGCGGCCACAGGTCGGAACCTTTGCCCATCGCACCGGCGATTGCGCAGAAATGGTCTGCTCGAACAGCTTTCGGTCGGATGACGACCGCATGAACGCGGTCGGGCAGCTGCATTGGGAAATGCGGGCCGCAGGCGGGTTGATCATGGCCATGGCCGAACAGCATCGACTGCCGGCCGGAGGGGCGCTGGCGGTCGATCGCGAGGCATTTTCGGCCGCTGTTACCCGGGCCCTGCATGAGCAGCCCCTGATCAGCTTTGCCCCCGGGGAAATCACCGAACTGCCGCAGGACGGCCGCTGGATCATCGCAACTGGTCCGCTGACATCGCCGGCGCTGGGACAATCGATCCTGGCAGCGACTGGCGAAGGCGCATTGGCCTTTTTCGACGCCATCGCGCCGATCGTTCACGCCGACACCATCGACATGTCCATCTGCTGGCGTCAAAGTCGCTACGACAAGGGCGAAACCGAGGCCGAACGCACCGCCTATATCAACTGCCCCCTGACGCGCCAGGAGTATGAAGATTTCATAGACGCCCTGCTGGCTGCCGAGAAAACCGAATTTCACGAAGGCGAAACCGCGGGTTATTTCGACGGCTGCCTGCCCATCGAAGTTATGGCCGAACGCGGCCGCGAAACCCTGCGCCATGGGCCGATGAAGCCCGTCGGGCTGACCAACGCCCATAAGCCCAGCGAAAAACCCCATGCGGTCGTGCAGCTGCGCCGAGATAATGCGCTGGGCACGCTTTATAATATGGTCGGCTTTCAGACAAAGATGAAATATGGCGCGCAAGTCGATGTTTTCAGACGCATTCCTGGGCTGCAAAACGCCAGCTTTGCACGTCTGGGCGGAATTCACCGCAATACATTCCTGAATTCCCCCAGGTTGATCGACAATCGCTTGCGTCTGCGCGATCGCCCGAACTTGCGCTTTGCCGGTCAGATAACCGGGGTCGAAGGCTATGTCGAATCTGCGGCCATGGGGTTGTTGGCGGGCCGTATGGCCGCAGCCGAAGCGCTGGGCCGCGATCTGCCGCCACCGCCCGCCACGACATCCATGGGGGCGCTGGTCAACCACATCACCGGCGGGGCTGATGCGCGCAGCTTCCAGCCCATGAATGTGAACTTTGGCCTGTTCCCGCCGCTGGATGCAGGCAGCACCGGGCGCAAGGGGCGCAAGGATCGCTATCCCGCTTACACTGATCGGGCGAAAAAAGATTTTTCCCAATGGCTTGCGGGTCAGATATAACGCGCACGCGCTTTGCACCATCGCCCACCGGCCCGCTGCATCTGGGCCATGCCTTTGCAGCCTTGACGGCCGCGCAACTGGCCAGCCCGGGCCAGTTCCTGCTGCGGATCGAGGATATCGACCAGAGCAGATGCCGCGCGATCTATGAAAACATGATCGATGAGGATCTGCACTGGCTGGGCCTTGAATGGCCGCAACCGGTCATGAGGCAGTCGGAACGCCTGGAGGTTTACAGGGCGGCCCTGGACCGCCTGACACAACTGGGACTGCTATATCCTTGTCGCTGTCGCCGCGCCGATATCCGGCAAGCGTTGTCAGCCCCGCAAGAGGGTGCGACCCCCAACCTTGGCCCCGATGGACCGGTCTATCCTGGCACGTGTCGTGGCCGCAGCATGCGCGATGCCGCAGCAGGTGACGCGCTGCGGTTGGATGTGGGTAGGGCCTTTGCTCACCTGGGCTGCGAGGGGCTTGGTTTTGTCGATCAGATCGTCGGGCCGGGGTATCATTCCCTGTCTGCCGCAGAATTCAGGGCGCGGATCGGCGATGTGGTGCTGGCGCGGCGCGGCATGGGGACCAGCTATCATCTGTCGGTAGTGATCGACGATGCCGAGCAGGGCATCACATTGGTGACGCGCGGCGAAGATCTTTTTGAATCTACATGGATACATGTTCTTCTTCAGAAACTTCTTGGCTTTCCTCAGCCAAGCTATCACCATCATCGCCTGATCCGCGACGCACAGGGCAAAAGGCTGGCCAAGCGCGACGACGCCCGCGCGCTGCGCCTGCTGCGCGACGAAGGCATCACCCCCGACCAGATCCGCCAGCAACTAGGGTTCTAGCGGCTGCATGATCTCGACCTCGGCATCGTCACGCAGCGCCGAATAGAAGCAGCTTCGCCGGTTGGTGTGGCAGGCCGGGCCGATCTGCTCGACCAGCAGCAACAGGCAGTCGCGGTCGCAATCAATGCGGAGTTCGACCAGCTTCTGGACATGCCCCGATGTTTCGCCCTTGGCCCAGAACGCCTGCCGCGAGCGCGACCAGTAGGTGACCTGACCGCTGTCCAGCGTTCGGCGCAGGGATTGCGCGTTCATCCAGGCCATCATCAGCACCTCACCGCTGCGATGATCCTGGGCGATGGCGGGAATCAGCCCGTTGGCATCGTATTTCAGGCTGGCGAGGTCGAACATCGGCTTTCCTTTCGGCATGACCATGCCTATCTAGATGCGGTGGCAGAAAGGGAAAAGTCCATGTCCGACAGCGACCTGATGCAGCTTTATTCGCGCCGCATCCTGGCCTTGGCGGCGGACATTCCTCACCTGGGCACATTGCCTGCGCCGACAGGCAGCGCGCATCGGCGTTCGCCGCAATGCGGATCCTCGGTCACGGCGCATGTGGTGATGCAAGACGGCCGTATCGCCGAATTCGCGCAAGAGGTCCGGGCCTGTGCCCTGGGTCAGGCATCGGCCGGGGTGGCGGGTCGCGTGGCCATCGGCCGCAGCCGCGAGGAAATCGGCGCCGCGCGCGACGCGCTGGAACGGATGCTGAAGCAGGACGGCCCTGCCCCCGAACCGCCCTTTGACGCGCTGGAGGCCCTGTTGCCGGCGCGCGACTTTCCCAACCGCCATGCCTCGATCCTGCTGGCCTGGGACGCGATTCTGGGTGCGATCGACGCATCGCCCGCCTGAAACCGCCTTATTCCCCCCAAAAAAAGCCGGCCCATGGGGCCGGCAGTGGCGCGCGTATTCGCCGGGGGACGTCGAACCGCCCAGGCGACAGACGGTTCTGCGCGCGGGGCAGTCAGGGTCACGCCGCCAGGATCGACGGCAGGGAAAACAGGATGATGGCAGTGACCGAAATCGCAATCGTGCCAAGCAGATCGGACAATGTTTCGCGGTTCATGCGGACCTCATCAGGTTGTTTATGGTTTGTTCTCATACGGTGCGATTCGTGTAAAGAACTTTTTAAGAACATCTTAAGGAATATTACCCGGCGTTGATCAGGCGGATTGCCTGATCCTGCTCCAGCAACCACAGCAGAAAGCGCACGGCCTCGGCCCGGGGTGTCTGCATCTGCGGGTCGCGTTCCAGAAACGCCTGCGCATCCTTGCGCGCCATTGCCATCAGCCCCGCCTGACGTTCCAGATCGGCGATGCGGAACCGCGGCAACCCCGACTGCGCGGTGCCGATCACGTCGCCGGCCCCCCGCAGGGCCAGATCCTCTTCGGCGATGCGAAAGCCATCCTCGGTCTCGCGCAGGATGGCCAGCCGCCTGCGGCCGGTTTCGGACAGCGGTTCCTGATACATCAGCACGCAGCTTGATGCGCCGCTGCCCCGCCCGACGCGGCCACGCAACTGGTGCAGCTGAGCCAGGCCAAAGCTTTCTGCCCGTTCGATCACCATGATCGTGGCCTCTGGCACGTCCACCCCCACCTCGATCACCGTGGTCGCGACCAGGATCTGCGCCCGTCCGGCGGCAAAATCGGCCATGGCGACATCGCGTTGATCCGGCGGCATCTGGCCGTGCATCAGCCGCACCTGATCGCCAAAGCGCGCGCGCAACGCCTGAAACCGCGTTTCCGCAGCGGTCAGATCGACACGTTCGCTTTCCTCGACCAGCGGGCAGACCCAATAGGCACGCGAGCCGGCGGCAATCGCCCGCGCCAGGTGCGACATGATCTCTTCGATCCGGCTGTCAGGAATGACCGTGGTGCGGATCGGCTGGCGGCCGGGGGGCTTTTCATCCAGAACCGACAGGTCCATGTCGCCGAATTGGGCCAGCGCCAGCGAGCGCGGGATTGGTGTTGCCGTCATCACCAGCATGTCCGGCGGCGCAGCGGCGCCCTTGCTGGCCAGTTCCAGCCGCTGATTCACGCCGAAGCGATGCTGTTCGTCTATGATTGCCAGGCGCAGGTCATGAAATGCGACCGCCTTCTGGATCACCGCATGGGTGCCGATCAGGATGTCGATCGCGCCGGCCGCAAGATCGGTCAGAATCGTCTCGCGCGCCTCGCCTCGATCGCGGCCGGTCAGCGCCTCGATGCGGATGCCGGCCAGTTGCGCCCAGGGGCGCAGCGCCTGCAGATGCTGGCGGGCCAGGATTTCGGTGGGCGCCATCAGCACCCCCTGCCCGCCCGCCTCGACCGCGATCAGCAACGACAGGAACGCCACCAGCGTCTTGCCGGCGCCAACATCGCCTTGCAGCAATCGGCTCATCCGGCGCGGGGCTGCCATATCGGCTGCGATCTCGGCCAAGGCCCGTTTCTGGGCGCCGGTCGGGGGCCAGGGCAGCCCGGCCAGCACCCGCGCCTGCAACGCGCCATTGCCCCGGGTTTCCAACCCCCGCTGCCGTCGCCTGTTGCGCCGCAACAGCGCCAGCGTCATCTGATGGGCGAAAAGCTCGTCATAGGCCAGGCGCTGGCGGGCGGGATCGGTGGGCGACAGCCCTTGCGGACCCGCTGGCGCATGGGCCAGGCGCAATGCCTGACGCCAGTCCGGCCAGGCTTCGCGCGCGATAACGCCGGGATCGATCCATTCGGCGGGCTGGGGCAATTGAGCCATCGCGGCCGCCACAGCCTTGTGCATCACCCCCTGCGTCAGACGGCCAGACAGGGGATACACCGGCTCGAATGACGGGGGCGGGGCCGCATCGGCAGGCAGGACATGATCGGGATGCACCATTTGCGCCACGCCGTCGAACAGTTCGAGCTTGCCCGAGATCAGCCGCCACGCACCGACCGGCAGATGCTGTTCAAGCCAGGGTTTGCGCGCGTGAAAGAAGACCAGTTGCAGGTCGCTGTCGCCGTCGCTGCACAGGATACGCCAGGGCCGACCCTTGGCCGTGGCGGGTATGTGCCGTTTGACATCAATGACAATGCTGATCACCTCGGGCGGGGTCGCTTGCGCGAGCCGCTCGATCAGCCGCCTGCGTATACCCCCATGCGGCAGGGTCAGCACCAGATCGCGCGGGCGGGTAACGCCCATCTGCGCCAGCGCCTCGGCCGCACGCGGCCCGACACCGGGCAGGTTCTGGACCGGCGCGAACAGCGGAAACAGCGCTTCCGGCCGGCCCGGGGTTAGCCTAGCGCGATCGCCAGCCATTCGTCCTCATCGATCACGCGGATGCCCAGTTCGGCAGCCTTGCGTGCCTTGGACCCCGCGCCAGGGCCGGCAACAACCAGATCCGTCTTGGCCGAGACCGAGCCCGCGACATGGGCGCCCAGGGCCTCGGCCCGAGCCTTTGCCTCGGCACGCGTCATCTTTTCCAGCGTTCCGGTGAAAACCAGGGTCTTGCCGGCAATGGCACTGTCGGTCGCGCGCGCCTTGGCCGGCAGCACGTTCAGATGCGCGATCAGCCGATCGATCGCACCACGCTCGCCGGGGTTGGCGAAAGCATCCGAAAGCGACAATGCCAACACCGGCCCGATGCCATCCGCGGCAATCAGATCAGACCAGGCGGCGCTGGCCTCGGGAGGAACCTGAGCGCGGGCCAGAACAGAGGTCCGCACCTCTGCCAGGCGCGGTCGGCGCTGTTGCGCTGCCGCGGCCTCACGTTCGGCCATCATGGCTGTTTCGGCCTCGCGATGGGCAAGGGCGGCGGGACGCGCGATATCCAAGGCGCGCACCAACTCCGGCCAGGTATGATAGTGTCTTGCAACGGCGCCCGCGGCGACTTCGCCCAGATGGCGGATGCCCAAGGCAAACAGCAGACGCTCGAAGGAAATTTCACGCTTGCGACGGATCGATGCGAAAAGCGCCGCGGCGCTCTTGTCGCCCCAGCCCTCGCGGTTGCGCAGCTGGGTCAGGCTGCCGGGACCAAAGCGCTGCTCGAGCGTGAAGATATCGGCCGGTTCACCAATCCAGCCATCCCGAAACAGTTCTTCGACAAGCTTGCTGCCCAGCCCCTCGATATCGAAAGCTGCGCGAGACACGAAATGACGCAGCTTTTCCACCGCCTGCGCAGGACAAATCAATCCGCCCGTGCACCGCCGAACGGAATCGCCTTCTTCCCGAATGGCTGGTGAGCCGCATTCAGGGCAGGTGTCGGGAAAACGATAAGGTTCGGCATCCGCCGGTCGTCGTCCCAGATCGACGTCGGCAACCTTGGGGATCACATCGCCCGCGCGATAGACCTGCACCCAGTCGCCGACCCTGAAATCCTTGCCCTCGCGGATGATCGTGCCATCGGCGCTGCGCGCTTGAATATAATCCTCGTTATGCAGCGTGGCGTTTGACACGACTACGCCGCCCACCGTCACCGGCAGCAACCTCGCCACCGGGCTCAGGGCACCGGTTCTGCCCACCTGGATGTCGATTGCCAGCAAGCGAGTCCACGCCTTTTCTGCCGGAAACTTGTGCGCCAGCGCCCAGCGTGGCGTCGTCGAGCGAATCCCCAATCGGGATTGATAGGTCAGGTCGTTCACCTTGTAGACGACACCGTCAATGTCATAACCCAAGGTGGCGCGCATCTGCTCGATCTCACCCCAGGCCCGCATCAACTCATCGACGTTGTGGCACAACCGCATGATCGGATTGGTGCGAAAACCAAGATCGGCCAGTTTCTCCACCGCATCGAACTGGGTTTCCGCCAAGGGTTCACTGACCTCGCCCCAGGCATAGGCAAAGAAACGAAGAGGCCGCGCTGCCGTGACCGAAGGATCGAGCTGGCGCAAGGATCCCGCGGCTGCATTTCGAGGATTGGCAAACGTCCGGGCGCTGTCAGATCGGTTCAGGGCAGCAAAATCTTCATGCGACATGAAGCACTCACCCCGCACTTCCAGCACGCCAGGCGCGGCCGCGGGCAGAACGTGCGGAATGTCGGCAATGGTGCGGGCATTGGCCGTCACATCCTCGCCAATCGCGCCGTCACCCCTTGTCGCGGCCTGAACCAGACGACCGCCCTCATAGCGCAATGAAAGGGATAATCCATCGATCTTTGGTTCCGCGGTGAAGGCCAGCGTCCTATCCTTCGCCAGGTTCAGGAAGCCGCGGATACGCTGCACGAAATTCGCCACATCCTCTTCGGAAAATGCGTTTTCGAGCGAGAGCATCGGCTGACGATGCGCCACCTTTGCAAAGCGGCTGTCCGGGGCATAACCCACCTGCCCCGTCGGGCTGTCGGCCGCGCGCAATTCGACAAAGGTCTGCTCGATTTCCTGAAGGCGCCGCTTTGCCGCGTCATATTCGGCATCGCTGATGAAGGGGGCGTCTTCGCCATGATACGCCCGGTTTGCCCGCTCCAGCAGATCGGTCAGCCGCCTTGCCTCGGCCTTTGCCTCTTTCAGACGTGCTTCGCGACCCTTCTCGGCTGCGGCTGCCTGATCAGATTGCGTTGCGTCGCCCATCCGCTTCCCCATCCTGGTCTGCCTTGCAGAGCATGCTTCAGATCAAGGGTGATAGCGGCGCCCGCCCAATCTTGTCCAGCCAGTCACGGGGTCGCGTCAGGCACGCAAGGCCAGCCGTTCGACATTTGCGGTCTCGGTTACCGGATCTCGCAGCACATAGCCGCGCCCCCAGACAGTCTCGATATGGCTTTCCCCGCCCATCGCTGCGGCCAGTTTCTTGCGCAGCTTGCAAACGAAGACATCGATGATCTTGAGTTCAGGCTCGTCCATGCCACCGTAAAGATGGTTGAGAAACATCTCCTTGGTCAATGTCGTCCCCTTGCGCAGGCTCAGCAGCTCAAGGATCTGATATTCCTTGCCGGTCAGATTGACGGGTCGTCCATCGACCTCGACCGAGCGGGCATCCAGGTTGACGACCATGCTTCCCGTGCGGATAACCGACTGGCTATGCCCCTTTGAGCGCCTGATGATCGCCTGGATACGGGCAATCAGTTCATCCCGATTGAATGGCTTGGTCATGTAATCGTCAGCCCCGAATCCAAAGCCGCGCAGCTTGCTTTCGGTGTCGTCCGAGCCTGTCAGGATCAGAATGGGGGTATCGATACGTGACATCCGGATCTGACGCAGCACTTCCATCCCGTGCATGTCGGGCAGGTCAAGATCCAGCAGGATCAGGTCATAATCATACAGCTTGGCAAGATCGATACCTTCCTCACCCATATCCGTTCGATAGACGTTGTAGCTGGCATTCGTCAGCATCAGTTCGATGCTGCGCGCCGTTGTCGGATCATCCTCCACCAGAAGAATGCGCATGGTGCCCCCTTGCTCGCCAAGTCCATGTGCCGACATTGTCAGCAAATGGTTAATATCACGTTAGCAGGGCAACCATATAATGAAATTCAATCTATGGTTGTCTGAATTTCTGCATCTGTGTCACCTTTAGCGCATTGGCACCGTATCGGGACAGAGCAGCATCCCAGCTGTCAAATTCTTCCTCAGTCAAACCATAGCGGGCTATCGCTTCGGATCGGGGCAGCAGGCCATAACGCACGGCGTCCACGACAACGGCCTTGCGACTGGCCACCCAGCGCGTCTGCGGATCTGGCAGATCGGCCAGGGTAAGAATGCGGCCATCGGGCAAAATCGCGGTTCGCGGTCCTGTGGTCTTTTTCAAAAACATCGGCAAGTCCCTGTCTTTCTTGCCTCAATTTGCCATGAACTTCTTAAGCCTCGGTGAAACGAACGGCGTTTTCAACCGGCCTACCCTTGAGAATTTTAACGGTTACGCCTAAATGGCGGGAAATGCGGCGCATCCTGACGCTGCAGAAGGATGATCCGTGACAATCGCACCCGAGACGCCGCATACGCCGGTGACAGACAGCCGCCTGAATTCCCTGGGTTTCGCCAAACCGCCGGAACAGACGCGCGTGGTCGTGGCCATGTCGGGCGGTGTCGACAGTTCGGTCGTGGCGGCCATGCTGGCGGCCGAAGGCTATGATGTCATCGGCGTGACCTTGCAGCTTTACGATCATGGCGCTGCCTTGGCAAAGAAAGGGGCTTGCTGCGCGGGTCAGGACATCCACGATGCGCGTCGTGTCGCCGAAAGGGTGGGCTTCCCCCATTACGTTCTGGATTACGAGAACCGATTCCGCGAATCGGTCATCGAGGAATTTGCCGAGGCATATCTTGCCGGGGCAACGCCTGTGCCGTGCATCAGATGCAATGAAAGGGTCAAGTTTCGGGATCTGCTGGAAACAGCCCGCGAACTCGACGCCGATTGCATGGCGACGGGTCACTACATCCGGCGCATCCCAGGCCACGAACGCGCAGAGCTGCATATGGCCGCCGATCCGACCCGCGATCAAAGCTATTTTCTGTTTTCGACCACGCAGGAGCAGCTCGACTTTCTGCGCTTCCCGCTGGGTGGGCTCGTGAGCAAGGCCGAAACCCGGGCGCTGGCCAGCCGATTTGGTCTGCCGGTTGCAGACAAGCCGGACAGCCAGGACATCTGTTTTGTTCCGAACGGCGATTACGCCAGCGTCATTGAAAAGCTGCGCCCCGGTGCTGCCGATGCGGGCGACATTGTCGATATGGACGGGAACATTCTTGGCCAGCATCGTGGCGTGATCCACTATACGATCGGTCAACGGAGGGGGCTGGGCATCGGCGGATTGGGCGAACCGCTTTATGTTGTCCGCCTGCAACCTGACAAGCGCCGCGTGGTGGTCGGGCCCAAGTCGGCACTTGCGACCCGTATCGTGCCCGTGACCGAAGTGAACTGGCTGGGAGATCAACCGTTCGAGGGCGAAATCGCCATTGCCGCACGTATTAGGTCAACCCGGCCACCGCGCCCTGCGATCCTGCGGGTCACGGGCAGCGACCGGGCCGAGGTCGAACTGCTCGACCCCGAAGAGGGTGTCAGCCCCGGTCAGGCCTGCGTGTTTTACGCGACCGAGGGCACACGTGTCCTGGGCGGCGGTTGGATTACCCACCGCCGCGGCAGTTAGGCAGTCGCTGCCAGGCGACGGATACGCTCGACCATGGCGCGCAGGCCGTTCGAGCGTTGCGCTGACAGATGCTCATGCAGACCCAGACGGGCGAGTTCGGCAGCTGCATCTATCCGGCCGACCTCGCTGACCGGAACGCCCGAATAAAGGGCATGCAGGATTGCGATCAGACCGCGCACGATCAACGCGTCGCTATCGCCTTCGAAATCGAAACGATCCTTCTGAATTCGGGGCAGGATCCACACCTGACTGGCACAGCCTTCGACCTTTGTCGCCGGCACCTGCAAAGCGGGGTCCATGGGCGGCATCGCCTTTCCCAGCTCGATGACATGGCGATAGCGCTCCTCCCAGTCATCGAGGAACTCGAAGGTTTCGGCAATCTCTTCGAAAGCAGGGGTCGCCATTCAGGATCCTTTTGCGTTTGGTCGGGCAGGCATAACCTGCCCATGCGCACAGGTCAAAGAGGCTTTCGCGCCGCGCCGACTTGGCCTATCACTGCGCCAAGGACAAGATCGGGGACCGGTATGGGCAAGAGGACTTGGGGCGCGCTGGCCTGTATGCTGCTGGTGGTTGCAGGATGTGGCCGATTCGGCGACAGCAGCCTCAACCCGCTGCGCTGGATGGGGTCAGCGCAACCGGCAAGCATCGAACCCAAGGGGGGCTATCCCACCGAACGTGCTGACGGACGGCTGCCGCTTTCCCGCATCACCGCCGCCCGCTGGGAGCCGCTGTATGAAGGCCGCTTGCTGGTCGTCGAAGGACTCGGCGCCAGCAAGGGTTGGTGGGACGCAAGGCTGCAAACCGAAACCCCGATGCCTGCGGGCCGCCTCAGCCCGGACGAAAACGGTGTGCTGCGTTTGCTTCTCGTAGGCAAGCCGCCCCAAGCCAACACGTTCGAGGCTGCAAATCCGCCCAACCCGGTCACCGATCGGATTACCGTCGGCCTGCCCGTTCCGAATGCAGTGCTGGACAATCTGCGCGAGGTGGTAATCACCAGCGCCGGAAATTCGGTAACCCTGCGGCGCTGATGACGGGCCTGCGCATCGACAGAAATCCGCCGGGTCAGGCGGACATCTTGCGCAGGTAAGTCCAGGTGGGCACCCGCGCATTGCGGGCAACCGACCAGCTTTCGGCATCCCCCAGATACTCGAACCCGCAATTGGTCAGCACGCGCGCCGAGCCGGGATTGTCCTGAAAGGCTTCGGCAAACAGGGTGCGCGATCCATGAGGGTTGGCGGCCACCAATGCCTGAACAGCCTCTGTTGCAAAACCGGTATTCCAGAATCCGGCGCCAATCCAGAAACCCAGTTCGGACTGCTGCTTGTCAATTCGGGTCAGGGACACAACGCCCAGCAGCTCGGCCAGCTTGTGATCCGATCCATCGATGGCCCAGACATCTTCATCCCTGTCCGCGGCGCTGGCGCGGCGCACATAGGCCTCGGCTGCGCCGGGCGGAAGCGGATGGGGGATAGAGCGGGTTCCCTCGGCCACGCGTCGATCGGCAGTATAATGGGCAATCAGCCCTGCATCCGACGCGCGCAACGGTCTGAGCAAGAAGCGTTCGGTGCGGATTTCGATCTGCTGCGTGTCCGAGGTAATCAGTTCGCTCATCTGGGTTTCTCCCCCGCAATACTTTGGAAAGATATGGGTGCAGAAGGTTGAAATGCGAAGAGGACCGGCCGGGGCCGATCCTCCTTCTAGCACCCGAGTATGAAGAATCGGCTTACTCGGCCGCTTCGATGGTGGCCGGCAGCACCGAAATATAGGTGCGGCCTTTCAGGCCCTTGCGAAAGGTTACCTGACCGTCGGTCAGCGCAAACAGGGTGTGATCGCGACCCATGCCGACATTGGCGCCAGGCCACCAGGTGGTGCCGCGCTGGCGCACGATGATGTTGCCGGCGACGGCCTGCTGACCGCCATAAAGTTTCACGCCAAGACGACGGCCGGCCGAATCGCGACCGTTGCGGGACGAACCGCCTGCTTTCTTATGTGCCATGGTTCAGTCTCCTTCTGGGTCAGTTGGCGGTTTCGACACGGGTGCGGGCACCCACGGCGGGCTTGACGTCGGTCTTGTCGGCCCCGGTTTCCAGCAGGTCGGTAACACGGACCAGGGTCAGTTGCTGGCGATGACCGCGCGTGCGCTGCGACGAATGCTTCCGGCGGCGCTTGACATAGGTGATGACCTTGTCGGCCTTGATCGTGTCGATCACTTCGGCCTGCACGGCCGCACCGGCCACCAGCGGCGCCCCGATGGTCGAGCCGATCATCAGCACGTCGTTGAACTGCACCTTGTCGCCCGCTTCGGCGTTCAGCTTTTCGACGCGCAGCACGTCACCGGCCTGAACCCGGTATTGCTTGCCACCCGTCTTGAGAACTGCGAACATTCCGTCTTTCCTTGTTCTTCCGCGCCCTTTGGCCCCTGCATCGCAGGTGTTTCGGATCCCGGACCCGCCTTCGGACAGCGCACCCGTCTGAGGGGTGAGGTTCAAAATAACAACCCGGCAACGGGCGAAAGCCCGGCCGGTCGCGGGTATATGGTCGATCCCGTGGCAGAAGTCAACGCAATTGCCGCCGATCAGGCCAGTTTTCCAGAGCATGGGCCATGTCGATCCGCCCTTCCCCACCGATGCTGCCTGGCGTAACCGTAAGGCGTGGTGCCGGCGCAGGTTCCCCGTTGCAAAAGACGGTCCGGGCGCGATTGTGCGGGTGCAGCGGCGCCTCGTCCATGGACAACACGGGCGCCACGCAGGCGTCGCTGCCCTCGAACAAGGATGCCCATTCGTCCCGGCTGCGGCGCAAAAACCTGTCGGCAAGGAGCGCGCGCAATTCCGGCCAGTGCGCCGGATCGTGACGATCGGGTAAAGTCAAGGCGTCCAGCCCCAATCCGCGCAACAGCACCTCCCAGAACTGTGGCTCGATGGCGCCGACAGCAACATGACCCGCGCAGGCGCAAGCATAACAGGTGTAATAGGGTGCCGCCCCGTCCAGAAGGTTGGCCGCACGCCGGTCGTGCCATTTGCCGGCGCTGCGCAGCCCGGTGATCATCGCCATCAGATGCATGACGCCATCGGTGATCGCGGCATCCACCACCTGTCCCTGCCCGGTTTCGCGCGCATGCAGAACCGCGGCCAGCATCCCGGCGACCAGATACATCGAGCCGCCGGCAAAATCGCCCAGCAGATTCAGCGGCGGCGACGGGTGCATGGCCGGCCCGATGGCATGCAGCGCCCCGGTGATGGCCAGATAGGTGATGTCATGACCGGCAGAATGCGCCAGCGGTCCCGATTGGCCCCAGCCGGTCATCCGCCCGTAGACGAGTGCCGGATGCTCGGGGAAATCCGCGGGCCCCAAGCCCAGGCGCTCGACCACGCCGGGCCGCATGCCTTCGATGACAGCGTCTGCCCGCAGGACAAGTTCGCGCGCAGCGGCACGGCCATGGTCCGACTTCAGATCCAGCTCGACCCAGGGCCGCCCCCGGTCCAGCACGTCGCGGTCGAGCCCGAAGATGTGCCGGCTGCCTGGCCGCAGGATGCGCAGCACACTGGCGCCGTGATCGGCCAGCCACATCGCCGCGAAAGGAGTCGGTCCCAGGCCGGCGAACTCGACCACCCGCAACGATGACAGCGCGCCAGCCATCAAGGCAATACCCGTGCAGGGTGGTGGGCGGTGAGGGACTCGAACCCCCGACATTCTCGGTGTAAACGAGACGCTCTACCAACTGAGCTAACCGCCCGACGTGTGGCTGATAGCCCGAGCAGTCGGTGTTTGGCAAGCCACAGGCGATCGGCCGCTTCAGTCATTTGCGCAGCCTTGCAATCAGCGAGGACGTATCCCAGCGCCCGCCTCCCATCTTCTGCACATCCTTGTAGAACTGATCCACCAGCGCCGTGACAGGCAAGCTGGCGCCGTTTTCATCGGCTGTTGCAAGGCAGATCGCCAGATCCTTGCGCATCCAGTCCACCGCAAAGCCGAAATCGAAGCGGCCTTCGGCCATGGTCTGATGGCGGTTCTGCATCTGCCAGCTTCCAGCGGCGCCCTGGCTGATCACCTCGACCACATCCGGAATCGACAGTCCGGCGCTCTCGGCAAAATGCAGCGATTCGGCAAGACCCTGCAACAGGCCGGCAATGGCGATCTGGTTGCACATCTTGGTCAGCTGGCCAGAGCCGGAGGGGCCCATGAGCTTGCAGATGCGGGCATAGCTGTCGATTATGGGTCGCGCGCGATCGAAATCCTCTGTGCTGCCGCCGCACATCACCGAAAGCTGCCCGTTTTCTGCCCCAGCCTGGCCGCCGGAAATCGGCGCATCGACAAAGCCAAGTCCCGCCTGTCCGGCCAGCGCCGACAGTTCGCGCGTGACCGCGGCCGACACGGTGGTGTGATCCACCAGCACCGCGCCCGCCGTCATTCCGACAAAAGCCCCATCCGCGCCAAGGCAGACCTCGCGCAGGTCATTGTCATTGCCAACGCAGGTCATGACGAATTCGGCCCCCTCGGCCGCTTCGCGCGCAGTGCTGGCCGCCTTGCCGGGGTGACGCTGAATCCACGCCTCGCGACGCGCAGGCGAGCGGTTCCAGACAGTGATCTGATGCCCCGCCGCTGCCAGGTGACCCGCCATCGGAAAGCCCATCACCCCCAGTCCCAGAAATGCAACGCGCGCCATCACTTTCCTCCTTGGCGTGTCGAAGGCGCGTTGATCCGCTGCGCGCCCTGCCCTATTCAGCCCGATGATTTCCACCACCCGGCGCGGGGGTCAACCACCGCGCCGCAGCTTGGGACAGCGACGCGCCTCATGGTGACAGTTTTCCGTTGGCTCTTGCGGCTGACCGTCGGATCCATCGTGCTGGCTGCGGCACTGATGGGGCTGGCCGTCTATTTCGCCCTGCGCTCCTTGCCCGATTACGACCAGACCTATCGCGTCGACGGCATTTCGGCCCCGGTCGAGATCGTGCGCAGCACCGAAAATGTGCCGCATATCTTCGGACAGACCGACAATGATGTTTTCTTTGCCCTGGGTCTGGCGCACGCGCAGGACCGGCTGTTCCAGATGACGGTTCTGCGTCGCGCGGCACAGGGTCGTCTGGCCGAAATCTATGGCCCAGCGGCTGTGCCTGCCGACGATCTGGCGCGGCGGCTGGGGCTTTATCGCAACGCACTTGCTTCGGTCGAGGTGCAGGACAAGGCAACAGGTGAGGCGCTTGCCGCCTACGCACGCGGAGTCAATGCCTGGATCGAACAGGTCAATCTGGGTGCGCGCGGTCGCGGCGCGCCTGAGTTCTTCCTGTATCCGGAGGAAATCGCCTATTGGGAGCCCGCCGATTCGCTTGCCATCCTGAAACTGCTTGCCGCGTCGTCGAGCACCGAACTGCGGCGCGAGATCCTGCGGGCAAGATTATCCCTGGTGGCGCCCGAACGTGGACAGGAGTTGCTGGCCGCGCCGGGCGAGCCGCCTTTGCCGGCTTATGCCAGCCTGTTTCCGGGTGCCCAGTTCAATGGCACAGAGCCCGTTGCTGTTGCAGGTGACTGGGCGACATCGCTTGCAGGCTATCTGGCCCCTTTTTCCGGGGCGTCTGCGAACGGTTGGGCGGTCGCGGCCTCGCGCACGGCGGCAGGGGGGGCCTTGCTGGCCAATGACCCGCAATTTGCGTTAACTGCGCCGGGTCTGTGGTATCTGGCGCGTCTGGAACTTTCGGGCGGGGGTGTAATCGGCGGCACCATTCCCGGCATGCCGCTGGTTCTTTCGGGGCGGAACCGGAATCTTGCCTGGGGGGTAACGCCCACCCAGATTGACGACCAGGATTTGTTCATCGAAGAGGTCCAACCGGGTGATGCCAACCGCTATCGTGGCCCGAACGGCTGGACCGAGTTCGCGACCCGGCAGGAAATCATCCGGATCAAGGGGCATGAGCCCGAAACCATCACCCTGCGCGAAACCGGCAATGGCCCTGTGATCCCCTCCGCGCATCTGGGTCTGGGGGCCGTGGTGCCTTCCGGTCATGTCGCAACCCTGGCCTGGACAGGCAACACGGCCGAGGACCGAAGCATGACAGCCTTGCTGGGACTGATGCATGCCCGCGACCGAAGCCAGGCTGCCGACAGCCTGGCAGTTCTGGTCGCGCCTTCGATGACCTTCACCTTGGCCGACAAGCAGGGAGTGGCGCAGGTTCTGGCGGGCGCCGTGCCCCAGCGCCTGGCCGATCACCAGACCGCAGGACGCCTTCCCGCGCCCGGCTGGCTGCCCCGAAACCATTGGCAGGGTCTGGCCCCGGCCCCATCAGACCTGACCGACAACAGCTCACAGAACGGAACTGTGGCCAGCAGTGGCAACGCCCCCGGCGACCCTAGGCTGGGTCTGGCTCGCGGCGATCAGCACCGTTACGGTCGCCTGCGGCATCTGCTGGACAGCCGCGAGGTTCACTCTCGCGACAGTTTCATCGCCATCCAGAATGATACTGTCAGCCCGGTCGCGCGCGCCTTGCTGCCGCTGGTCGGTGCAGACCTGTGGTTCACCGACGATCCGGCGGCACCTGGCACACCCCAGCGCTTGCGGCAGGACGCCTTGAACCTGCTGGCGAACTGGGACGGCAACATGAACGAGCACCTGCCAGAGCCATTGATCTATGCCGCCTGGATGCGGGCGCTGCAGGACCGGCTGCTAAGGGATGATCTGGGCCCGCTGGCCGATACGCTGACCCAGCTTTATCCGGATTTCATCGAGCGGGTGTTCCGCAACACCAACGGGGCGTCCGCATGGTGCGACATTCGTCAGTCGGCCCCGGTGGAAACCTGCACCCAGATCGCGCGACAGGCGCTCGATGCGGCGCTGCTGGATCTGTCGGCGCGTTTCGGGCCAGACCTGGCCAGCTGGCGCTGGGGCGACCTGCACCGGGCCCGGCACGTCCATCCGGCTCTGGGCGACATGCGCGGCCTGTCCTATCTGGTCAACCTGATCCAGCCGACATCGGGCGGCGAAAACACGGTGGCACGCGCCGGCTTTCTGGGCATGGGGCGCAACCCGTGGCTGAACGTCATCGGCCCCGCCTATCGCGGCGTCTATGACCTGGCCGATCCGGACAGTTCGGTATTCATCATCTCGACCGGGCAATCGGGTCATCCGCTGTCACGCCACTACGACGATCTTGCCGAATTGTGGCGGCGTGGCGAATATATCGTGATGTCACTGGACCCCGCGCTGGCCCGTGCGGCGGCGACCGGCATCACCCATCTGGAACCGGCAAGCCCCTAGCAGGGCACAGCCCGCTTGCATCGGCAACGCCGACACGCTTCCCTGCAACAACGAAGGACGGAGGACGACATGCCGCGCAAGATCATCATCGACACCGACCCCGGCCAGGACGACGCCGTCGCCATCCTGCTGGCGCTGGCCAGCCCGGAGCTTGAGGTGCTTGGTCTGTCGGTGGTGGCGGGGAATGTGCCCCTGCACCATACCGAACGCAACGCCCGCCTGATCTGCGAGCTGGCGGGGCGCAGCGATCTGGCGGTTCATGCGGGCGCCGATGCCCCCCTGGCGCGGCCGCTGGTGACTGCCGAGCATGTCCACGGCAAGACAGGGCTCGACGGGCTGACCCTGCCCGAACCGCGCATGCAGCTGGCTGCCGACCATGCGGTCGATTTCCTGATCCGCACCTTGCGGTCCGAACCGTCGGGCAGCGTGACGCTGGTGCCCATCGGGCCGCTGACCAACATCGCCCTGGCGTTTCAGCGCGCCCCCGACATTATTGGTCGGGTTCAGGAAATCGTGCTGATGGGCGGCGCCTATTTCGAGGTCGGCAACATCACCCCCACCGCCGAGTTCAACATCTATGTCGACCCCGAGGCCGCGCGCATCGTCTTTGCCGCCGGCGTGCCCCTGACGGTGATGCCCCTGGATGTCACCCACAAGGCGCTGACCAGCCGCGCCTGGGTCGAGCGCATGCGTGCGATGGGCCGGATCGGTCAGGCCGTCGCCAGCTGGACGGATTACTTTGAACGCTACGACCGCGAGAAATACGGCAGCGAGGGCGCCCCGCTGCATGATCCCTGCACGATCGCCTGGCTGCTGGCACCGGAACTGTTCTCGGGCCGCCACATCAATGTCGAGATAGAGACACAGGGCCAATACACCCTGGGTATGACCGTGGCCGACTGGTGGCGCGTTAGCGGGCGTGCCCCCAACGCCACTTTCATCCGCGATGTCGATGCGCCGGCCTTGTTTGAGCTGATCACGGCGCGCCTTGCGCAACTGGATCGCCTGGTGGGTTAGCACCTGGCGGCATTCGTCAGGACAAGTTGCGCGCCAACCGCGTCAAGACCGATCACCGGCAGCCTGCTGGGCGCTCTGCGCCTTGGCATGGCTGCACAGTCCGAAAGCGCAAGGACCAGACGGCAGGAATCATTCGGCCTCGGCCCCCGGCTCGTTGGCCCAGTAATCCGGATCCTGCCCCAGCCAGCCGATGTGGCGAAAGCGGGCAGACAGCAGGCCTTGGCCCGGCGGAATGCCTGCAGCGACCAGCAGCTTGCTTGAATCCGGATATTCGACCACATCTGGATCGTGCCGGGTCGAAATCACCAGATAGCGCAGATCGTCGCTTCCGGTGTTGGTCAGCCGATGCGCGGTCGACGCATCCCCGGCGGGCGCCGCAATCACATCACCCGCCCCGACCGACCATTCCCGGTCCCCCATGCGATACTTGCCCGATCCCGCGAGGATAACGAAAAATTCTTCGTTGCAGTGATGATTGTGGCGCGGAAAGGCGGACTTTCCCGCCGGCACCTCGAAATACTGGGCACCAAGGTCGCTCATCGGCAGCACCGCCCCGATACGCGCACTGCGACTGGCAAAATCGCGCCCTTTGCTGGTCGCCTTGAGCGTCAGTTAGTCAAGGTTCACGATGGGCGGGTGCCTGTCAGTCATCCTGGGACTTTGGCTGCTCGGGTTCGGTCTTGGCGGGCTGCGGGCCGGCGCCAATCTCCTGGTTCAGTCGGGCGATCAGCGCATCGGTGATATCTATGGACTGGGCGGCAACGAAAATCGCGCGCTGGTCCAGCACGGCCACTGCCCCGCGCTCTTTCATCAAGGCCGCCAGCACCGGTAGCGCCGCGCGAAAAAAGGCCTGCCGCTCTTCTTCTGCACGGGTCTGCAACGCGCGCGCAGCAATGTCGCGCTCGCGGCGCACCTCGACCACGCGCTTGTCGAATTCGTCGGCGCGCGCACGGAACTCGTCTGCCGGCAGGCTTTGGCGCAGGGCGGTAAGCTGTTGCTCTTCTGCCGCGAACTCCTCGGCCAGGCGATCATTTTCGGCAGCGATGTCGCGTCCCTGCTTTTCAAGTTCGGCCTGCACCCGCTGCCCCCAGTCCGAGCGCAGATAGACCTCGTCCTGATCAAGGGTCATCAGCGGCAAGCTGGCCTCGCCAGCCTTGTCCGCTGTCTCGACCACCAAAGGCGGCAGATCGTGACCGATGCCGCCCGTTGCCGGCGCCGAGTTCTGTGCAGCGGTCACGCAGGGAAATGACACCGCCAGCACCAGCCCGCAAACCCCAGAACCACGCATCAGAACTTGGTCGAAATCGTAAGGTCGAAGGCCTGTTCCTTGTCGTAGTCCTCTTTCTTGATGGCCTTGGCAAAGTTGAAGCGCAGCGGACCGATCGGCGTGGTCCAGAACAGCGATGCCCCGACCGAGGCCCGAACATGCATGCTGTCATCGACGGTAAATCCGCCGGCACCCAGCGTGTCGTCCAGCCCCCAGACCGATCCCGCATCGGCAAACAGGCCGCCGGTGATGCCATATTCCTCGGGCAGACCCAGCGGGAATTGCAATTCGGTGCGCAAAGCCCAGAAATAGTTGCCGCCCAAGGCATCGCGGTTCGGCGCGTTCAGATCGCGCGGGCCAAGACCATTCGGCTCGAAGCCGCGGATCTTGTTGTTGCCGGTGTAGCGGTTCATGAAGCGGCTGTTCTGATCGTCCAGCATATAGACGGCGCCGGCCTCGAATTCGGCCAGCATGGTCACGCTTTCGCGCCACGCGCGGCTTTCCACCCCGGCATAAAGCGCCGAGGTGACCGCCTTGATGTCGCCGCCCAGCCCCGCATAATCCTGGCTGAACCGCAGGCGATAGCCTGTCAGCGGGTCCAGCCCGGAGATGCGGCTGTCCCAGCTGTAGGTATAGCCCAGGGCCGATGTGAAATAACCGCCCTGATCGCGCACCAGGATCGGTGACGACCCCACCAGTTCACCGGTTTCTTCGTCGTATTCGATAGGCCGCACGCCGTTCAGCGTGTCCTTGCTGAGCTTGTAGCGCAATTCCAGCCGGCCGTTTTCGGAAACCGGAAACTCCAATCCCGTCAAAAGGCCGACGGTGCGGGTATTGTATTCAGAGTTCAGGCGGTCGGTGGTGTTGTACCACGTCTGGAAACGCGCGCGCAGGTCGCGACCCAGGAAATAGGGTTCGATGAAGGTCAGACCTGAACTTTTTGTTCCCGAACCGGTTGCAAGCGACAGGTCGACCTGCTGACCGCGGCCCAGGAAGTTCTTTTCCGACAGCGATGCGTTGAAGCCCACCCCGGTCGCAACGCCGTAGCTTACACCGAAGCTGAGGCTGCCGGTCGGCTGTTCCTCGACATTGACATCGACGATGACCTGCTCGGGCGACGACCCCTGGCGGCTTTCGGCCTGAACGTCCGAGAAATAACCCAGGGCCCGCAGACGCTCGGCGGAATTGCGGATCTCGCGCGGGTTGAAGGGATCGCCTTCGACGGTGGTGAACTGGCGACGGATCACCTCGTCCAGCGTGGTGGTATTGCCTTCGATATCGATGCGCTCGACAAAGACGCGCTGTCCGCGGGTCAGGGCGAAAGTCAGATCCAGAATCTGATTGCGCTCATTGCGCGTGATGCGGGGTTCGATATTGACGAAGTTCAACCCCTTGCGCAGGGCAAGCGCCTCCATCCGCCGGATGGTGATATCGATGGCGGCAGGGTTGTAGACATCGCCGCGGCGCACGCGGTTCTGCGCCTGGAACTCGGCCGCGTCCACGCCGGGAATTTCGCTGACCGTGGTCACATTGCCGAACCTGTAACGCGGTCCTTCCTGGATCTGGAAGGTGATGTAGAAGGCATCGCGTTCGCGCGCCACCTCGGGTGCGATGCCCTGCACCTTGAAGTCGGCATAGCCGCGCGAGCGATAGAAATCGGTCAGCAGCTTTTCATCCACCGCGATCCGATCCGGGGCGAATGTGTCACGCTTGATGAAGGTCCGCAGCAATCCCGCCTGCTTGGTTTGCAGCACATTCCGCAGTCGCGCGTCGGAAAATGCGCGGTTGCCTACAAAGCCGATGCGTTCGATTTCGGTCACCGCACCTTCGCGGATCTCGAACACCAGGTCGACACGGTTGTCGCTGCGCCGGATGATGCGCGGATCGACCCGCGCCGCCAGCCGACCCTCGGCGGCATAGGCCTTGCTGATTTCGGCGGCATCGGCCTCGGCCTGGGCGGGCGAATAGACGCGGCGGGCCTGGGACTTGATGATCTTGGACAGATTCTCGTCCTTGAGCCGCCGGTTGCCTTCAAAGCTGATGACATTGATGGTGGGGTATTCGGACACCCGCACCACCAGAGTTCCGCCCGAGGGAACAAGTTCGACGCTTTCGAACAGGCCCGAGTTCTGCAGCCGCTGCAGCGCATCGTTCAGCGCCCCGGCCGAAACATCCTGACCGCGCGGCAGGTCCAGATAAGCCAGGATCGTCTGGGGCTCGATCCGCTGATTGCCTTCGATCCGGACGTTGCTGAACACATAGGCCGAAGCAGGGCTGGCCACCATGGCCACGGGGGCCGCCACCGCCAGCGCCGAAATCAGCGCCAGCGCGCCCTTGCCAAGTTTCCTGTCCGTCATCCGCTGCCCCTTGCGTGATAGGTGCCGGACGGGTTAGCCCCGCCCCATTTGCCCCGATGGATACAGCGAAGCGGGCGCGACTGTCAAAAGGCTAGGCCGCTTCAGGGGCAGAAAAGATCGTTCGAGAGGCCAAAGAACATCAGCGCCAGCACCGCTGCCAGCCCCAGGGCGGACAGGATATCCACCACCCGCCGCGAGGGCGGCCTGCCGGTGATCGCCTCATAGGCGTAAAACATCAGATGCCCGCCATCCAGCACCGGCACCGGCAGCAGGTTCAGAAAGCCCACAGCCGTCGACAGCACCGCGATCCACCAGATGAAGCTGCTGCCCCCCGCAGCCGCCGCCTGCCCCGTGGTCTCGGCGATCGAGATTGCACCGCCCAGGTTGCAGCTGTCGATCTGGGCGGTGATCATCGCCCAGATTCCGGACAGGGATGATGCGATGATGTCCCAGGTCCGTCGCGCCCCCAGGCCAAGGGCCTCGATCAACCCGGCGCTGCGGGTCGCCGGCTCGAAATAGGCGCTGCCGCCGGTAATGCCGATCAGCCAGCGCCGTTCGTATCCGGTCGCGGTGGGCAAGTCCTGCTCGCGCGGCGCCAGTGTATAGTCCGTATGACCCTGATCCGGGCGCCAGACACGCAAAAGCACAGGGCGCCCCTGGGCAGCCGCCAGATGCTGGCGCAGTTCGTCAAAGCTGGCCACTGCCTGCCCGTCGATGGCCAGGATCACGTCGCCGCCCCGCAGGCCGGCATCCGCCGCCGGGCTGCGCGGCGCAATGCCCGAAATCAGCGGCGGCAGCGGGTGCGGACCGGGCACGGTCACCTCTTTCCCGTCGCGCAGGACCGTCCAGCGATGAATGTCCTGGGCCGGCAGATCCTGACCGATGCGCGCCAGATCGGCCCAGCGCTGCACCCTCTGGCCATCCAGCGCCAGCACCGTGTCGCCGGGTTGCAACTGCATTTCGACGCCGGGCGGGGTTTGATACAGCTTGCCCACCCGCACCTCGTCGACAGGCAAGCCTTGCCACAGGGTGATGCCCGCAAAGACCAGGATGGACAGCACGAAATTGAACACCGGGCCTGCCGCGACCGTCGCCGCACGCGCCCATAGCGGCGCACCGTTCAGGCTTTGACGGCGGCGGGCAGGATCGACCTCTTGCCCCGTGCCTGCGCTGGCGGCGTTGCTGTCGCCCAGAAAACGGACATACCCCCCCAACGGCACGGCAGCGATCTGCCATAGCGTCCCACGGCGGTCGCGCCGCGCCAGCAGCCGCGGGCCGAAGCCCAGCGAAAACACCTCAGCCCGGATGCCGCACCAACGCCCGACGATGTAATGGCCGTATTCATGCACCGCGACGATGATCGATAGCGCAAGGATAAAGGCGCCCACCGTCCACAGGCTGTCGAGCAGTCCCGCCACCACCGTCATCACGCCGCCCCCTGCCATTGGGCCGCGGCGCGGCGGGCAAAACCGTCCCAGTCCAGAACCTCGTCCAGCGACGCCGGGCTTTGTGCAAATCCGGCCCGGGCGGCGGCCTGATCCAGCGCATGTTCGACGGCCGCGGCCATGTCGGTGAAGCGGACACGACCGGCGATGAAGTCATCCAGCGCCTGCTCCTTGGCCGCATTTAACACCGCGCCGGCGGCGCCCCCCGCCTCGACCGCCTGCCGCGCCAGGCGCAGGGCCGGCCAGCGCGCCTCGTCGGGCTCTTGAAAAGTCAGGCTGCCGATACGCGCCAGATCCAGCGGCGGCACCGGAAGCGGCTGGCGCTGCGGCCAGTGCAGCGCATAACCGATGGCATGGCGCATGTCGGGGGCGCCCAGATGTGCAATGCTGCCACCGTCGCGATGCGTGACCATAGCGTGAACGATCGATTGCGGATGCACCAGCACGCGCAACCGGCCCATGCCCAGGCCAAAGAATTCATGCGCCTCGATGATTTCCAGTGCCTTGTTGAACATGCTGGCGCTGTCGATGGTGATGCGCTGGCCCATGTCCCAGTTGGGATGGCAGCTGGCCTGGGCAACCGTGGCGCTGGCCAGGCGTTCCAGCGGCCAATCGCGGAAGGCCCCGCCCGAGGCGGTGATGGTCACATGTTCAACGGTTTCAAGGTTTTCCCCCTGAAGTGCCTGAAATATCGCGGAATGTTCGGAATCGACGGGCAGAATGGTTGCACCTTCGCGGCGGGCGGTGGCCATGACCAGCGGGCCGGCGGCGACCAGGGTTTCCTTGTTCGCCAATGCCAGGGTGCCGCCGCGTCCCAGCACCTTGAGCCCCGGCGCCAGACCCGCCGCACCGATGATCGCCGACAGCGTCCAATCGGCCGGCCGCCCGGCAGCCTCGACGATGGCGTCAGCCCCGGCCGCCGCCTCGATGCCGCTGCCCGCAAGGGCCGCGCGCAGCGCCGGCAAGGCATCCGGCCAGGCCGTCACCGCGATTTCCGCCCTGAGCGCCCGGGCCATCTCGGCCAGGCGCGCCACATTGGTGCCCCCGGTCAGGGCGACCGTCCGCCACCGTTCCGGCCCGCCCGAGCGCATCAACAGATCGAATGCGCTTTCGCCGACCGACCCGGTCGCCCCCAGAACGCTGATGCTGCGCATGTCTCAGCCTCCGACACTCGGCAAAAGATTGACGATCAGCAAGGCCAGCGCCAGTAGCAATGCCCCGGACATGGCGTCGAACCGATCCATCGCCCCGCCGTGGCCGGGAATCAGATCGGAACTGTCCTTGACCCCGACGCGCCGTTTCAGCCAGCTTTCCGCGATGTCGCCGAACTGCCCCGACAACGCGATCAAGGGACCGACGATCAGCACCGCCCAGCCGGCCTGCCCCGAAACTGCCAGTCCCAATGCCAGGGCAAAGGCGCCCACCCAGCCGGCGATGGTGCCGCTCCAGGTCTTTTTCGGGCTGATTGCCGGCCAGAATCGCGGCCCGCCCATTTTTCGACCGACGAAATATCCCAGGACATCGGACAGAACCACGGTCAGCACGATCCACAGCAGCGTCGGCAGGCCCATAACCTCGCGGATCACCACCAGGGCATAGCCGGCTGCAATGATCGCCAGCGTGAACAGGACAAAGGCAAGCCTTTCATGCGAATGCGTGCCGCGCCAGCCCGCCACCACCGGCACCAGCGCCAGAAGGAACGGCCAGTCCCCCGGCAGCGCCAGAATGGTCAGCATCACCAGCCCGGCAAGCACGCCGATCAGAACCGGATGCCGGGGGCTGTGAAATTCCGGATGACGCCAGGCCGTCAGCCGCGCCAGTTCCCAAAGCATCAGGCCGATCACGATCGACACGCCAAATCGCAGCCAAAGCCCGGACGACAGCAGCAGCACCACCCCCAGCACTGCCAGCACCAGACCGGATACCACCCTTGGCCAAAGGTCAGCCCATTTGTCCCGACCGCGGCGCAAGGCGTTCCGAATGCGGCCGCGCTGAGGATCCGAGACGTTCATGCGCCGCCAAAACGCCGGTCACGCAAGCCGAAGCGATCCAGGATGGCTGCGAGGTGTTCGGACGTGAAATCCGGCCACAAGGTCGGCGTGAATTCGTATTCCGAATAGGCGGCTTGAAAGGGCAAAAAATTCGACGTTCGCGTTTCGCCCGACGTGCGGATCACCAGGTCGGGGTCAGGATGACCAGCCGTGTCCAGGCAATCGGCCAGATCGCCCTCGGTCGGGGTCACGATTTCGCCGCGCGCGATTTTCTGCGCCAGGCGCGCCGCGGCGCGGGTCAGCTCGTCGCGGCCGCCATAGTTGATGGCCACGGTCAGGTTAAGACGGCTGTTCATGGCAGTGCGCGACTCGATCCCGGCCATCAGCCGCTGCAACTTCGGATCCAGCCGCTCACGCCCGCCGATGAAACGCATCCGCACGCCTTCGGCTGCCAGGCCATCGGCCTCGCGTTCGATGTAGCGGGCGAAAATCGCCATCAGACCCAGCACTTCCTCGGTCGAGCGCTTCCAGTTTTCGGTCGAGAATGCGTAAACCGTCAGCCAGTTCACGCCCAGGTCAGGACAGGCGCGCACGATCTGCTTGACCCTTTCGGCGCCGCGCCGGTGGCCGACAAGCCGCGGCCAGCCCCGGTTCTTGGCCCAACGGCCGTTGCCGTCCATGATGATGGCAACGTGGCGTGGCCGTTGATGCCCTGCCCCGGAAGTCGGCAGGCTGGCTGCGGTTTCGGCCATGCGCTCAGACCTGCATGATTTCGGCTTGCTTGGATTCCAGCGCCTGATCGACCGCCGCAATCATCTTGTCGGTCAGCTCCTGCACCGCGCCTTCCCAGAACTTCTGGTCGTCCTCGGACATTCCGGCGGCCTTGGCCTTCTTGATCTGGTCCATGCCATCGCGGCGCACGTTGCGGATGGCGACGCGGGCATGTTCGGCATATTGCGCCGCCACGCGTGTCAGTTCCCGGCGGCGCTCCTCGTTCAGCTCGGGGATCGGCAGCATGATGATGGTGCCGTTGAGCTGAGGATTGATGCCCAGACCGGATTCGCGGATCGCCTTTTCCGCCTTGCCCACCAGCGCCTTGTCCCAGATGTTGATCGTCACCATGCGCGGTTCGGGCACGTTGATGGTGCCGATCTGGTTGATGGGCGTGGGCGAACCGTAAGCATCGACCATGATGGGTTCCACCATGCTGGCCGAGGCGCGTCCGGTGCGCAGCGACGCAAATTCGTGGCGCAACGCATCCATCGCCCCCTTCATCCGGCGCTCCAGGTCGTCGGTGTCGATTTCAAACTCGTCGGACATGCTCGGTCACGGCCCTTGTTGCTGTGGTTTTCAGCGCTTTTAGCCGAGCGGCGTGCGCAAGGCAAAGCCTATGCGGTCATTTTAGCCATGCACGCGCGTATATGTGCCGGAACCGGCGAGGATGCCGCGGAATCCGCCCGGCTCGTCCAGCGAGAACACGATGATGGGCAGATCGTTGTCGCGCGCCAGCGCAATGGCCGAGGCGTCCATGACCCCCAGATGCTGTTGCAGCACCTCGTCATAGGTCACGTCATCATAGCGCTTGGCATCGGCGAACTTGGCGGGATCCTTGTCATAGACGCCATCGACCTTGGTGCCCTTGAAGATGGCTTCGCAGTTCATTTCATTGGCGCGCAGGGTGGCGGCGGTATCGGTGGTGAAATAGGGGTTGCCCGTGCCGGCGGCAAAGATGCAGACGCGTTTCTTTTCCAGATGCCGCACGGCGCGGCGGCGGATGTAGGGCTCGCACACCTCATCCATGCGGATGGCGGAAATCACACGGGTATGGATGTTCAACGCCTCGAGCGCGGCCTGCATCGCCAGGGCATTCATCACCGTGGCCAGCATCCCCATGTAATCGGCTGTCGCGCGCTCCATGCCCTGCGCGCTGCCCTGCAAGCCGCGGAAGATGTTTCCCCCGCCGATGACCATGCAGATTTCGACGCCCAGATCGTGGACCGACTTGACCTCGCGGGCGATGCGGGCCACCGTCGGCGGGTGCAGGCCATAGCCCTGATCGCCCATCAGCGCCTCGCCCGAGATCTTCAGCATCACTCGGGAGTAGCTGGCGGCAGGTTTCTGGGCGAGGTCCGACATGGGATTACCTTTTTGCGGGTGTTTCATCGGCCCGCAAAATGTCGCAAACAGTGCCCATGTTCAACCGCCGCCGTCAGACGACAGGCCAAAGATGACGACCTCATTCGTTCGCAACCTGCCGCCCGATCGCCACGTGGTCATCGCAGGACCGACCGCCAGCGGCAAATCCGCCCTGGCATTGCGCATCGCCCAGACCCAGGGCGGCACGGTCGTGAATGCCGATGCGCTTCAGGTCTGGTCCTGCTGGCAGATCCTGACAGCGCGCCCCGATGCGACCGATCTGGCCCAGGCGCCGCATGCCCTTTACGGACATGTCGCACCCGGGTGCCACTACTCGGCAGGCGAATGGCTGTCCGAGGTATCCCGAATTTCGGGGCGCCTGATCGTGGTGGGCGGCACCGGGCTATATCTGAACGCCCTGACCCGCGGTCTGGCCGAGATCCCGCCCACACCTGCGGAAATTCGCGCAGCCGGCGATGCAATGATGCGCATGCCGCAAGGTTTGGCCCGGATGGTGGCGCAGCTGGACCCAGCCACCCGCGCGCGGATCGATTTGAACAACTCTGCCCGCGTGCAGCGCGCATGGGAGGTGCTGCAAACCACCGGCAAAGGTATCGTCACGTGGCAGCAACACACGCCGCCGCCGCTGATCGATTCTGCCCGGGCCTGCATGGTGGTGCTGGAATCGGATCGCGATTGGCTCGCCACCCGGATCGAACGGCGCTTTCACCGGATGATGGACCAGGGCGCCTTGGATGAGGTGCGCGCGAACCTGCCCCGCTGGGATCAGGGCGCGTTGTGGGCCAGGGCAATCGGGGCTTCGGAACTTGTCGAACATCTGCAAGGGCGTATATCGCTGGAAACCGCCATTGACCGGGCAATTGCCGCCACGCGACAATACGCCAAGGCGCAGCGAACATTCTTTCGTGGGCGCATGCGGGATTGGCCACGGCTGCGCGTTGATGCCTGAAAGCCGCAGACCCGCAATCATTCCGCGCAACGCGCGATCAAGCTTCTGCACGATTGGCAGCGCCCGTATTATATAGGCAGATATTTGCCGAAAGATGCCGCCGATGAGCGATTCGCCGCCAAGCCCCCATGATTCAGCACAAGATCCCGTGATCCAGCGCCTGGTGGCGGCCGGGGTCAGCGCCCCAGAGATTCCAGGGGAAAACCCTGCTCCAATGCGCAGGCTGGTGTTGGTGGCCGGTGGCAAGGCAGGATCGGCGCCATTCAGGCAGCCACCCCAGGCCGGCCGCCGCCCTCCGAACAGGACGGTCGATCGCCTGCGGCTGGTGCCTTTGGCAGGGTTTCACTGGGGCCGGCCGATGACCGGCACGATGCAGGGCGACCTGCCGCGCGTGCGCAACGACCACGTGCTGATCCGCATCTCCGAAGGCATCACCACGATCCGTTTTCCGCGCCACGATCATGTGCTGGGCAGTCAGCAGCTGGCCTTTCTGCCGGCAGGCACGGCGTTTTCCCTGCGTCCCTCGGCAAACGTGCAGGGCGAGGTGATCCTGATTCCGCTGATCGCCGCGCGCCATGTCAGCTTGCCCCATGAGTTCCGCAGCGGCCTGCCGGAAAGCGGTGATGTCGGCCTTTTGCGTCCCGCACTGCAAAGGCTCGAGGCGGATACCAGCGCCGTGGACCCGCTGCCCATGATTGCCGCGATCCTCTCGCGCCTGCGCCCGTCAACGGCCCAGCCCACGACAGCCGACGGTGCATTCGATCTGGCGAAAGATCTTGTTGATCGCTTTCTGAACCGCGCACTTGCCGATCTGGGCAACAGCCCGAGCATTGCCGAACTGGCGCGGGGGCTTGACTGCTCACAGGGACATCTGGATCGGGCCTGCAAGCTGGTGCGCGGACGCAACGCATTGCAACTGCTTTACGACCTGCGGTTGCAGACAGTCCGCCAGGCCCTGGCCTGCCCCGAACCGGCGCTGCCCCAGCTGGCAAAGGATCTGGGGTTTGCAGATATGGGCCATTTCATCCGCGCCTTTCAGGCCGCCACAGGACAGACCCCTGCGGCATATCGCCAGCAATGCCTGCAAGCCAAGGGCAGTGAAGGCGCGGCCTAATCCGTATCCGGTGCGGTTGCAGAGCTGGCTTCAAGCTCCTGCGCCCGGCCGCGAAAGCCCTGAGCGACGACAAATTTTTCGGAACTGTCCGAACGGCTGGCCGGCGGCTTTACGTTAGCGACCTTGCGGAAGTTGCGCTTGAGCATTGCCTGCATCTCGTTTTCGGCGCCACCGGCCAGCACCTTTGCAACAAAGGTGCCACCCGGTTCCAGCACATCAAACGCCAGTTGCGCGGCGGCCTCGACCAGGGCGACGATGCGCAGATGGTCCGTGCCCTTGTGCCCCGAGGACGCCGCAGCCATGTCCGACATCACCACATCGGCACGACCGCCAAGCCACTGCTTGACCTTGTCGTCGGCACCATCGGACAGGAAATCCAGCTGATGAATCTCGGCCCCGGCAATGGGATCAACCTCTTGCAGGTCCACGCCCAGAACCCGCCCTATCTTTTTCCCCGGCTTGTCGCCCAAGGCATTGACCCGGGCAACTGCCACTTGGCACCACCCGCCCGGCGCGCAGCCCAGGTCGACCACGCGCGCACCGGGCACCAAAAAGCCATACTTGTCGTCAAGTTCGATGATCTTGAAGGCCGCGCGGCCGCGATAGCCTTCGCGGCGGGCGCGTGCAACATATGGGTCGTTCAATTGCCGTTCCAGCCACAGGGTGCTGGACAACTTCCTGCCCTTGGCCGATTTGACCCTGACCCGCAATTCGCGCTGCCCACGCCCCGAAGATTTCTTTTCCCCACCCGGTTTCTTGCCCTGGGTCATCTAAGCCACCCCATTCACGCCCTCGGGCGTCAATACACCGTCCTTGACCATCTGTGCATAAAGCAGCCCCTCGCGCAGGCCCCTGTCGGCCACCGAAAGGCGCGTGGTCGGCCAGACCCGCATCAAGGTCTGCAGGATCGCCGCACCCGACATGATCAGCGCATGACGTTCCCGACCGATACGCGGATCTGCCCGCCGCCCGTCCGGTCCCAAGGCCAGATAGTCGCGTATCACCCGGTCTATCTGTGCCGAGGTCATGGTCAAGCCGTCCACCTTGGTGCGGTCGTAACGTCGCAAACCCAGATGGCTGGCGGCAACCGTTGTCACCGTGCCCGACGTGCCGATGACCTGAAAATTCTCTATCCCGTCCAGCGCCCGGCTATAGGGGGTGAAATCGGACAGCATTTCCTCGAAATGCCAGGACATCAGGGCAAAGCGGCCTTGGTCGTCCTCGACATCCTCGAACTGGTCGCGAAGGGTGGCGACACCCAGGGGCACGCTGATCCAGTCGATCACCCGCGCCCCGCCCGGCTGCGGATCGCCGAACCCGTCGCCCAGACGCATGATGGCGCGCGGACGTTCGGCCGGCTCGACATCCTCAAGATCGATCCAGACCAGTTCGGTCGAACCGCCGCCGATATCGACCACCAGCAATTGTTCGGTGCGCAGGCTGACCAGGGGCGCGCAGGAAATCACCGCCAGCCGCGCCTCCTCCTCGGCGTTGATGATCTCGACCGGCAAACCGGTCTCTCGCCGGATCATGCGCATGAATTCACGACTGTTGCGCGCGCGCCGGCAGGCCTCGGTTGCCACCAGGCGCATGCGCGTGACGTTATGCGCCTCGAGCTTGCGCCGGCACACCTGCAAGGCATGCACCGTCCGCGCCATCGATGGGCGCGACAGCCTGCCTGATGCCTCGAGCCCCTGGCCCAGCTGGACCGGCTTCGAGAAACTGTCGACCACCTGGAACTGGCTGCCCGCCGGGCGGGCAATCAGCATCCGGCAGCTGTTGGTGCCAAGATCCAGGGCCGCATACAGCGGCCCCTCCTCGGCCGGGCGGGTGGCGAAAGGCTCGACCGCTTTCTTCGAGAACGCGTCCGCACCCGCAGGACGCCTGGGCGCCATTCTTACGCCCTCCGATAACAAGTTGTTACAAAGTTAACCCGCCCCCCGCGGGCGTTCAAGGGGTTGGCGACTCGACAGCGGCGGGCAGGAAGGCTATGCCCGGGCCATGATCGTGATTGCCGCATTCCTGATCGGCGCAGCGATCGGCTGGAAACGTGCCGCCAAGGCTGGGGGCAACCGCGCCGACAAGCTGCAATATGCCGCCGCCCATGGCTTGGCACTGACCGTGCTGGGCGTATTCCTGACCGTTCTGATCAGCCGGATGGCGTGATGTTCAGGCCGTTTCTCGACAGTCTGCGCCGGCATGGTGTCCCGGCCAGCCTGCGGGAATATCTGGATCTGCTGGCAGGGTTGCAGGCGGGCCTGTCCGACTGGAGCCCCGACGGCTTCTATCACCTGGCCCGCGCCACCCTGGTCAAGAACGAAGCCCATATCGACCGTTTCGACCGCGCCTTTGCCGAGGCGTTCTCGGGCCTGGATCAGATCCCCGTCGAATCGCTGGTCGATCAGGTGTCGATTCCCCGCGAATGGCTGGAAAAGCTGGCCGAGAAGCTGCTGAGCGAAGAAGAGCGCGCCGCGATCCAAGGTGCCGGCAGTTTCGACGAGCTGATGCGGCGCCTGCGCGAACGTCTGGCTGAACAGCGCGAGCGCCATCAGGGCGGCAGCAAATGGATCGGCACCGCAGGCACCTCGCCATTCGGCGCCTATGGTTACAACCCCGAGGGCATCCGCATCGGCCAGGATGCCAGCCGCCACCGCCGCGCCGTCAAGGTCTGGGATCGGCGCGAGTTTCGGGATTTCGACGATTCGGTCGAACTGGGCACGCGCAACATCAAGGTGGCGCTGAAACGGCTGCGGCAATGGGCGCGTCACGGCTCGGCCGAGGAGCTTGACCTGCCCGGCACCATCCGGGCCAGCGCCGAACATGGCTATATAGACGTGCAGACCCGGCCCGAGCGGCACAATGCCGTCAAGGTGTTGCTGTTTCTGGATGCCGGCGGCAGCATGGACGATCATTCCCGGCTGGTGAACGAGCTGTTTTCAGCCGCGCGGGCCGAGTTCAAGCATCTTGAGCACTTCTATTTCCACAACTGCGTCTACGAGGCGCTGTGGCGGGACAACCGCCGCCGCTGGAACGAAACCATCCCGACCTGGGACGTGCTGCACCGCTATGGTCGCGACTACAAGCTGATCATGGTCGGCGATGCCTCGATGTCGCCCTATGAAATCGCGGTGCCGGGCGGGGCCAACGAACACTGGAACCCGGAACCGGGCGAATTGTGGCTGCGCCGCCTGCGCGAAGCCTGGCCCGATCATGTCTGGCTGAACCCGGTGCCGCAGGCGCACTGGCGCCAAACGCCTTCGATCGGGATGATCCGCACCATCTTCGAGGACCGGATGCAGCCATTGACGCTGGAGGGGCTGACCCAGGCGATGCGGATTCTGGGCTGAGCGCGGCCCGGTCCGGCCTTGGCGCGGACGGGCGCGCCGCCCATATTGATCCCATGCTGAAACTGACGCCGATCCTGCTGATCCTGCTCTACGCCGCAGTGATGTGGATGTTCTCGGCATGGCGGCTGCGCGCCGATCTGGACGCGCGTTCGACGCCGCTGGATCATCCCCGGCTGGTGCCGATGTTGCGCCGCCTGGGCCAGGCCATGGACCTGCCGCCGATCCGGGCGCATGTCTATGAAATCGCGCCCGTCAACGGGCTGGCGGCGCCGGACGGCCGCATCTTCCTGACCCGAGGCTTCATCGACCGTCTGGATTCGGGCGAAGTGACCGAGGCGGAACTGGCGTCGGTCATCGCCCATGAGCTGGGCCATGTCGCCCATGGCCACGCCCGCCGCCGCATGGTCGATTTCGCCGGCCAGAACGTGATCCGGGTGGTGCTGTCGGGGGTTCTGGGCCGCATCCTGCCCGGGATCGGCGGCTGGCTGGCCAGTCTGGCGGCCGCGGCGCTGGCGGCACGCCTGTCGCGCCAGGACGAGTTCGAGGCCGACGCATTCGCCAGCGCGCTGATGATCAAGGCAGGTCTTGGCACCGCGCCACAGAAAAGCCTGTTTCACAAGCTGGATCGCATGTCGGGCGCGCGCGGCACCGCCCCGGCCTGGCTGATGTCGCACCCACCCCTGCCCGCGCGCATCGCCGCCATCGAGAAGCTGGAAGCGCGCTGGCAGCGGCGCTGACTTGCCCATGCCGACACTTGGGCTATGCTGCGCCTGCCCAATGGCCAGGCTTTCATGACCCGCCCCTTTCGCCGTCGCATCCTGTATATTCCGGGCTATGACCCGCTGCCGCCGCGCCGCTATCGCGAGACGTTCCGCAGCGAAGGGGCCACGCAGGCGATGCTGTCGGGCTATCGGCTGCAGATGGGGCCACGCGGCGATGCGACCGGCTTTGGCTGGGGTGTGCGCGGCGATTTTCCCGAAGGCCGCAGCGAATGCGATTTCGAGGTGCTGGTGTGGTCCGATATCGTGCAGGGCTCGATGGGTCATGGCATCCTCGCAACCTATGGCCAGATGCTGCGCACCGCCGCCATCTATCTGGGTTCGGGCGCGCTGTGGCGGATGACCAGACTGCGGCGCGGGCCGGTGCTGGCGGCGCTGTATCCGGTGGCGGTGCTGCTGGCGCAACTGCTGCTGGCGCTGGCCCTGGGGGGAATTGCCGGCGGGCTGCTGGCTTCACTGACCGGGTTGGGGCTTTGGGTGTCGCTGCCCGTTGCGGGTGTCCTCGCCTGGGCCCTGCTGCGCCTGTTCCGGCGGGCGGACAGCCGGTTCATGGCCTGGTATCTGATGCACGATTTCGCCTTTATCGCCAGCGGAGCGGGCGCATGGCCGCCTGCCCTTGATCGCCGGCTGGACCAGTTCGCCGCAAGGCTGGGTCAGGTTCTGAGGCAGGACTGGGACGAAATTCTGGTGGTGGGCCATTCGACCGGCGCCTGCCTTGCAGTATCGGCCGTGGCACGCGCGATGAAGGACGCGCCAAAGGACGCCAGATTGTCGCTGCTGACCCTTGGCCAGGTAGTGCCGATGATGTCCTTTCTGCCGCGCGCGCGCGGGCTGCGCCGCGACCTGCGGTCGCTGTCGATCAATCGCCAGGTCGATTGGGTCGATGTCTCGGCACCGGGCGACCCCTGCTGCTTCGGCTTGTGCGATCCGGTAGCGGTGTCGGGGGTGCGCCCGCCGCAGGCGCACCAGCCGCTGATCCTGTCGGCGGCGTTTTCCCGCAGCCTGTCGCGCGCCCGGTTGCAGGCGCTGCGCGGCCGGTGGCTGCGTATCCATTTCCAGTATCTGTGCGCCTTTGACCGGCCACAGGGTTACGACTATTTCGCCATCACCGCCGGCCCCCTGCCCCTTGCCCGGCGTTACCGCGACCGCAGCCATTCCCCCGGCCGCATCGACCGTCCGGTGAGCCCATGGACGACGACCTGATCCCGCCCAAACCGCCGGCCCGCCAAGGCCCGCCGCGGCTGTGGCGCTTTCTGCGCGACTTTCGCCGCGACATCCTGTCGGCGCAATCCGACCGGCTTTACCACGCCTGGATGGCGGAATACCGCAACCCGCTGGTGCACAGTTTTACCTGCAACGATCCGCGGCTGGTCGATCTGATCCTGTGCCAACGCCCGCTGGACTTTCCCAAGTCGCGCCGCATGGCCGCGGGGCTCGAGCCCTTGCTGGGTCAGTCCAGCTTCGTGTCGAACGGCGACAGATGGCTGCATCAGCGCCGCATCATCGACCCCGCCTTCGAAGGCGGCCGCCTGCGCCAGTCGCTGCCGGCGATCTGGCAGGCGGCGCAATCGGGGGCCGCGCGGCTGGCCCTGCTGGCCGATGGCGCGGATGTGGACATTCAGCCGCACACCAGCCATGTCGCCGCCGACGCCATCTGCCGGGCGATGTTTTCGATCCCGATCGAGGATCGCACCGCCAGCCAGGTCTTTGCCGCCTTTGGCGAACATCAGGACGCCCAGCCGATGGTCAATCTGGGGGCCTTGCTGCCGGTGCCGCGCTGGCTGCGTCTGCACCGCAGGCGGGCGCGACGCAGCGCCCGCCGCATCCGCGATCTGGTCGCGCAGATGGTCGCGGCCCGCGCGACGCAGATCGCCGAAGGCCGCGCACCCGATGATCTGGCGACGAAACTGATGACCCTGCCCGATCCGCAAACCGGCCAGCGTTTTGCCCGGCACGAGATGATCGACGAGGTGGTGACCTTCTTTCTGGCCGGGCATGAAACCAGCGCCTCGGCCCTGGCATGGGCGCTTTACCTGCTGGCGATCAGCCCCGCATGGCAGGACCGGCTGGCGGCCGAGGCGCGCGCCTGCCTGCCTGCCGCCGGCATCCCCGATCTGGGCACCGTGCGGCAGTTGACGGTGGCCCGCGCCGTGTTTCGCGAGGCGCTGCGCCTCTATCCCCCTGTCGCCATGACCGTGCGCGAGGCGCGGCGATCCGAAACGCTGCGCGGCCGCACGGCGCGGCCCGGCGCGCAGATGGTGCTGTCGCCCTGGCACCTGCATCGCCATCAGCGGCTATGGCCCCGCCCCGACAGCTTCGACCCGGGACGCTGGCTGGAGCCTGCGGTGGACGCCTGCCCGCGCCACGCCTTCATCCCGTTTTCGGCCGGGCCGCGCGCCTGTCCCGGCGCGGGTTTTGCGATGATCGAAGGGCCTTTGGTGCTGGCGGCTCTGCTGCGCGATCTGGCGGTCGCACCGGGGGCAGAACCACCGGTGCCGGTCATGCGGCTGACCCTGCGCGGCCGCGACGGCATCGGGCTGCGCATCACCCGCCGGTCGCGCGCCGCGGGCTCAGGGCCAGACGATCAAAGGCGGTAGATGGCCGCGAACTTCTGTTCCAGATAGTTCAGCAGCGGCTCTTCGCTGATCTCGCCGCCAATGGCGCGCTGGATCAGTTCGCGCGGCGGGTATAGGCCGCCGTGGCGCTGCATGTTCTCGCGCAGCCATTCGACCGCAGGCTCGGCATCGCCTTGCGCCAGCGACTGATCCAGTTCTGGCAACGCCTCGCGCATGGCTTCATGCAGGCAGCCGGCATAGACATTGCCCAGCGTATAGGTCGGGAAATAGCCGAAAAGCCCCACCGCCCAATGCACGTCCTGCAGCACGCCATTGGCGGGACGATCCACCGCCACGCCGAAATCCTTCAGGAAGCGGTTGTTCCACGCCTCGGGCAGGTCGTCGACATCCAGGCGGCCGGCGATCAGGTCGCGCTCCAGGTCAAAGCGCAGCATGACATGCAGGTTATATTGCACCTCGTCAGCCTCGGTGCGGATGAAGCCAGGGGTCACCCGGTTGACGGTCGCATAAAACGCGTCGGCATCGGCAACAGACAGGCCGCCGAAGGCGTCGCACATCCGCCGATAGAGCCAACCCGTAAAAGCCTGGCTGCGCCCGATCTGGTTTTCATAGATCCGGCTTTGGCTTTCATGCGCGCCCATCGACACCCCGCGCCCCAGCGGGGTAAAGGCATAGTCGCTGTCGATGCCCAGTTCGTAGCTGGAATGACCGACCTCGTGAATGGTCGAATACAGACAGTTGAACGGGTCGGTTTCGACCACCCGGGTGGTTATGCGGCTGTCCTGCCAACGGCCCGAACTGAACGGATGCACCGCAAGATCCATCCGTCCGCGCGTCCAGTCGTAGCCAAAGGCGGTGGCGCAGATGCGTGCCAGACGCAGCTGGGTTTCCTGTGGAAAATGTCCCGTCAAGGGTTGCGGCTGGAACTCGGCGCCCAGGATCTCGTCACGCAGCGCCACCAGGCGCGGGCGCATGGCGTCGAACAATCTTGCGATTTCCCACTGGCTGGCGCCGGGCTCGTAATCATCCAAGAGCGCGTCATATAGATCGCCGCCATCCGCCAGTGCCGCCGCCTCTTCGCGTTTCAGCATCAGGATGTCGTTCAGCACCGGCAGGAAATCGTCCGGCGAATCCTTGGCGCGTGCCTCGGCCCAGATGCCCTGCGACAAAGAGGTCTGCCGTGCCAGTTCCGTCGCCAGCCGCGCGGGAATGCGGATGGCGCGGCGATGCTCGCGCGCGATCAGATCCAGGATGCGCTGATCCTCGGCATCCTCGGGTTCGGCGCGGTCCAGCCATTCGCCGATGCGGGGGTCGGTGCGGCGTTCATGCAGCACCGCCTCCATCGCGGCCATTTCCTCGGCCCGCTGTTCTGATGCGCCGCGCGGCATAACCGTTTCCTGGTCCCAGCCAAGCCGTTCGGCGACCGAGCTCAGCGCCTCGGTCTGGCGTTGAAAGGCCAGCAGCTCGTCAAGAGCGGTCATCGCACAGTTCCCCGCACCGAAGTTTCATATGGATAGCGTGCGTGGTGCCGCGCCCGCAGGATCAGGGTGAACAGTGCCACGGCGCCCAGCTGATGCGCCAGCGCCAAATGCAGCGGCGAGGCATGCAGCACGTTCATGATCCCCAGAAAGATTTGCAGACCGACTGCGGCCAGCATCACGTGATAGGCGCCGCGGGTGACCGGATGCGGCGATCGGCGCGCCCGCAGCCAGACAACGATTGCAAAGATCGCCAGCAGATAACCGACCATGCGATGGACAAACTGAACCAGCGCCGGATTCTCGAACAGGTTGCGCCAGCCAAGAGCAGGATCCCAGATCGCGCTTGGTATCCATTCTCCGCCCATTGTCGGCCAGCCTGTATACATCCGCCCGGCATCGATCCCGGCAACCAGCGCTCCGATCAGGATTTGCAGGAATGCCAGATGCAGCAGGCCCGTCGTCATTGAAAACAGCTTGGCCTCGCCGGCGCGACGTGCCCTTAGCAGCGCTGCTTCGGGGCGCGACAGCTGTAACGCATACCAGGCAATCAGCCCCAGGATGGCAAAGGCCAGGCCAAGATGCACCGCCAGTCGATACGAGGCCACGCGCACCATCTCGCCCGACAGGCCGGAATGCACCATCCACCAGCCGATGGCTCCCTGCGCCCCGCCCAGAATACCCAGAAGCAGCAGGCGCGGCGTCCAGCCGGTCGGAATCCGGCGCGTCGCCCAGAACGCCAGCAAGCCGATCGCCCAGACCAGCCCGATCAATCGCCCCAGCAGCCGATGGGACCATTCCCACCAGTAGATCCACTTGAAGCCCGCCAGATCCATGTCGGGGTTCTGCAACCGGAATTGCGGGATCTGTCGATACTTGTCGAATTCGGCCTGCCAGCTTGCTGCATCCATCGGCGGCAGGGCGCCAGTCACCGGCTTCCATTCGGTGATCGACAGCCCCGATCCGGTCAGCCGGGTGGCGCCACCCAGGGCAATCATCGCCACCACGAGCACAAACAGAACCATCAGCCAAGCACGGATCAGCGTGCGCGCACCGCGAGGGGCGGTGTCGATCAGCCCGCCTTTGGGCAGGGTTTCGCGCGGCGCGCTGTCCGCGACCTCCTGGAACACGGGGCGTTTTGCCATTTCTGCTTCCTTGTGTTTTGGGCGCAACCTTGGCGGGCAGCAGGCCGAAAATCAATCAGCCGCGTCGGACAAGTTGCCGCAACATGCCGTGAAAGACGCGGGCATCGGCGCGGGTGAGATCCAGACGCGACCACAGGTTGCGCAATGCCAGCTTCATCGTCGGAGCCTTTTCGGGCGGAAAGAAGAAGCCGGCCTCGTCAAGGCGCTGCTCCCAGTGATCGGCCAGGCGCTCTATCTCGATCCGGGTGGCAGGCTGTTCGCCCTCGGGTCGGCGCGCGATCGGCGCGGGCTGGGCAGGCAGGCTGTCGCGACCCCATTCATAGCCGGTCAGCAGCACCGCCTGAGCCAGGTTGAGCGACGGGAAATCCGGGTTGACCGGGACGGTGATGATGGCATTGGCCCGCGCCACGTCGTCGTTTTCAAGGCCTGCGCGCTCCGGGCCGAAGATGATGCCAATTCGACTGCCCTGCGCGGTGCGTGCCCGGGCATCCTGCATCGCGCTGGCGGGCGTCAGAACAGGCTTCGTCAGTTCGCGGCCGCGCGCGGTGGTGGCATAGGCATAATCGATGTCTGACATCGCCTGTGCCAGACTATCGAATACCCTGGCCCGGTCCAGAACCCGCCCGGCAGCGCCCGAGGCCATGGCCACGGCGCGGGGATTCGGCCAGCCGTCGCGGGGTCCAACCAGACGCATGTCTGTCAGGCCAAAATTCAGCATGGCGCGCGCTGCCGCGCCGATGTTTTCGCCCATCTGCGGGCGCACAAGGATGATCGCGGGTTCCATGCGCGGGCCATATCCTTACCGCGACCCACTGGCAAGGCGCGCCGCAACAGGCTATCTGCGGGAACGACATCAGGGATGACAGGACCATGACGGACCAAGCCAATACGCCGCAACTGTATCTGATCACGCCCGTCGGCGCGGCGGCATCGACCCTGGGGCCGATGCTTGCCGATGTCATGGATCGCTTTCCGGTCGCCTGCCTGCGCATTCCCGGTGCCGGGACCGAGGACGAGCTTGGCCGTCTGGCCGATCTTGCACGTGAGATTGCCCATGCCCGCGATGTTGCGGTCGTGATCGACGATCACGTGATGCTGGCACAACGCCACGGTCTGGACGGGGTGCATCTGACTGATGGCGCACGCAGTGTGCGTCACGCCCGCAAGGAGCTGGGCGCCGACGCGATCGTCGGCGCATTCTGCGGCGCCTCGCGGCATGATGGCATGACCGCTGCCGAAGCCGGCGCGGATTATGTCAGCTTTGGCCCCTGCGGCACCACCGCCCTGGGACACGGCCAGATTGCCGAGCATGACCTGTTCCAGTGGTGGTCCGAGATGATCGAGGTGCCGGTGGTGGCCGAAGGCGCGCTGACCCCGTCGCTGATCGCCCAGCTTGCGCCTGTTGCCGATTTCATTGCGCTTGGCGGCGAAATCTGGTCGGAACACGATCCCGTCGAGGCATTGGGCCACCTGTGGCGCTGACGACCCGCCCCGGACCATCGGCCCCTCTTGCGAAGCGCCCTGTCGCGGCCTAAAGCCTTGCCATGACCCAGCATCAGCGCCTTCTCATCATCGACTTCGGTTCGCAGGTCACGCAACTGATCGCCCGCCGCCTGCGCGAACTGAATGTCTATTGCGAAATCCATCCGTTCAACACGGTCGATGACGCCTTCCTGGAAAGCTTCGCGCCCCAGGCCGTGATCCTGTCGGGCGGGCCCGCCTCGGTCACGCAGGCGGATTCGCCCCGCGCCCCGCAATCCCTGTTCGACATGCAGGTGCCGATCTTTGGCATCTGTTACGGCCAGCAGGTGATGATTGCGCAGCTGGGCGGGGAGGTCGAATCGGGCCACCATGCCGAATATGGCCGGGCCTTCATCACCCCCGCCGAAGGCCATCGCGGCGACGGCATCTTTGCCGGGCTGTTCGATGCCGGCCGCGAAGAGGTGTGGATGAGCCATGGCGACCGTGTCACCCGTCTGGCGCCGGGCTTCGAGGTGATCGGCACATCGCCCAATGCCCCCTATGCGATGATCGCCGATCCGGCGCGCAACTTCTTTGCCGTCCAGTTCCACCCCGAGGTGCATCACACCCCGAACGGACGGCGGATGCTGGAAAACTTCGTGCGGCTTGCCGGGTTCACCGGCGACTGGACCATGGCCAGCTATCGCCAGGATGCGGTGCGCAAGATCCGCGAGCAGGTCGGCGACAGGAAGGTCATTTGCGGCCTGTCGGGTGGCGTCGACAGTTCGGTGGCGGCGGTGCTGATTCACGAGGCGATCGGCGACCAGCTGACCTGCGTCTTTGTCGATCACGGGCTGTTGCGGCTGAACGAGGCCGAGGAAGTCGTGACCATGTTCCGCGACACCTACAACATTCCGCTGATCCACGCGGACGAGGCCGACCTGTTCATCGGCGCGCTCGAGGGCGTTTCGGATCCCGAGGTCAAGCGCAAGACCATCGGCAAGCTGTTCATCGACGTGTTCCAGAAATACGCCAACCAGATCGAGGGCGCCGAATTCCTGGCACAAGGCACGCTCTATCCCGATGTGATCGAATCGGTGTCCTTCAGCGGCGGGCCGTCAGTCACCATCAAGAGCCACCACAACGTCGGCGGCCTGCCCGAAAAAATGGGGCTGAAGCTGGTCGAACCCCTGCGCGAACTGTTCAAGGACGAGGTGCGCGCGCTTGGCCGCGAACTGGGCCTGCCCGAAAAGTTCATCGGCCGCCACCCCTTCCCCGGACCGGGGCTGGCCATCCGCTGCCCCGGCGAGATTACGCGCGACAAGCTCGACATCCTGCGCAAGGCCGATGCGGTGTTCATCGACCAGATCCGCAAGCACGGGCTGTATGACGAGATCTGGCAGGCGTTTGTCGCCATCCTGCCGGTGCGCACCGTGGGCGTGATGGGGGACGGCCGGACCTATGACTATGCCTGCGCGCTGCGGGCGGTAACCTCGGTCGATGGGATGACGGCGGATTATTACCCCTTTACCCACGAATTCCTGGGCGAAACCGCAACCCGCATCATCAACGAGGTCAAGGGCATCAACCGCTGCACCTACGACATCACCTCGAAGCCGCCCGGCACGATCGAGTGGGAATGATCGGCCCGGATCACTAAAGTAAAAACCGCCGGGTACGGTCCGGCGGTTTCCTGGCTGTCATTCAAGGCGCAATTTCAATGCGTCCAGGGCATCCTGCGATCCGTGGCGAAGTTTTCGCCATATCCGCGGGGGCGCACATTGGCGGCGCGGAAATGCGGCTCGATCACTTCGTATTCCAGACCATGTTCGCGGGCATAGTCCTCGGCCTGCTTGCGGGTTTCAAACCGCAGCCGGACCTGGCTTTGCGTATCGTCGCTGCCAATCCAGCCCATCAGCGGGTCGATATCGCGCGCGTCTGCGGGGGGAAACTCGAGAACCCACAGTTTGGTTCGGGCTGTGCCGGACTGCATCGCGTTGCGGGCAGGCTTGTAGATGCGGACGCGCATGGCGGAAACCTCTGATCTTCTTTGCGTCCTTATCCATCATGCCGCCGACCGGTTCAAGATGTCAGCATCAGGCCCGCGATTGACCCTTGCATCCTGCCCCCGCAATGCCAGATTCAACTCTGGAACAAAGGTGAAACGATGGGTCACAACAACACCAACGCCCCGGTCATGCGATTTCCCGAAGTCACGCGCCCCAAGCTGGAAGGCGGCAAGCGTTTTGTCATGCATTCGGAATTTCAGCCGGCGGGCGATCAGCCGGCCGCCATCGCCGAACTGGCGCAAGGAATCCTGACCGGGGAACGCGATCAGGTGCTGCTGGGCGCGACCGGAACCGGCAAGACCTTTACCATGGCCAAGGTGATCGAGGTGACGCAGCGCCCGGCCATCATCCTGGCTCCGAACAAGACCCTTGCCGCCCAGCTTTACGGCGAGTTCAAAGGCTTCTTTCCGGAAAACGCCGTCGAATATTTCGTCAGCTATTACGACTATTACCAGCCCGAGGCCTATGTGCCGCGCAGCGATACCTACATCGAGAAGGAATCGCAGATCAACGAGGCCATCGACCGGATGCGCCATTCCGCCACGCGGGCGCTGCTGGAACGCGATGACGTCATCATCGTGGCTTCGGTCAGTTGCATCTATGGCATCGGCTCGGTCGAGACCTATTCGGCCATGACCCAGGACATGATCGTGGGCCAGAACTATGACCAACGCAGCTTTCTGGCCGAACTGGTGGCCCAGCAATATCGTCGCCTGGACACGGCCTTCCAGCGCGGCAGTTTCCGCGTGCGCGGCGATATCATCGAGGTCTGGCCCGCGCACCTCGAAGATCGGGCCTGGCGCTTTGATTTCTTTGGCAACGAGCTTGAAGCGATTACCGAGTTCGACCCCCTGACCGGGGCCAAAACCGACAGTTTCAAGCAGATCCGCATCTATGCAAATAGCCATTACGTTACCCCAAGACCGACATTGCAACAGGCAATCAAGGGGATACGTGCCGAACTTCAGGCACGATTGAAACAGTTGACCGATGAAGGAAAGCTTCTGGAAGCGCAACGGTTGGAGCAACGTACGAACTTTGACCTGGAAATGCTTGAAGCCACAGGGGTTTGCAACGGCATCGAAAACTACAGCCGCTATCTGACCGGACGCGCCCCAGGCGAGCCGCCGCCCACCCTGTTCGAGTTCATTCCCGACAATGCCATCGTCTTTGCCGACGAATCCCATGTCAGCGTCCCCCAGATCGGCGGGATGTATCGCGGCGACTTCCGCCGCAAGTTCACCCTGGCCGAGCACGGTTTTCGTCTGCCCAGCTGCATGGACAACCGCCCCCTGAAGTTCGAGGAGTGGGACGCCATGCGGCCGCAATCGATCTTCGTATCGGCCACGCCCGCGCAATGGGAACTTGATCAGACCGGCGGCGTCTTTACCGAACAGGTGATTCGTCCGACCGGGCTTCTGGACCCTGTCGTCGAGATCCGCCCTGTGGAGATGCAGGTTGACGATCTGCTTGACGAGGTGCGCAAGGTAACGGCGCAGGGTTACCGCACCCTGGTCACCACCCTGACCAAGCGGATGGCCGAAGACCTGACCGAATACCTGCACGAACAGGGCATCAAGGTTCGCTACATGCATTCCGACATCGACACCATCGAGCGGATCGAAATCCTGCGCGATCTGCGGCTGGGGGCGTTCGACGTTCTGGTGGGCATCAACCTGCTGCGCGAGGGGCTGGACATCCCCGAATGTGGCCTGGTGGCGATCCTTGATGCCGACAAGGAGGGTTTCCTGCGCAGTGAAACCTCGCTCATCCAGACCATCGGCAGGGCAGCGCGGAATGCGGACGGGCGGGTCATCATGTATGCCGACCGTGTGACCGGTAGCATGGAACGCGCCATGGCCGAAACCGAACGGCGCCGGCAAAAGCAGATCGCCTACAATCTGGCGCATGGCATCACGCCCCAGACCGTGCGCAAGAATGTCGAGGATGTTCTGGCCGGTCTGTGGCAGGGTGACACCGATCAGTCGCGCATCACGGCGCGGGTCGACAAGCCCCTTGTCGGGGCCAATCTGGCCGCCCATCTGGATGCATTGCGCGCGCAGATGCGCAAGGCGGCCGAAAACCTGGAATTTGAAGAGGCAGCGCGCCTGCGCGACGAGGTCAAGCGGCTCGAGGCCGTGGAACTGGCCGTCGCCGACGATCCGCTGGCACGTCAGTCTGCGATCGAAGAGGCCGCCGAAGCTGCGGTCGCCTCCAGCGGTCGTTCGACGGCGGGCCGCGCCGGTCAGCGCGGGGGCAACAAACGCCCCCGGCGGCGATCCTGAACGGCCGCGTCAACCGCAGGTGACTGACAGCAACTTGCCTTGCCGATCGGTCACAAAGGTCAGACGCTCCTGGATATAGTCCATGGTGGCGGGCTGGCCCTCGCGCAGCATGCGATAAACCTGACCTTCGGGAATGGTTATGGTCGGCGATGTCTGGCCGATCAGCTCAGCGTAACGATTCGCCCCGCACGTGTCGTGGGCGGGTGCTGGCACAGAGGCGAGGGGCGTATCGGAATCCGTGCTGGGGTCGTCAGGTGCGCAGCCGGCCAGAGGCAGCGCAACTACCAGCGCGCCCAACCAGGCAAAGGATTTCATGGTCATGACCTCATGGGCTGTTGACGCTACGCCAACGCCCGAACTGCGCAAGGGTTGCAGGCGGACCGAGTGCAGGCCGAACTCAGCCCAGAGCGCCCAGAACCTCGTCGGTCAGGGCATCGACCTCGGCCCGGGCTACCGGGCTGCGTGCCGCTTCGCCCGCGCCCAGACCCAGACCCAGCGATTCGGCATAGGCAACCCGATTGGCCAACTGTGCCACCGCCACATCTGCGCCAAGTTCTGCCGCACCTTCGGCCACGTCACCCGTCAGGCGGCTGTTCGGGCGGGTTCGGTTCAGCACGATCAAGGTTTCGCATTTCTCGCGGCGTGCCAGGTCCAGAACACCCTCGGTCGCCCAAAGATCGACATGACTGGTTGCCACCGGAACCAGAACCAGATCGGCGGCGCGCAACGCCGGGCGCAGGTCGCTGTCGATCTTCGGCGGAGTATCGATGATGACGAAATCGAAACGTTTCTTGAGCTTGTCGGATTCGTAGCTGGCACCCCAGGCCGAAGATGTGGAAAGCTCCAGCGCCTCATCCTCGCCCAGGCGCTGCAACCGCTCCAGATACCAACGCCCCAGGCTACCCTGTGGATCGATGTCCAGCAGCGCAACCGAATGCCCGCGACCGCGCAGGGCCACCGCCAGGTTGACTGCAATCGTCGTCTTGCCCGAACCGCCCTTCTGCTGGGCCACCGTTATGATGCGTCCTGCCATATGCCCCCCGCCGCCTCTGTCTGGCCCAGACTCTAGGACCTATGCCCGGGCGAGGCGAGTGTTTTTCGCAGGCGCAGCATCAGTTCTGCCAGACATCGATAACCTCATACATCACCGGCTCGAAATGACGGCACATGGCGTGGATGGCCCTGTTTCTTTCGCGCATCTCGGCGCTGCGCAACATCGCCTGGTAATCGCTGCGATCGCGCCATTGCGAATAGGTGGCAATCCGGGTCTGCGCGTCGTTGAGGTGGATCGCGCCCGAGATGTATCCGGGTTGATGCCGGATCACCTCATCATAAGCAGCGGTCAATGCATCAAGGACATCATGAGCGCTGCCGGGGGTGACATCGAAGGTGCAGATCACGGTTTGTCCATGAAAATCCTTGCTAATCTGCGTCATGGCCGCGTCTCCTGTTCTGGGGTGCCGACTTCAGATTAGCGCGGCGCGCTTTCGGGAAAAGGAAAAATCGTGTTGCCCATCACAAATGCCGCGGCTTGCGGCGCGGCGGCTTCGGCCCCATGGTGCGGACAGGACTGAACGAGGCAGCAATGATTCCGGTTTTCGACGGGCACAACGATTTTCTGCAGCGCATGGTGATGGCCGGAAAGGACCGCGACCGGCTTTGGCGGCAGGGCGACGGGACCGGCCACATGGATCTGCCGCGGATGCGGGCAGGCGGCATGGTGGGCGGATTCTTTGCCATCTGGACACCATCGCCGCCCGGTCCGGACGATGCTGCCGCCACGCTGATGAAGCAGAACCCGCCCTTTGCCCTGGACCTGCCGCCCGAGGTGCCCGCCGCCGAGGCCATACCCCATGCCTTGGCCCAGGCTGGCAACCTGCTGGCGATGGAGCGCGACGGTGCGCTTTCGATCTGCCGCAGCGCGCGCGAGATTCGCGCCGCCATGGCCGCCGACCGCATTGCCGCAATCCTGCATATCGAAGGCGCCGAGCCGATCCCCGATCTGGACGCGCTTTATCTGTGGCATCGGCTGGGCCTGCGGTCCTTGGGACCGGTATGGTCGCGACCGACGCGCTATGGCCATGGTGTGCCCTTTGCCTTTCCGTCCTCCCCGGACACCGGGCCGGGCCTGACCGACGCGGGCAAGGAACTGGTGCGTGAATGCAATCGGCTGCGGATCATGCTGGACCTGTCGCATCTTAACGAAAAGGGCTTTGACGACATCGCACGCCTGTCAGATGCGCCGCTGGTCGCCAGTCACAGTTGCGCCCATGCCGTGGCGCCCAGCTCGCGCAACCTGACGGATCGTCAATTGCGGATGATCGCGGAAAGCGGCGGTCTGGTCGGATTGAACTTTGCCGTGGGTTTTCTGCATCCGCAGGGACGGCGCGATCCGATGGCAGGTTTTGATGTGATCCTGCGACATCTGGACCACCTGCTGTCCATCCTGGGCGAAGGCGGCGTGGCGCTGGGTTCGGATTTCGATGGGGCCGACATGCCCGGCGACCTGTCCGATGCCGCGGCCTTGCAGAATCTGATTTCTGCCATGATGCATCACGGCTATGGTCGCGACCTGGTCGAGGCCATTGCCTGGCGCAACTGGGTCAATGTGCTGGAACGAACCTGGGGCGAATGAGACGATAGTTCGTCGGGGGCCGACGACCGCATCTACGCCCACCAGTGCACCACCACCGGGCCGACGCCCCCGTGACATGAAGATGCCACGCGGGGGCGCATCCGTTAACTTGTCTGTTCAGTCAATAACAGGCGCGAAATATCCCAAGGGGATCAATTCGCGACGACGACCGGCGTTGCGCCCATTGCGCTTGCCAGGGCGCGAAAACGGCTTTCTGCCACCTCGCCCATCAGTGCCCGCCCGATCTTGGTCAGGCGCAATTCCAGAACCTTGTCGGCCGGTCGATATTGCAGGCTGCCAGCCTCGGTCGGATCCTTGACCGAGAACATTGCGCCAAAGCGCATCGCCTTGCCAAGAACTTCGGCTTCCTTGATTTCCGCATCGCTCAGCAGCGCGAACAGCGGCGCCATGGGCGAGTTGGAACGGCTGTTCTTGTAGCGATGCAGCAATGACAGGCCCAGAAACACACGCTCGGGATGGGACAGGGCCGCCATGTTGGCACGGGTCACATTGTCGAAACAGGCATCGGCACGGTAATCGGGATGCGTGCGCCAGGTCGTATCATGCAAGAGGCAGGCCGCCCGGATGAGACGGTCGCGCCCCTTGGGCAGATCGACAAACAGCGGTTGCAGGAACTGATACAGTTTCTTTCCGAATCCCGGCATCCGCGCCATCTGCCTTTCGGCAAAGCGCGCCGCCTCGATCAAGGGATCGCGCGAACGCAGGCTGTCGGGCATCTGTTCGTAAAGCAGACCTTCCCGGATGCCATAGGACGAAACCGCCAGCGACCGCGGCGCCAGACTTTCCACCAGCTGACGCAGGACCAGGCTTGCCAAGGGGACAAGCTCCATCCGCCCTTGCGAAATTCCGGTAAGGGCACGCATCTCGGCCACCGACTTGTCGGCAATCCATCTGACGGTCTGCTGCACGGCCTGCGGGCTCATGCGATATTCGTGCAGGACCGTCATCGGGTATTTCGCGCGTTCCATGTCCAGCCGCGCTATGGCCCGCCACGAGCCCCCCACCAGATATATCTGGTCGTGATCGCGCCCCAGTTTTTCGGCGGCATCTTCCATGATGGTGCGGATATGCTCGCGCAGGCCGGCACTGCCGCCCTTGACCTGTTGCAGGCGGAACGGACCCAATGGGGTTGAAATCCGACGCCCCACCTTGCCGTCGGCCACCTCGGCCAATTCCATCGAGTTGCCACCGATGTCGCAGACCAGACCACGCGCGTCCGGCCAGCCCAGCAGCACCCCCTGCGCCGACAGGCGCGCCTCTTCCTCGCCATCGATGACCAGAAGCTTCAGCCCGGTCTCTTTCTCGACGGCTTTCCTGAAGGCGGGACCATCCTCGGCCTCACGCACTGCCGCAGTGGCAACACAGGTCAACGGCTTGATCCCCATGCCGTCGGCCAGCGCCGCGAACCGTCGCAGCGCGGCCATGCCCCGCCGCACACCTTCGGGATTGAGCCTTCCGGTGCTGACCAGCCCCTGTCCAAGCCCGGCCATGACCTTTTCGTTGTAGTAATATGCCGGCGAGCGTGCCGCCCCGTCAAAGACCACCATGCGGATCGAGTTCGAACCCACATCGACGACCCCCACCCGGCTGAGCGAGCGTTCCGAACTGCGTTCGAACAACTGGCGTCCGAAAGGTTCGACGGTTTCTCCGCTTGCGGTCACGACACCGTTCATCGGGCCCTCTCGATTCCGTTATCGCGCCAGCGCGCGGGCTTTGGATGCGGCAAATCGGTTCGGGCGTCAATCCGTCGAGTGTGTCAGCGCCGGAACGTCGCGTGCCCCCGCACTGCCGCGACCCGACAATGACGGGTTTTCCATGAAGAATTTGTGACAGGAAAACAGGTCGTCGCGCCCCGCCGGCAGATAGCGCAGATAGCGCCCATCGGGTTGCAGCAGCCAGCTTTGCGCTTCGTCGGCCATGTTGGCGGCCATGACCTGGCTGACGATCTGTGCCTTGACGGTTTCGTTCATGCACTCGACCAGAGCTTCGACCCGGCGGGACAGGTTGCGCCCCATCCAGTCGGCAGAACTGATGAACACCCGCGCCCGTTTCGACGGCAGGCCGAAGCCGTTACCGAAGCAGACGATGCGGGAATGTTCCAGAAACCGCCCGACGATGGACTTCACCCTGATATTGTCGCTCAGACCTGCGATGCCGGGGCGCAGTCCGCAAATGCCCCGCACCACCAGGCTGATCCTGACGCCCGCCTGACTGGCGGCGTAAAGCGCCTCGATCACGTCCTTTTCGATCAGGCTGTTCATCTTGGCCCAGATTTCGGCCGGTCGGCCGCGACGCGCGAAATCGGCTTCGCGCCCGATCAGATCCAACAGCCTTTCCTTGAGGTCGATGGGCGAAATCGCGATGTTTTCAAGGCCCTCTGGCTGAACATAGCCAGACAGGAAATTAAACACCTTCGAGGCATCGCGCCCCAGCGCCGGATCGCAGGTGAACAAGGACAGATCCGTATAGATGCGGGCGGTTATCGGGTGATAGTTGCCGGTGCCGAAATGCGTATAGGTCACCAGCTGATCGCCCTCTCGCCGGACAACCGCGCTGATCTTGGCATGGGTCTTGTATTGCATGAAGCCATAGACCACATGCGCGCCGGCACGCTCCAGCCGCCGCGACTGGCGAATGTTTGCGGCCTCGTCGAAGCGCGCTTTCAGTTCGACCAGCGCGGTGACGGATTTGCCCGACTCTGCCGCCTCGCACAGGGCGTCGACGATCGGGCTGTCGCGCGAGGTGCGATACAGCGTCTGCTTGATGGCCAGCACGTTGGGATCGCGCGCGGCCTGGGCCAGGAAGCTGACAACCATGTCGAAGGTTTCGTAGGGATGGTGCAGCAGCATGTCCTTTTGCCGAATGGCCGCGAACATGTCGCCGTCATGGTCCTGGACCCTTTCAGGAACCCGCGGCGTAAAGGCCGGCCATTGCAGATCGCGGCGGCTGTCCAACACCAGTTCGCGCAGATCGGCCATTCCCAGCAGACCTTCGACCTCGATCACCTCTTCGGGGTTGACGTCCAGTTCCTCCATGATCAGCTTGCGCAGGCGCACCGGTGCCCCGGCCGTAATCTTGAGACGGATGACAGAGCCGCGCCGCCGCCGCTTCAAGGCGGTCTCGAATTCGCGCACCAGATCCTCGGCCTCTTCCTCGACTTCCAGATCGCTGTCGCGCAGCACCCGGAAGGCGCAATGACCGATGTCCCGATATCCCGGGAAAAGACTTGGCAGATGCATCAGCAGCAAGTCCTCGAGCCGCAGGAAACGCTTGCCGCCGGGCAGCGGGACGAAACGCGCGATCTGCTGGGGAATGGGCAGCAGGGCCTGCATCTGGCGACCGTCGCTTTCACGCGCAAGCTCAAGGGCCAGCGAAAAGCCCGTGTTCGGAATGAACGGGAAGGGATGCGCGGGATCGATGGCCAGGGGTGACAGGACCGGAAACACCTGATCCATGAAATGGCGGCGCAGGAATTCATCTTCGGCCCGGGTGACGCGCGACCGCGACAGGATCACGATATCTTCCTGTTCCATTTCGCGGCGCAGACCGTTCCAGACTGCCTGCTGGGCACCCATCAGCCGCCGGGCGTCGGCGTTGACCAGCTGCAACTGTTCGCTGGCGGTCAGGCCATCGTCGGAGATGGTCGAATTTCCCTCGCGCACCAGTTCACGAAGGCCCGCCACGCGCACGGTATAGAACTCGTCCAGGTTGGTGGCTGAAATGGACAGAAAGCGCAGCCGCTCTAGCAATGGCACCTTGGGGTTGCGGGCCTCGTCCAGAACCCGCCAGTTGAAGGCCAGCCAGCTGATTTCGCGATTGAAGAAGCGCGCCCCCCCCTGCGGCAAGCCATCGGGCAGTTCACGAGCGACGGGGAAAGGCGATTTCAGGAAATTGGCAAGGGTCATGGCGAAGGGCTTCGGGCTGATAGGCGGATCATGTGTCGGGCGACGCCAGCTTGTCCAGCAGTTCGGCAGCGAGGCGCCGGGTAATGGCACGGCGGTCGGCCAGCGACTGGCGGTCGATTGCCGCCACCAGCCGGCGGGCCAGATCAAGGTCGCGATCCATCCGCAGTGTCAGCCAGTCGATGACCTCGGGCGCCACCTGAATCTGGCGGTCGGCGAACAGCTTGACCAGAATTGCCGGCAGCAGGGCGTCGTCGGGTGGCCCAAGCACCGCCTGCGCCGAGGCATTCAGCCGCGACACAAGATCGGCGAGTGTCAGCCCCCAGTCGCGCGGCGCAGACCGCGCGGTGACCAGCAGCAGCATTTCGCGCGCCGCAGCAAGGTTCCACAGATGGAACAGCCCCTGCTCGGCCTGGGGCTGGCCGGCGATTTCGTCGGCATCCTCGACCACCAGCGCGCCACCGGTCACGGCCATCGCATCGACATTCGCAGGCGACAGTGTCCATCCCTGGCAGATATGCGCCTGATGCTCGGCCGCCCAGAACCCGGCAAGATGGGTCTTGCCCGATCCTGGCGCGCCGATCAGCAACAATCGTCCCTGCGGCCAATGCCCCGGCGCATCCAGCATCGCAAGCGCGTCGCGATTTGCCGAAGTGATCAGGAAATCGCTGCGCGAAGACGCCGGGGGCATGGTCAGATCCAGCGTGAGCTGCTGGGCCACCTAGCGCTCCTTGCTGTCTTGCTGCTGGCGCGCCCGGCTTTCTGCCCATAATTGGGCCGGAGACGGCGGGCCGACATGGTCGCGGATCTGCCCGGCACGCTGCAACTCCAGATATTCATCCAGCAGCTGCGCCATCGCCTCGTCGCGCTGCAACTGCGCCACCACCACATCGCGCGACAGCTGGGCAAAACGACGGCGCCGTTCGGTCGTTCCACGCGGCACCATTTCGACCATGATCGGGGGATTGGGCGGAGCCGGAACTTCGCGGCCGGTGTAAAGTGCGCTTTCCTTGTAAAGACCGACCGCGTGCCGGACCAGAACGCCCAGCGCCGCCGCCATCGGAACCGCGACCAGCAAGCCGACAAAGCCGAACAACGTCCCGAAAACCGTCAGCGCGAGCATCAGCCACACCGGATGCAGCCCGACCGAATTGCCGACGATCTTGGGCTGGAGGAAATTGCCCTCGATGAATTGTCCTGTCGCAAAGATGCCCACCACCACGGCAATCCACATCGGCTCGCCCCAGAAGCTGAACAGCGCCACCCCGATGGCCAGCGCGCCCCCGATCAGAACCCCGACATAGGGGATGAACGACAGCGACGCCGCGATAACCCCGATCGCCACGCCGAAGGGCAGGCCTGCGATACCAAGCCCGACGGAATAGAAAATCCCCAGAATCAGGATCACCAGCCCCTGGCCGCGCACGAAACCGGACAGCGCCCGGTCGATGTCGCGCGCCAGCGTGCGGATGGTGTCGGCGTGTTCCCGAGGCAGCAGCTCGTCCAGCCGGTCGACCATGTTGTCCCAGTCGAGCAGCAGGTAAAAAGCCACGACCGGCACGATCACCACCAGCGCCAGGATGCTGACCACCCCCATGACCGAACCCAGCACGGTGCTGAGCATGGTCATGCCGCTTTCGCTGATCTTCTTGCCGGCATCGGTCAGCGCAGTGTTCCAGGTGCTGCCTTCGGCAAATGCCTGCGGGTAGTGGATCATCAGGTAAAGCTGAAGCTTGTCGATCATCTCGGGCGCCGTGGAAATCAGCGCCGATGTCTGCTTGATCAGCACCGGCAGCAGCATCAGCACGATGGCGACAATCAGCAGCACCGCAAACAGCGTGATGACCACGACCGACAAGGCGCGGCTCAGCCCCAGACGCTCCAGCCGGTCCGCCAGCGGGTCCAGTAGATATGCGACTGCGGCGCCGAGAATGAAGGGCGTGACCGCATTGCCCAGAAACCACAGCACCAGCAGCAGGACGATCAGCGCCCAGCCCCAGTACCACACCTGCTTGTGTGCCGCCAATCGCATCCTGATCCCTCGTTCACGCGCTACGCCGCGCCCTATGTGGAACGTCCGCGCGCGGCTTGCAAGGAAGGGCGTTGCCGACCATGGTGCGGTGCGCTAACTCGGTCCCGCCCATCATGAGGATTTCGCCATGCGTCTGTCGCGCTATTTCATGCCCGTCCTGAAGGAAGACCCCAAAGAGGCCCAGATCGTCAGCCACCGGCTGATGTTGCGGGCAGGCATGATCAAGCAGCAGGCGGCGGGCATCTACTCCTGGCTGCCGCTGGGCTACAAGGTGCTGAACCGAATCCAGCAGATCGTGCATGAGGAACAGGCCCGCGCCGGACATATCGCGATGCTGATGCCGACGCTGCAATCCGCCGAACTTTGGCGCGAATCCGGCCGCTATGACGATTACGGCGAAGAGATGCTGCGCATCAAGGATCGGCACAAGCGCGATCTGCTTTACGGCCCCACCAACGAAGAGATGATTACCGACATCTTCCGGTCGCATGTGACCAGCTACAAGGATCTGCCGCTGACGCTGTATCACATCCAGTGGAAGTTCCGCGACGAGATCCGGCCGCGCTTTGGCGTCATGCGCGGGCGCGAGTTCCTGATGAAGGACGGCTACAACTTCGACCTGACCAAGGAAGCGGCCCTGCATGCCTATAACCGGCATCTGGTCAGCTATCTGCGCACTTACGAACGCATGGGCTTGCAGGCCATCCCGATGCGCGCCGACGGCGGCCCGATCGGGGGCGATTATACGCACGAATTCCTGGTGCTGGCGGAAACCGGGGAATCCGAGGTGTTCTATGACAGCCAGATCACCGACCTGAAATTCGGCGACCGCCAGATCGATTATGACAGCGTCGAACAGTGCCAGGCCGTGCTGGAAGAATTCACCAGCCGTTATGCCCGCACCGACGAAACCCATGACGAGGCGATCTTCAATCAGATCCCCGAGGAACGCCGCCGCTCGGCCCGCGGGATCGAGGTGGGCCAGATCTTCTATTTCGGCACCAAGTATTCCGAACCGATGGGCGCGACGGTCGTGGGGCCCGACGGCGCGCGCGTGCCGGTGCACATGGGCAGCCACGGCATCGGTGTCAGCCGTCTTTTGGGCGCCATCATCGAGGCCAGCCATGATGACAAGGGCATCATCTGGCCCGAAGGCGTGACGCCCTTCCATGTCGGCATCGTGAACCTGAAACAGGGCGACGGCTCGACCGACAGCGCCTGCGAGGCGCTTTACCGCGAATTGCAGGCCCATGGGCTGGAACCGCTCTATGACGACCGCGACGAACGGGCGGGGGCGAAATTCGCCACCATGGACCTGATCGGCCTGCCTTGGCGCATCACCGTCGGGCCGCGCGGTCTGGCCGCGAACAAGGTCGAGCTGACTTCGCGCAAGACCGGAGAATCGATCGAGATGTCGCCCCAGGACGCTGTCCTGCGCCTGAAGGAGATCTATCAGCCGGTCTTTGACGCGGCAAAGTGATGCGTGCCGCCCCGCGGGCCTCATCGCCTGCGGGGCGACCTGCAGCAGGCGCTGGCGGCCGGAACGATCGCCGTGCCGGAAGGGGGGAGCGGGATTGGTCAAGAAGGCGCTGATTACCGGGGTGACCGGGCAGGACGGCTCTTACCTGGCCGAGTTTCTGCTGGAACAGGGTTATGAGGTCCATGGCGTCAAGCGCAGGTCGTCATCCTTCAACACCCAACGCATCGACCATATCTTTCAGGATCCCCACGAACCCCAGCCGCGATTCCTGCTGCATTACGGCGATCTGACCGACAGTTCGGCCTTGACGCGGCTGATGGCCGAAATACGCCCGGACGAGGTTTACAACCTGGGCGCCCAGTCCCATGTCGCCGTCAGCTTCGAGGCGCCCGAATATACCGCCGATGTCGATGCCCTGGGCACGCTGCGGCTACTGGAAGCCATCCGCTTTCTTGGCCTGGAACGGCAGACGCGATTCTATCAGGCGTCAAGTTCCGAACTGTATGGTCTGGTCCGGCAAAGCCCGCAAACCGAACAGACCCCGTTCCATCCGCGCAGCCCCTACGCCGTGGCCAAGCTTTATGCCTATTGGATCACGGTCAACTATCGCGAAGCCTATGGGATGTTTGCCTGCAACGGCATCCTGTTCAATCACGAAAGCCCGCGCCGGGGCGAGACCTTCGTCACGCGCAAGATTACCCGTGGCCTCGCGCATGTCGCGCAGGGGCTTCAGGATTGCCTGTATCTGGGCAATCTGGACGCGCTGCGCGACTGGGGTCATGCGCGCGACTATGTCCGCATGCAATGGCTGATGCTGCAATGCGACCAGCCAGACGATTACGTGATCGCCACGGGCCAGCAGCACAGCGTGCGACAGTTCCTGACCTGGGCGGCACAGGAACTGGGCATCGAACTGGAGTTTCGCGGCCATGGCCTTGATGAGGTCGCGGTGGTCGCATCGATATGCGGCGACAAGGCCCCTGCCCTGACGCCGGGGGCGGTCATCATGCGCGTCGATCCCAGATATTTTCGCCCGGCCGAGGTAGCCAGCCTGCTGGGCGATGCCCGCAAGGCGCGCGAACGGTTGGGCTGGCGGCCTGAAACCGATCTGCGCCAGACGATCGCCGAAATGGTCGAAAGCGATCTGGCTATTGCTCGCCGCCACGCCTTGCTGCGCCGTCACGGCATGGGTTTGCCGATGTCGTCCGGGGGCGAATAGATGCGACGGCTGTTTCTGACAGGCGGCAATGGCATGGTCGGACGAAACCTGCGCGAGGCGCCGGGGATCGAGGAATGGCAAGTGCTGGCGCCTTCGCGAAGCCAGCTTGACCTGCTGGACGCACAGGCGGTGCGCGACTGGCTGGAACGGCACCGGCCGGATGCGGTTGTCCATGCCGCCGGGGTGGTGGGGGGCATCCAGGCCAATCTGGACGCGCCCTGGCGCTTTCTGGACGAAAATGCCCGCATCGGGCTGAACGTGATCGGCGCCTGCCGGGATATGCGGGTGCCGGTGCTGATCAACCTCAGTTCAAGCTGCGTCTATCCGGCGGATCTGGGCCGCGACCTGTCCGAGGAGCAGATCCTGACCGGCCGGCTGGAGCCCAGCAACGAAGGCTATGCCCTGGCCAAGATCATGGCGATGCGTCTGGTCGAACTGGCAAGGCGCCAGGATCCGGGCCTGCAATGGTGCAGCCTGGTGCCCTGCAACCTCTATGGCCCCCACGATCATTTCGCGCCCGAACGCTCGCATCTGCTCGCAGCGATCATTCACAAGCTGCATCGGGCCCGCGTCGACAACAGCAACCGCGTCGAGATCTGGGGTGATGGCGAGGCGCGCCGCGAATTCATGTATGCCCCCGATCTGGCGCAGGCGATCCTGCGCGCCTTGCGCGATCCGGGTCGCCTGCCCGGGGTGATGAACATCGGTCCCGGTGTCGATCACACGATCAACGATTACTATTGCCTCGCCGCCGAAATCATCGGCTGGGAGGGGCATTTCATCCACGATACCGACCGCCCGGTCGGGATGCGACAGAAGCTGCTATCGATCCGCCGACAGCAGGACTGGGGCTGGATGCCCACCACGCCGCTGGATCGCGGCATCGCCGCCACCTATGCCCATTATCTGGACCATCACGCATGAGTCGCTTCCCTCTGGCCACGTCAAGCTGGGATCAGGCCGAATATGCGGCCCTGCAACGCGTGATCGATTCCGGCCAGTTCAGCATGGGCCCCGAGGTCGCGGCGTTCGAGGCCGCCTTTGCCCGCCATGTCGGCAGCCGTTTCGCGGTGATGGTCAACTCGGGCTCATCGGCCAATCTGGCGATGGTGGCGGCGTTGCGCCACACCACCAACCCACGGCTTAGGCTGGAACCCGGCGACCAGGTGATCGTGCCGGCGGTATCCTGGTCGACCACCTATTTTCCGCTGCACCAGTATGGGCTGCATCTGAAGTTTGTCGATATCGACCCCCTTACGCTGAACTATGACCTGCAGGCGCTGGCCGATGCCATCGACGGACGCACGCGGGCCATCATGGCGGTCAATCTGCTGGGAAATCCCAACGATTTCGCCGCCATCGCGCGTATCGTCGCCGACCGCGACATCGTGTTGATCGAGGACAATTGCGAATCGATGGGCGCCATCCTGGACGGACGCCAGACCGGCACCTTCGGGACGATGGGCAGTTTTTCGTGCTTTTTCTCGCACCACATCTCGACGATGGAGGGCGGCCTGGTCGTCACCGATGACGAGGAACTTTACCACATCCTGCTGTGCCTGCGCGCTCATGGCTGGACGCGAAACCTGCCCGTCGTGAACCGCGTGACCGGGACCAAGGGCGACGATCCGTTCGAGGAAAGTTTCCGCTTCGTGCTGCCGGGATACAACCTGCGCCCGCTGGAGATGTCGGGCGCGGTGGGGCTGGCGCAGCTGGAAAAGCTGCCCGGCCTGATCGCCGGGCGGCGCGCCAATGCCGCCTATTGGCAGCAGGTCATGGCCGATCACCCGTTGCTGCGCATCCAGCAAGAGATCGGGGCCAGCAGCTGGTTCGGCTTTTCGCTGGTGGTCCGCCCCGAAGCCGGGGTCAGCCGTCGGCAGGTGCTTGACCGCATGGAACAGCTGGGCTTCGAGACACGCCCCATTGTCAGCGGCAACTTTACCCGCAATCCGGTGCTGGCGATGATGGATCATTCGCTGCACGGGCCGATGACCCATGCCGAGGAAATCGATCTTTACGGATTTTTCATCGGCAACCATCACTATGACATTCGTCAGGCGATCGATCTTGTGGCTGCGCTGCGGCTTTAGGCCGGGTTCGGAAAAGGGGTGAAAATGCGCGACAGCAAGATCGGCAAGCTGGGACTGGCTCTGGCTGCGGTGCTGATGATCGGTGCTGCGGTCTGGATCGCGACGCGACCGGCTCGGCCCCAGGTGCCGGTGCCGATGCTTTCCGTTCCTGCCGACGCCGGATTTCGGGCCGAACTGGTTCCTTGGCAAGCCGAGCTGACGCCCCTGCCCGCCAGGATCGGCGGCCCTGTGGCCGCTGCCAGTGATGGCGGCTTGCTTCACGAATGGCCGGGCATCACGTTGCAGGCGGAATTTTCGGGAACCGCGATCAATCTTCGACTGGACGATTCCGAAAATCGCTGGCGGGTGGAAATCGACGATAGCACCATCGAACTGTCGCGACCTGGGCGACAAGAGCTGCATGTTCACGACCTGCAGCCGGGCGCGCATCGCATCACCGTGCAAAAGCTGGGAGAGAGCGCCGCCGCATCCGAACTGTCAGGCCTGTATCTGCCGCCCGGAACAAAGCCCTTGCCCGCTCCGCCCGCTCGCGCAGAACTGGTCGAATTCATAGGCGATTCCGACACTGTGGGGTTTGGCAATACCGCGGCGATCCGAAGCTGCACGGGCGAGGAAATCTTTGCCGCCACGGACACCACGCGCGCATATCCTGCCCTGGTGGCCAAGGCGATGGGGGCCGATCTTCGCATCTATGCGCGATCCGGTATCGGTCTTTTGCGCAATTACGGCGGCGGCGGGACGGTGATGCCACAGCTTTATCCCCATCCCCTGCCCTCGCAGCGGGCAATTCCTGAACTGCCCCACCAGGCCGCGAATGTCATTGTCATCGCACTGGGATCCAATGACTTCGGCTCTCCCTTGCCGCCCGGCGAAGCCTGGAGCAACAAGGCAGAACTGGCCGCCGATTTCGCGCCCGCGCTGGTCAGGCTCGCGCAACAGGCGCTGGCCCGATCGCCCTCGGCTCGGTTGGTTCTGCTGGCCTTTGGCGAATACGGTCCTGAACTGATCGAAGCGCATGAGATCGCTGCGCGCGATCTGCGGGCAACGGGCGTTCCCGTGCAGGTGGTAAAGCTTGGCAAGCTGCGACGGAACGCATGTCTGTGGCATCCCTCACTGGCCGATCACCAGGCGATTGCACGACAATTGCTGGCGGCACTGGCGCCCGACATGCAATTGCAGCCCGACTAGGCTTTCACGACATGCTGCCCCATGCCATGCTGAACCACAACCGATCATGAGGCCCGCATGCCCTCGTTCCGACCGCTTCGCAATCGTCTGCGCCGAATTCTGACACCAAATCACAGCGTGTTCCTGAATCAGGCAGTCGAGTCCTGGATTGTTGCGCCCGCCGAAACCGTTGCCATCCCGCGCGGGATCTGGTTGACGGACGAGATCGACCGCGTACAGCGCACCGAATTCGGCGATCTGGCCGACGTGATTGCGCAAATGTCCGGCGATCCCGCCGAACACGTTCCCGCCACCATGGCCTATCGCCTGCGGGACGTCGATCTTGTGGACGGGGTGCTTCATGCCGAGGGGGGCGAAATGCATCTGCGGGCCCGCAATGGCCGGCGATTGGCCTATCACCGCCCACAGCAGGCAATATCGGGTGCGATGTATGAAAGCTGGACGGGCAACCGTTGGTTCGGCAACTGGCTGCTGAACGATTGCCTGGCCTATCGCCTTGCCGAGGCGGCGGGAAAGCCCGTCACATCGATGCCCGTCCGGGGCGGCCATGCCGACCGATACGAGCAATTGTTGCAGGTGACGCCGGAAAGGGTCGCCAACGTGCATTTCGACGAGCTGATCCTCTTTGATGATCTGCACAATAACAGCAACCGTCAGGCTCGGGCCCAATACAATCGGGGACTTCTGCTGGCTGGACGCGATCCTAAATCCGTGCCGGGGGTATTCCTTTATCGCGGTCGCAGCGGCGATGCCCGAATCCTGGAAAATGAGGACGAGATCGCCGAAAGATTCGAAAGCGAGTTCGGTTTCCGCACGCTGTATCTGGACCGCATGAGCGCTGACCAGCTTGCCGATGCGATCGGGGGCGCGCGGTTGGCGGTCGGGGTCGAGGGCAGCCAGATGGCCCATGCCGTGCTGGCGATGGCGCCCGGATCGACCCTGTTGACGCTTCAGCCTGCAGATCGGGTGACCACCTCGATGAAGTTGCTGACCGATTGCTGGCAGCAGCGTTTTGCAATGGTGATCGGCCAGGGCCCGGCGACCGGCTACCGAGTCGACTGGGATCGGATCTTGCGCGTGATGGACCTGATCGCGGCCGAAAACCCTTAAAACCCGTCCTAACAGTCAGGTTGAGTTTGACCTCCAATGACAGAATATTGGTCGAAACACCCGTTTTGATGCAGAAGTATTTGTCAGTGTATCCAGATGTTTGAAAATCTGCGCGATGATTACAGACGACATGGCAGATCGTTGACCGATCCGGCATTCGTGTCGCTGGCGGTTTATCGCTACGGACGCTGGGCGCTGGGTTTGCGTCAACCCGCGCTGAGATGGATTGCCAGCAAGCCCTATGCGCTCATGCGGATCTTCATTCTGAACATCACCAAGGTCTGGATCCCGCCGCAGGTGCGCATCGGCAAGGACTTCCACATCATCCATGCCGAGGGATCGTTGTCGATCCACCCCGATACGGTCATCGGCGATCGCTGCGGGGTGATGCACAACGTCACCATCGGCACCAACATGCGCCCCGGCGCCCCCGTCATCGGCGATGATGTCTTTATCGGGGTCAACTCCTGCGTTCTGGGGCCGATCACGATCGGGGACCGCGTTCGCATCGGGGCAAACACGGCGGTAACGACAAACGTGCCTTCGGATTCGGTGGTGATAGGCTCTCCGGCGAAGATCTATCCAAGTCTGCCGATCTTTGCGGCACGAAAGAAGGACGTCGGCGATGCCTGATGATTTCGACCGCTGCATGTGGAGCCTTCTGTCCGACAACCTGCCGGGGAATGCGACCAAATCCGCGGCCGAGGACGCCGACCGCAGCGTGACCTACGCCGAACTGGCGGCGCTGTCGGGTCAAGTGTGCGACTGGCTGCGGCGGCGGGGCGTGCGGCCGGGCGATCGGGTCATCGTGCATTTGCGCAAGAGCATCGACGAAGTGGCCGCGATGTTCGGCATCTGGAAGGCCGGGGCGGTCGCAGTCAATGTCAATATCCGGTGGACAGCGGCGCAATTGGCCTATGTCGCCCGCGACTGCCGCGCCCGGGCCGTCATCCTGCCGCAGGCGGCACTGAGCGGACTGGTCGGCGACAACGCCCTTGCCGACGGCACCGCCTATCTGGTTCACGGCAAGACCGCGGGTCTTGCCCAGGGCGCAGACCCGTGGTCTGCCTTGCCGGCCGACAGCGGCTCTGCGCCCGACGAATGCGACCCCCGATCCCTGGCCATGATCATCTATACCTCGGGCTCGACCGGCGCGCCCAAGGGGGTGATGCTCAGCCATCGCAATATTCGCGTGGGGGCCATATCGGTCGCGAGCTATCTGGGTCTGGGGGCCGATGACCGGCTGCTTTCCGTGCTGCCCTACAGCTTCGATGCCGGGTTGAACCAGCTCACGACGATGATGCTGACCGGTGGCACGGTGGTGCATCAGCCACTGACCATGCCGGCCGAGATCCTGCGCATGGCGCGTGACAAGGCTGTCACGGGCATCGCAGGCGTGCCACCTTTGTGGAATCAGATCGTGCGGGTGCTGGCAGATCGACCCATGGCCCTGCCAGCGCTGCGTCGGATCACCAACACCGGCGGCAAGATACCCCCGAATATCCTCGAACTGCTGCCGCAGGTCTTTCCGGATGTGAATATCTACCTGATGTATGGCCTGACCGAGGCATTCCGCTCGACATATCTGCAACCCGATCGTTTTGCACGCAAGATGGGGTCGATCGGACAGCAGATCCCGAATGCACAGGTGTTCGTTGTCAAGCATGGCCAAGGGATTGCGGGCCCCGGCGAACAGGGCGAGCTGGTCCACGCCGGACCGCTTGTCAGCATGGGCTATTGGGAAAAGCCTGATATCACCGCGCAGAAGATCCGTCCCTGCCCCGAGCTTGCGCATCTGATCGGGGACGAGCCGGTCGTCTATTCGGGCGATCTGGTCCGGGTGGACGAGGACGGCGATCTGTGGTTCGTGAGCCGCATGGACGAGATGATCAAGACCCTGGGCTTTCGCCTTTCCCCGACCGAGGTCGAGGATGCGATTTCCCAAAGCGGCATGGTCGCCGATGTGGTCGCCTATGGTGTCGACGACCCCGAACTGGGTCAGGCCGTGCATGTGGCGGTCAGTTACCTGCCGCACGGGAATGCTTCGGCGCTGGCGACCCACTGCTTGCGGGTGATGCCGCACTACATGCGGCCGCAGCACTATTTCACCTGGGACGGAGCGATGCCTCGCACCGCCAGCGGCAAGCTTGATCGTCCCGCCATCATCTCGACCGCCAAGGCGGCCACCCCGCAGATTGCATGAAAGGCACAAGCCGATGAGCCTGAACCCGGAAAACCTGATCGCCTACATCCGGCGCGAACTGAACATAGACATGCCGATCGATGGGGACAGTGAACTGTTTTCCAGCGGCATGCTGGATTCGGTCGCGATGGTCGGGCTGATTTCCTTTGTCGAAGAACATGCGGGCATCCGGGTCCAGCCTGGAGACGTGACCCTGGACAATTTCGATACCGTGAACGCCATTCTGGCCTATGTTGACTCCCTTGGCTGAGCCCTCTCTGGATCGGGTTCTGACCCAAGCGGCCACGCAGTTCGGCACACCCGCATATGTCTATTGCGCCGACACGATGGCGCAACGGCTGGCCGATCTGCGTGCGCATTTCAGCCGTTGGTTCAAGATAAGCTTTGCGGTGAAAAGCAACCCGAACCCCGGCGTTCTGGGGTGGATGCTCGGCCGTGTCGATAGCCTTGACATTTCCTCGGGTGGTGAGTTCGCTCTTGCACGGCAGGCGGGCTGGCCGGCCGACCGCATCAGCTTTACCGGACCGGCCAAGCGCGAGGCAGAGTTGCGCGCCGTCATTCAGGGCGGGATAGGCGAGCTGGTCGTGGAAAGCCTGCGCGAGGCGCGACTGGCCGATCAGATCGCTGCCGAATGCAACCGAGTCCAGGAAATCATGGTGCGCCTGGCCCCGGATCGGGTGCCGCGGGGGTTTGGCGACCAGATGGCCGGCCGGCCCAGCGCCTTCGGCATCGACATCGAGGATGCGGCCGAGGTTCTGCCCCAGATAGCCGCATTGCCGCATCTGCGCATCATCGGCCTGCACATCTATTCGGGCACGCAATGTCTGAAGCCCGAAGCCATCTGCGAGAACTGGCGGATCTTCATGCGGGTGTTCCGCGATACCTGCGCGACAATGGGGCTGAAGCCGCGCAGGCTGATTTTCGGTGCCGGACTGGGCATCCCCTATCATCCCGGCGACACTGCGCTGGATCTGGCGGCAATCGCCGCCGATATCGGCCCGGATCTTGATGCGTTTTGCGCCGATGCTGGCTTTGCCGACTGTCAGTTGGTGCTGGAACTGGGCCGCTATCTGGTCGGCCCGGCGGGCTGGTTCCTGACGCGGGTTCTGTCGGTCAAGCAATCGCGCGGCACCCGAATGGCCATTTGCGACGGGGGCCTCAACGCCAATCTGGCCGCCTCGGGGAATTTCGGTATGGTTCTGCGGCGCAACTATGTCATGCATCGCATCGACCAAGGCGACAACGCGGCGCGCGCCGAGGAAAAGACCGACATCTGCGGCCCGCTCTGCACCTCTATCGACAAGCTGGGCAGTGGCGTGTTGCTGCCGCGTCTGGACGAAGGCGACCTTCTGGCGATCCACGCTTGTGGGGCTTATGGACCGACAGCCAGCCCGGTCCACTTCATCAGCCATCCCATGCCGCGCGAAATTCTGGTCGAGAACGGCGAACTGCGGGAGATCACGCGCCTGTAGCCCCGAACAGGGGACACGCTCGCAGCAGATAAAATCTTCATGAGCGGACAGAAAATCGTGGTTTTTCCCTCAGGAACGATTGTGATTGGCGCGACCACCCGTCTATGATCGAGCACATTCCAATCGAAAAGGGTGCCGATGGTCGAACAGAACCTGTTGCTGTTACTTGTTCTGGCACCATTCGGCGCAGCCGCGCTGGCCGCCACACTTTCGATCCGCGCCCGCAATGCCGAAGCGATCCTTTCCGGCGTCACCATGCTGGTGATGCTGGCGATCCTCGGTTGGCTTTACCCGGCGGTCGCTGATTCGGGCCGTATTCACGCCCGGATGAACTGGGTCCCCTCTCTGGGGCTTGATCTGAACTTTCGCATGGACGGCTTTGCCTGGTTGTTCATGGTGCTGGTCGCCGGCATCGGGCTGCTGGTGACGATCTATGCCCGCTACTACATGTCGCCCGAGGATTCCGCGCCCCGGCTGTATTCATGCCTGCTGGCTTTCGCGGGGGCGATGGCAGGGGTGATCCTGTCAGGCAATATCCTGATGATGGTGATCTTCTGGGAGATTACCAGCCTCGCCTCATTTCTGCTGATCGGTTACTGGTATCATCGTCAGGATGCGCGTGACGGCGCAAGGATGGCGCTGATCGTGACCGCCGGCGGGGGGCTGTGCCTGCTGCTGGCCATGGTGCTGCTGGGACAGGTGGCGGGCAGTTACGACCTGGACAAGGTGCTGCAGGCCGGGCCACAGGTTCGCGCACATCCGCTGTATGCAATCATCCTGGGCTTGTTCCTGCTGGGGGCATTCACCAAATCGGCGCAGGTTCCGTTTCATTTCTGGCTACCCAATGCCATGGCCGCCCCGACCCCGGTTTCGGCCTATCTGCATTCGGCCACAATGGTGAAGGCCGGGGTATTCCTGTTGCTGCGCTTTCACCCGGTGCTGGGCGAAACCGACCTGTGGTTCCAGATCGTCACCGGATTCGGCCTGGCCACGCTGGTCATTGGTGCCTTTGTCGCCATATTCTGCCACGATCTCAAAAGCCTTCTGGCCTATTCGACCATCAGCCACCTGGGTCTGATCACGGCACTGATCGGCATCGGCAGCCCGCTTGCGCTGGTTGCGGCGATATTTCACATCGTCAACCATGCCGTGTTCAAGGCATCGCTGTTCATGGCCGCCGGCATCATCGATCATGAAACCGGCACCCGCGACATGCGCCGCCTGTCGGGTCTGGCGCGATCGATGCCGGTCACCGCGGCCCTGGCGATGATTGCATCGGCGGCGATGGCCGGGGTGCCGCTGCTGAACGGTTTCCTGTCCAAGGAGATGTTCTTCGAGGCGACTTACGTCTGGAACAATGGCAGTCCGCTGGACAATGTCGCCCCCTATATCGCCGTGCTGGCCGGTGCGTTCAGCGCCGCCTATTCGCTGCGCTTCATCGTGACGGTGTTTTTCGGCCCACCGGCGCAAGACTTGCCGCAGACCCCGCACGAGCCGCCGATGCTGATGCGCCTGCCGGTGGCGGTCCTGGTGACGATCTGCCTGGCGGTCGGCATCTTTCCCCAAAAGGTGCTGGGCCCATGGCTGGCCACCGCCAGCCTGGCGGTTGTGGGAACCTCGCTGCCGACCTACAGCATCAAGCTGTGGCATGGCGTCACCCCGGCCCTGATCATGAGCCTGATCGCCATGAGCATCGGGGCGCTGATCTATCTTTTGCCCCGTCGCCTGATCGACAGCGGGGCCGAAGGCTTTCGCCTGCTGCGCGTGATCGACGTGGCCCGAGGCTTCGAGTGGTCGCTGCACCTGCTGACGCAGCGGCTGCCGGTGGCGTTCATGGGCCTGTTCCAGGCCAACGGCTTGCAGGCACAGATGCGGGCGATCGTGCTGCTGGCATTGGCCTCGGCCTGGTTCGTGCTGGCGGTGCTGGAATGGAACGTGCCGCTGCCCAGGATTGCCGCCTCGGAAGCCGTGTTTGCGCTGCTGTGGGTGGTCGGCGGCATCTGCGCCATAGGCGCGGCCTGGCAGGCCAAATATCACCGCTTTGCCGCGCTGGTGCTGATGGGGGGCGCCGGTCTGGTGACCTGCGCCACATTCGTCTGGCTGTCCGCGCCCGACCTTGCCGTGACCCAGCTGTTGGTCGAGATCGCCACCACGACCCTGCTGCTGCTGGGTCTGCGCTGGTTGCCCAAGCGTGACGACACCATTCCCGGTGACGGGGATCTGGCCGCGCGCTATCGCCGGTTTCGCGACCTGCTGATCGCGGTTGCCTGTGGGGCGGGTATGACAGCGCTGGCGCTGGCGGTGTTGCTGACACCGCCGGGCCCATCGGTGGGCGACTGGTTCCTGCGCAATGCCTATGTCGAGGGCGGCGGCACCAATGTCGTCAACGTCATTCTGGTTGATTTCCGTGCCTTTGACACCTTCGGCGAAATCACCGTGCTGGCGGTGGTGGGGCTGACGGTCTATGCGCTGCTGCGCCGCTTTCGCCCCGCCCCCGAAAGCGTGGCCCGCCCGCGCCCGCAGCAGGATGCCGAGGAACAGGGGTTGGCCAGTTACCTGTTCGTTCCGGCCGTGCTGATGCAATGGATGTTTGCCCCGATCATCACCTTGTCGGCCTATCTGTTCTTTCGCGGCCATGATCTGCCGGGCGGCGGCTTTGCAGCTGGCGTCACCCTGGCAATCGGCCTGCTGCTGCAATATGTGGCCGCAAATGTTCGCTGGGTCGAGGCGCGGCTGACCATTCTGCCGGTGCGGTGGATGGCAGTGGGGCTGACCACTGCGGCGGTGGTCGGGATGGGATCCTGGCTTTTCGGCTATCCATTCCTCAGCGCGCATGCGCAATACCTGCAGCTGCCGCTGCTGGGCAAGGTGCCGTTTTCGACGGCGATGCTGTTCGACCTGGGTGTGTTTGCGCTGGTGCTGGGGGCGATCGTCCTGATGCTGGTGGCGATCGCGCATCAGTCGCTGCGCGTCTCCCCCCGACCAGCCAACCCTGAACACGAGGAGGCGTGATGGAACTGATCCTGGCCCTGGCCATCGGCGTCATGACCGGATCGGGGGTCTGGCTGCTGCTGCGGCCGCGATCCTATCAGGTGATCGTGGGCCTGTGTCTGCTCGCCTATGGCGTCAACCTGTTCATCTTTGCGATGGGGCGGCTTTACGTCGGCGCCGCACCGATCATGCCCAAGGGCGGCTTTGTCGATCCGACCGCCTATGCCGATCCGCTGCCGCAGGCGCTGGTGTTGACCGCAATCGTCATCAGCTTTGCCACCACCGCGCTGTTTCTGGTGGTCATGATCGCCGCGCGCGGCGCGACGGGCACCGACCATGTGGACGGCAAGGAGCGCAAGCCATGACCGCCGCGGACCACCTGATCCTGGCGCCCATCCTGATCCCGATCCTCACCGGGGCCATCATGCTGTTCTACAGCGACACCGCCCGCCAGAAAAAGCTGGTGTTCGGACTGGTGGCGGTGGGGTTGACCTTTCTGGCCTCGGCCGAGTTGCTGGCCGATGTGAAATCCGCAACCGAGCGCGGCGGCACGGTTGTCGGCCTGTATCGGCTGGGGGACTGGCCGGTGCCGGTGGGGATCGTGCTGGTGCTGGACCGGCTGTCGGCGATGATGGTGATGCTGACCTCGTTGCTGGCGGCGCCGTCGCTGATCTATGCGGCGGCGGGCTGGCACGGCAAGGGACAGCATTATCACAGCATGTTCCAGTTCCTGCTGGCAGGGGTCAACGGGGCCTTCCTGACCGGCGACCTGTTCAACCTGTTCGTGTTTTTCGAGGTGATGCTGGCGGCCTCATACGGATTGATGCTGCATGGTTCGGGGCCCGAACGGATCAAGGCCGGCCTGCATTACATCGCCATCAACCTTGCCGCATCGCTGCTGTTCCTGATCGGGGTGGCGCTGGTCTATGGCACCACCGGCACGCTGAACATGGCCGATGTGGCGCGCGCCCTGCACTGGCTGGATGACGAGCGCCGACTGCTGTTTCACGCCGCCGCGGGTTTCCTGGGGCTGGCCTTCCTGATCAAGGCGGCGGCCTGGCCGCTGTGCTTCTGGCTGCCGCCGACTTACGGCGTCGCCTCTGCGCCGGCCGCCGCGATCATGGCGATCATGACCAAGGTGGGGGTCTATGTGATCCTGCGGCTGTCGATGCTGGTCCTGGGGGTCGATGCCGGAATTTCGGCCGGTTTCGGCGCGCCTGTCCTGATCGTCGCCGGCATGCTGACCATGGGATATGGCATGGTCGGCCTGCTGGCCACCCCGCAACTGGCGCGCAAAGGGGGGTATCTGGCAATCCTGTCCTCGGGGACGGTGCTGACCGCCATCGGCTTTGCCCAGGCGGGTGGCGGTCCGGGCATCCTCAGCGGGGCGCTATTTTACATGATCGGCTCGACCGCGGCGGTTTCGGCATTCTTCCTGGTGGCCGAGCCGGTCAGCCGCGACGACCCGCGCAGTCAGGATGCCATCGATGGGTCCGAACCCGAACTGACGAACGCCACCTGGGCGCCGATGGGGCTGGACACGGTCGAGGATGCGCCCGCCCCGGCCAGCGAACGCACCGTCAGCTGGTTGACGATGACCGTGTGTTTCGCGTTGCTGGCGGCGATGCTGGCGGGGTTGCCGCCGCTGCCGGGCTTCATCGGCAAGCTGGCGATCCTGCAAGGCATGTTCGGCGACAACATGGCGGCACAGGAGCGCCTGTCGCCGCTGCTATGGATATATTCGGGGCTGCTGATCGTCAGCGGCCTTGCGGTGCTGATCGGGCTGATGCGCTTTGGCATCCGCCGCTTTTGGGCCGATGAATCGGCGCCGCCGCGCATCTTGGCGCTGGAGCTGTTCCCGGTTCTGATCCTGCTCGGCATGATCGGCCTGCAGACCCTGCGGGCCGAGCCGCTGATGGCTTATGCCCGCGACACCGCCAGCGCGCTGTTGCAGCCCGGCGTCTATCGCAACGCGGTCCTGGTCGATGCCCAGGACGTGCGCGCCGCGCCCAAGGACAGTGCCGCGCCGCAAGTCGCCGCCCCCAGCCCGGGCGAGGCGGTTGGCCCCACACCGCCAGAGGAGGCGCGATGACCCGGTTGATCCCCCATCCGCTGATGTCGCTGGCCCTGGTGGTGATGTGGCTGTTCCTGACGGCGTTTTCGCCGGGTCATCTGGTGCTGGGCACGATCATCGCGCTGATTGCCGGCTGGGCGGTGGAATATCTGCATCCGCCGCGACCCCGCATCCGCCGCTGGTCGGCGATCCCGCAGCTGATGTGGGTTGTGGCGCGCGATATCCTGCGGTCGAATATCAGCGTCGCACGTGTGTTGTTGCTGGGGCCGAACCATCCGGCCTATCATTCCGGGTTTGTCGAATTGGAATTGCAGCTGCGCGACCCCAACGCCATCGCGCTGCTAGCGGTCATCCTGTCGACCACCCCCGGCACCGCCTGGATCGAATACGAGCCCGAGGACGGACGCTTGCTGCTGCATGTCCTGGATCTGCGCAGCAGCGGCGACTGGCAGGAGTTTGTCCGCAACCGATACGAGACCCTGCTGATGGAGATTTTCGAATGAGCGTCCTGATCCTGAAGCTTGCCTTGGGCTACGCGCAGATCGCCCTGGTTCTGGCGCTGGGCCTGGCCTGCTGGCGTATGCTGCGCGGCCCGCGCGCGCAGGATCGGGTGCTGGGCCTCGATACCATGTATATCAATGCCATGCTGCTGTTTTTGGTCATCGGCATGGGCAATGGCACGGTGTTCTTTTTCGAGGGGGCGCTGGTCATCGCGGTTCTGGGCTTCGTCACCACCGTCTGCGCGGCCAAGTTCCTTATGCGCGGCGAGGTGATCGAATGACCCATCTTGAGCTGCTGCCGCCCTGGGCGGCCATCGTCATCGCGCTGTTCGTGACCATCGGTGCCAGCCTGACGCTGCTGGGCGGGATCGGGTTGATCCGGCTGAAAAGCTTCTATCAGCGGCTGCACGCGCCGACCTTGGGCTACAGCTATGGCACGTTCCTGATAATCCTCGCCTCGATGCTGATGTTTTCGCTGACCCAGACCAGGCCGGTGGTGCATGAGATGATGGTCGGCATCTTCATCATGCTGACGACGCCCATCACGCTGCTGATGCTGGGGCGGGCAGCCCTGCGGCGCGACCGCGACCGCAAGCTGATGCATGACGAGGTGGTGCCGCCGCGCCACCCCGCCACTGCCCAGGATCAGCGCGATGACGCCAGCACCTGACGCAACAGCGCCGGATCGACCTGGTCGGTGACGAAGGCCCGGCCAATGCCGTGCACTAGGATAAAGCGCAGCCGGCCGTCCTGCACCTTCTTGTCCTGCGCCATCAGGGCGATCAGCGCCTCGTCATCGGGCAGATCGCCCGGAATGTCGCCGATGCGGCAGGGCAGGCCCATGGCGGCGAAATGCGCGGCGACCCGCGACGGCGCCTCTTGGCTACACAGGCCCATGCGCGCGGACAGTTCAAAAGCCAGTGTGCAGCCGATGGCCACCCCCTCGCCATGAAGCAGCCGCGCACCATAGCCGGTGGCCGATTCCAGCGCATGGCCGAAGGTATGCCCCAGGTTGAGCAGCGCCCGTTCGCCCTGTTCGGTTTCATCGCGCTGGACGATCCCTGCCTTCATGGCGACGGAATGGCGCACGGCCCGTTGCAGCTTGCCGGGATCATGCACCAGCCCCGGCCCGGCCTCTTCCAGCCAGGCAAAGAACGCCTCATCCCCCAGCAGGCCGTATTTCGCCACCTCGGCGTAACCTGCACGAAAATCGCGCGGGGTCAGGGTCTGCAGGACGTCGATGTCGGCCAGCACCAGCGATGGTTGATGAAAGGCTCCGATCAGGTTTTTCCCCTGCGGGCTGTTGATGCCGGTCTTGCCGCCCACGGAACTGTCCACCTGCGCCAGCAGGGTGGTGGGAATCTGCACGAAGCGCAGGCCACGGCGCAGGATCGCCGCGGCAAAACCCGCCAGATCGCCGATCACCCCGCCCCCCAGCGCGATCACCAGATCCTTGCGCTCGATGCGGCAGGACAGCAGCCATTCGACGGCCCGGCCCAGTTCGGCCCAGGATTTGGTGGCCTCGCCCGCCGGCAAGGCCAGGGAACTGGCGGCAAGCCCTGCCTGCGCCAGCGATTGCTGCAGGCGCGGCAAATGCAGGCCCGCGACGGTCTCGTCGGTCAGGATCGCGACCCTTCGCGGACCGGCAAGGGCCCGGATTTCTTCCCCGGCCCGATCCAGCAGCCCTTGGCCGATGCGCACGTCATAGGATCGCGCATCCAGATCGACGCGCACGGTTTCGATGGTCATGTCGCCTCCAGAATCGCCGGATCATGGGCGCGAATGGCATCCATCACCCGGTTCGTCGTCTGATCGATGCTGTCGCCACGCCGTGCCGGCACGCGAATGGTCGCCAGTTCGTAAACCGGCCGGCGTTCGTTCAGCAGTCGTTCCAGCGTGCCGCGAGGATCGGGGGTTTGCAGCAACGGCCGCGTCGGCCTGCCCTTGACCCGTTGCCACAGCGTTTCCAGGTCGCAGTCCAGCCACACCGCCAGGCCGTGGCTGTCGATGGTCTCACGGTTCTGCGGCCGCATCCAGGCGCCCCCCCCGGTCGAGACGATGCCGCTGCCCGATTGCAGCACCCGCGCGAGTATTTCGGATTCGCGTGCGCGGAAGAATTCTTCGCCATCGCGGGCGAATATCTCGGGAATGGTCATCGCGGCGGCACGCTCGATCTCGGCATCGATGTCGGTGAATGGCCGGTGCAGCCGGCGCGACAATTCGCTGCCAATGGCCGTCTTGCCCGCCCCCATCATCCCGATCAGCACGATATTCCGCCGCATCCCCGCCCCGGCAACCCATTCTGGAACCGAGGTGACTGATGGCGTGATCTTTCGCAAAATGCCATATATATTTCGCACGAACCGGCGACAGACCGGATTTAGACATGACATTGAGCAGAAGGGACATTTCATGCGCTTGATCAAGACGGCAGCCATCCTGATGATTCTGGTGCTGCTGGGGCTTGTCGGATATGCCTATCTTGGCGACATGAGTTCCAAGCCGCGCGAAATGAGGATGCCCGTGCAACTGGATCTTGGCGCAAGCCCCCAGCCCTCGCCCGCCACGGGATCGGCCGAACCTGCGGCCAGCGCGGCACCACCCGCCCCTGCTGCGCAAGCGTCCCAAAATGATCTGGACTGATATCCGTCCGCTGATGTTCGCGGCACTGGCGGCCGCGATGGGCATGGCACCCGCCGCCCAGGCCCGGCCACCTCTATCCGCCAGCGACTGGTTATCGGGCAGCGTCCAGGCTCCGGGCACGGTGTCCGCGTGGCGCCCCGGCGACCCGCGCCCGGCCGAGACTCAGCGCCGCAGCAAGGACCAGATCGCCCGATCAGGGGCTGTCGAACCGGTCGGCGTGACCCGCCTGGGTGAAGGCAATCCCGATGGCAAGGGCACGGTCTCGCCCCGCGCGGCCGGCCTGCCGGCCGATCTTTGGGGTGACAGCGAGGTGCAGACGCTTGTTCGGCTGATCCGCGCCTCGAACCCGCGACTGCCGTCCTTGCGCCGGCTGGAACGGCGTTTGCTCGCCGCGCAATTGAATCCTCCGCGCACCCAGGCGGGCGAGGAAGGTCAGCTGTTCCTGGCGCGGGTGGACAAGCTGCTGGACATGGGTGCGACCGGCGCAGCCAAGGAGTTGTTGCGCACTGCCGGCCCTGGCGACCCCGAACGTTTTCGCCGCCTGTTCGATATTGCGCTGCTCTCTGCCGACGAAGCGCAGGCCTGCGAGGTGATGGACCGCACGCCGGGCGTGGCGCCCAGTTTTTCGGCGCGCATCTTCTGCCTGGCCTATAGCGGCGACTGGGCCGCCGCCGCGCTGGTCTTTCACGGCGCAGAGATGATGGGCCAGTTGCCGCCCGACATGGCCCCCCTGCTGGCGCGTTACCTGGATGACGCCTATGCCGACACCGTCGAAGACCTGCCGCCGCCGCAGGTGGTCACGCCACTGCATCTGCGTTTGCATGAGGCGATCGGGCAACCGCTGCCATCGGGCAGTCTGCCGCTGCCTTTCGCGCTGGCCGATCTGGGCGAGAACGGCGGCTGGAAGGCACAGCTGGATGCTGCGGAACGCCTGGCGCGGGCGGGTGCGATTCCGGCATCACAGCTGCGCGCCATCTATCTGGCGCAGAAGCCGGCAGCTTCGGGCGGGGTCTGGGACCGAGCGGCAGCAATCCAGGCGTTGGCCGATGCGCTGGCCTCGCGTCAGGATGAACAGATCGGGCCGGCCCTGATCCGGGCTTTCGACAGCATGGTTGCGGCCGGGCTTGGCCCGGCGCTTGCCGACATGGTCGGCGCCGAGGTTGGTGGATTGAATCTGCCCGATCGCGCTGGCCAGATTGCCTTGTGGCTGGCGTTACAGGCAGGTCAGGCGCAGGTCGTTCAGGCCACACCCCAAGGCGCCAGCCCCCTCGACGTCTGGTTGCTGGGATTCGCCCAGGGCGAGCCGGCATCTGCCCCCCCGACCGCTGACCGCCCGGCGGCCGAGCAGCTTTTTCCCGCGTTTCTGGGCCCATCGGAACGAAATGTCCCCGAAACGACTGCACGGCTGATTGTTGCAAACCGTCGTGGCGAGGCGTTGTTGCAGGCCATGGCCGATGTCGATGCGGGGCTGGATGGCGACCTGGCGCGCGCAGCGCAGGGGTTGCGGGTGCTGCGGGTGCTGGGACAGCAGGAAATCGCGCGCCAAGCCGCCGTCGAGTTGATTCTGGCGCCCGATCTTATGGGCGCACCGGGTGGCAAGACGCCATGACGCGGCATGGATTGGGCGATCAGGGGCGGGTTTCGGCCTTTCTGGACGCTCAGGCGGCCGAGGCAGGGGCAGCGCGCAATACGTTGCTGGCCTATGGACGCGACCTGTCGGACCTGCTGGACTGGCTGTCGGGTCAAGGCGTTGGTCTGCTGAAGATCACGCGGGAGATGATCGAGGATTACCTGTCCCACTGCGCTGCGCAGGGCCTGTCGCGCGCAACGCGCGCCCGCAGGCTGTCCGCAATCCGCCAGTTCTGTCGCTTTGCGCTGGAAGAAGGTTGGCGCGACGACGATCCGGCCATTCGCATCAGCGGTCCTGGTCGCGCACAGCGTCTGCCGCGCACGCTGAGCCGGGCAGAGGTGCAGGCGATGCTGGATGCGGTGCCTCGCCTGGGACGCAGCGCGGCCGAGCGCAGCCGGAATGCCGCGCTGATCGAACTGATCTATGCAACCGGCATGCGGGTCAGCGAACTGGTGACGCTGCCGATCAGTGCTTGCCGCGGCGATCCGCAATTGTTGCTGATCCGCGGCAAGGGGGGCAAGGAACGCTTGGTGCCCCTGAACGACCCGGCGCGACGGGCGCTGGCGGATTGGATCGCGCATCGCGACCAGTCCCCGCCTGACAGCCCGCTGGGCAGGCTGGTCGCCGGCAAGGGCGCAAGATGGCTGTTTCCCGCCAGCGGACGCGAAGGGCACATGACCCGGCAGGCGATGAACGGGCTTTTGCGCCAGCTGGCGCTGGCCGCCGGCATCGATCCATCGCGGGTGTCGCCGCATGTGATGCGCCATGCCTTTGCCACCCATCTGCTCGAGGGCGGCGCCGATCTGCGGGTCATCCAGTCACTGCTTGGCCACGCCGATCTGGGAACGACCGAAATCTATACCCATGTGCTGGACGCGCGGATGCGTGATCTGGTGCTGAACCATCATCCGCTGGCGGCGCCGCCCGCCAAGGACCGCGAAGACCAGACAGGCAGCGCCTGAGCCCTGCCCGTCCGGCTGCTCTCAGTGGTCGGCCATGCTGGCAGCGCGCTTGGCGTCCTCGATGCTGCCGCCGGTGCCGTTGAAATAGGCGTTCAGCCCGACAGCCGCGATTGTCGCCAGCAGAATCCCCGATTCGATCAGCGGATGAATGGCATGCGGCATCCATTGCTTGAAGTCGGGCGCCAACAGCGGGATCATGCCAAAGCCCAGCGATACCGCCACTACGAACAGGTTGTTGCGATTTCCTGCGAAATCCACAGTTGACAGGATGCGGATACCGGTCGCTGCCACCATCCCGAACATGACCAGCCCCGCGCCCCCCAGGACCGATGTCGGCAAGGATTCCACCGCCGCACCCATCTTGGGAATCAGGCCGAACAGGATCAGGATGACTCCACCGGCCACGCAGATGAAGCGGCTCTTGATACCCGTCACGCCCACAAGCCCGACATTCTGGCTGAAGGACGTGTAGGGGAATGTATTGAAGATGCCGCCGATCACCGTGCCTAGGCCATCGGTGCGCAGACCGGCCGTCAGCCGTTCGGGCGTGATCTTGCGGCCGGTCATGTCCCCCAGCGCAAGGAACATGCCGGTCGATTCGATCATCACCACGATCATCACCAGGACCATGGTGATGATCAGCACCGGGTCAAAGATGGGCATGCCGAAATGGAACGGGGTGACAATGCCGAACCAATGCGCCTCGGCGACCTTTTCAAATGTCATCTGCCCCAGCGCGATGGTCAGCGCCGCCCCTACCAGCATCCCCAGCAGCACAGCGATGTTGGCCACAAAGCCGCGTCCGAACCGGGCGATCAGCAGGATCGCCACCAGGACCACGGCCGAGATCACCATGTTGATCGGCCGGGCATAAAGCGGGTTCTGCACGCTGGGCGCAGGGGCAAAATTTTCAGGCAATGCCGGCACTGCGCCGGTCCCGGCCAGTTCCTTCAACTGATTCAACCAGCCTACCGCCACCGGATCCACCACCTTAGGCGCCGTGGGTCCGACCGGGTTGCCGAAGATCCAGTTGATGCCAACCCGCATCAAGGTCACCCCGATCACCAGGATGATGGTCCCCGTGACCAACGGCGGAAAGAATCGCAGCATGCGGCCGATGAACGGGGCGATAAGCATGGCGATGATGCCGGCGCCAATGATGGCACCAAAGATCATCCGCGCCCCATCCGGCCCGGGATAGGCGTTTGCCATCGCGACCATCGGTCCGACCGAGGCAAAGGTCACACCCATCATGACCGGCAACTGGATGCCGAAATACCGGGTTACACCAAGCGACTGGATGATTGTGGCGATGCCGCAGCAGAACAGGTCGGCAGAAATCAGAAACGCCACGTCCTGCGGCGACAGTTTCAGCGCCCGCCCCACGATCAGCGGCACGGCAACCGCCCCGGCATACATCACCAGCACATGCTGCAAGCCCAGCGTTGCCATCCGCACTGGCGGCAATATCTCGTCAACGGGATCGACGGATCTGGTCTGATGCTCGGTCATGACACCCCCCTGCCTGTCGTTCCGACTCCCTTCCCAGAAGTGTGCCGGCAGTTCGTTTTCATGACAACGATATTATTCGCTGACCTTTTCCGGGGGCGGCAAGCTGCGGCGCAATTGTCGACGGGTCTGCGCGATCAGCGGCAGATCGGGCCACAGGTTACTGGCCGTCTCGAGATGCCGCATGCCGTCGCCGAGCGCGCCTTCTTCAGCAAGACGCAAGGCAGCCGACAGGTGCAACAGCGGGTTATCGGGCGCCAGCGCCAATGCCGATCGCAGCCAGCGCCCCCCTGCGCGTCGGTTGCCGGCGCTGTAACATGCATCTGCCAGTCTTTTGTGCGTCAACGGCTGGTCAGGGCAATGTGCATCCAGCCAGTGCAGCAGCGAAAACGCCCGGTTCAGGCGCCCATGTGCCCGCAGCACCGCGCCCGCCAGGCCCAGGCGAACGGGCGCCGAATCCTCGGGTATGTCCGGGCAGCCACCAGCGGAAATCGCGGCCTCGAGCTGCGCCAAACCGGGCGCGATCATGCCGAGCTTGCGGTGCAGGTCAGGGCTTAGCAGCAAATCGCCATGCAAGCGCGGGTTCCCGATCAATTCCGCCCAGTCGCAGCGCAAGACCCACAGCGGCAGGCTTGGCTGGCCCGTGGCGGCATCGACCTGCGCAAGCGCCCCGGCCAGTATCGGCGCCGCCATCAGCGCGCGTCCGGCCGGGCCCTCCTCCATCACCAGCCGATGGGCGAGGCGCGGCATCAGCACCCCCTCGGCAGCGCGCCCGGAAAACAGCAGTTCCAGAAACTCTGCCGCGACGGTCGCCTGCTCGTCGTCGCCGCGTGCAAGCAGCAGCACCTGCCGCGGCAAGGCCCGATCGCGCTTTTGCAACATTTCTGCGTCAAGGCCCCGCCGCGCAAGCCTTCTGGCCTGGGGCAGATCGCCGCTGTCCAGTGCGACGGCTGCCAGTTCGCCATGCAGAAAGGGAAAGCGGTTCAGAAAAGCCTTCTGTGACGCATAGACGGCCAAAAGCTCGTTTCCGCGACCCCGCAGCACGGCGTGACGGCCCAGATAGGCCAGGCTTTGCGCAAGATCGCCCGGTGCAAGAAAGCTGTCGGGACGCGCCACGACCCTGTCCAGCAGCGCATCATAGGCTGCTTCGCGCTGATCCGGGGACAGGCCGGATGGCAGGCCCACGATCCGGCACCCCCCGATCAGCGCCGCTGCGCGGGAAAATGCGCTTTGATGCGGCGCACCCACCAGATCGCAACGCGCCATCAACAGCAGCTCCAGCAGGTCGCGCGCGGCAACCGGCAGGCGCAGCCCTTGCAACAGATCGGCCACCGCCAGAACCCGCGGATCGCCCTGCGCCAGATGAGGGATTGCGGCCAAAGTGTCAGAGAATGCCAGCACCGGCCCGCCCGTCTCGGCAAGAAAGGCGCGAAAGAACTCGTCCGGAACGTATTTCGAGGACCATCCGGAATAGGACTAGGGATGCGCATCCAGAATATCGCCGCGCCGCACATGAATGGCCGCAATCTGACCATTGCCCCAGTGCCCCAGCATCTGGACGCAGTCCTGCAACGCTGTCCGCAGCGGCGCGGCCAGTGCCAGGTCGGCGGCGACGCCGCGCATTTCGGCCGCCACATCGGCCGCCGATTCGTCCATGAACACCACCGGCTCGGCCATCGCATCGCAGACAAAGCGATGTCCCTGGTCCAGCATCTGCGCGAACTGCCGCTGGCTCACGCGCCGCGCCACCACGCCGATATTTTGACGCCCGGTCAGATCGGGCGCCCGGCCCACCACCTGAACATGCGCGGCAATCGTCGAATCTGCCAGGACATCGCCGGGATCCAGCAGGTCGGCATAGGGTCCGGTCGCATCCGACAACCAGAGGTATTTTCCAGTCACATCGAACTTGCGCGACAGGCGCATCACGTTCAACAGGCAGATGATCCGGGCGCCGATCCGGTCCTGGCGAAAACCGACAATGGGGTGGTCCTGCTGCATCGCCACGGCAATGCCCGATCCGCTGGCGGGTTGCAACTGCGGGCGCGCCTGCCTATCAGAACGGGCATCCCGCTTTTGCCAGGAGCCTGACCATGGACTTCGCCGCGCGCCGCAAGGCCGATCCCGCCCACTGGCGTCTCGCCACCGCCATCCGTGTCCTTTCCATGGATGCCGTCGAGGCCGCCAATTCCGGCCATCCCGGGATGCCGATGGGCATGGCCGACGTGGCCACCGTGCTGTTTCGCAACCACCTGAAATTCGACGCGGCTGCGCCGCACTGGTTCGATCGCGACCGCTTCGTGCTGTCAGCGGGCCATGGCTCGATGCTGATCTATTCGCTGCTCTACCTGACGGGGTATGAGCAGATGTCGCTGGATCAGATCCGCAACTTCCGGCAGTGGGGGTCGATCACCGCCGGTCATCCCGAATACGGCCACGCCGAAGGTGTCGAGACCACGACCGGCCCCCTGGGTCAGGGCATCGCCACCGCTGTCGGCATGGCCATCGCCGAAGAGGCGATGCGTGCCCAGTTCGGCGCCGAGCTGTGCGATCACAAGACCTGGGTCATCGCCGGAGATGGCTGCCTGATGGAAGGCATCAGCCAGGAGGCGATCGCCCTGGCCGGCCATCAGAAGCTGAAGAACCTGATCGTCCTGTGGGATAACAACGACATCACCATCGACGGGCGCGTGTCGCTGTCGGATTCGACCGATCAGCTGCGCCGCTTCGAGGCCTCGGGCTGGCGCACGCTGTCCTGCGACGGCCATGATGCCGCCGACATCGACCGCGCGCTTGCCGACGCGGCCTCGGGCAAGGATGACCGGCCGGTGCTGGTCGCCTGCAAGACCATCATCGGCTTCGGCGCGCCGAAGAAACAGGACACTTCGGGTGCGCACGGCTCGCCCCTGGGGGCCGAGGAAATCGCCGCCGCGCGGCAGAATTATGGCTGGGACAGCCCGGCCTTCGTCATTCCCGACGACATTCTGGCCGAATGGCGCCAGATCGGCGCACGTGGCCGGGCCGCGCGCGAGGCATGGAATGCCCGCGTGGACGCAGCCGAAAACCGCGATGAATTCGCCCGCCGCATTTCCGGCGCGGTCAGCGACCGCCTGGCCCCTGCCATTGCGGCGGTCAAGCAGCAGGCATTGGCCGACAAGCCCAAGGTAGCGACCCGCAAGGCCAGCGAGATGGTGCTGGAGGCCGTGAACGCCGCCCTGCCCGAAACCATCGGCGGTTCGGCCGACCTGACCGGCTCGAACAACACCAAGACCAGGGATCTGGGCAGCTTCACCCCCGAAAACCGCAGCGGGCGCTATATCTATTACGGCATCCGCGAACACGGCATGGCGGCGGCTATGAATGGCATCTGGCTGCACGGCGGGCTGCGGCCCTATGGCGGCACCTTCATGTGCTTTACCGATTATGCCCGCGGCGCCATGCGCCTGTCCGCGCTGATGGGGCTGCCCGTCACCTATGTGATGACCCATGACAGCATCGGCCTGGGCGAGGACGGCCCCACCCACCAGCCGGTCGAGCATCTGGCGATCTGCCGCGCGACGCCGAACACGCTGACCCTGCGCCCCTGCGATCTGATCGAGACCGCCGAGGCCTGGGAAATCGCCCTGACCAGCGAATCGACGCCCGCGGTGCTGGCGCTGTCGCGGCAGAACCTGCCCACGCTACGCCAGGAGGCCGGCGACAACCTGACGGCACGCGGCGCCTATGTGCTGCGCGAGGCATCGGCCGAACCCAAGGCAATCCTGATGGCCTCGGGCTCCGAGGTGGAAATCGCCGTCGCCGCGCGCGACCTGCTGGAGCAGAAAGGCATCCCCACCCGCGTGGTGTCGGTCCCGTCGATGGAGCTGTTCCGCGACCAGGACGAAGCCTATCGCCGGCAGGTCCTGCCCAAAGGGCCGGTGCGCGTCGCCGTCGAGGCCGCCGTGCGCCAGCCCTGGGACTGGCTGTTGCTGGGCGAACGCGGCAAGGAAAAGAAAGCGGGCTTTGTCGGCATGATCGGCTTTGGCGCCTCGGCCCCGGCGCCCACGCTTTACAAGGAATTCGGCATCACGGCCGAAGCTGTCGCGGCTGAAGCGCTGCGGCTGCTGGACTGAGCCCTTTCGTCAACGACGATCGGCCGCGCCATGGGCGCGGCCGTTCCTTGTCTGCGCCTTGTCAAAGGCCATGGACCCCGACGCCCAGCCCCGGCATAACCGGCAGCGAAGGGAACATCCGCATGAGTCACCCCCCGCTCGCCGCCCCCGGCACCGCAGCCGCACTGTCACCGCCCAAGGGCAGCCAGATGCAGGGCATCCTGTTGCTGCTGCTGGCGATATTTACCTTCACGCTGATGGACGCCACCGCAAAATACCTGGCGACCAGCTATCATCCGGTCCAGATCGTCTGGGCGCGCTTCGTCACCAATCTGGCCATCGTGGCCGCGATCTTTGCCCCGCGACTGCGGGCGACCATGGCCACGCGGCGGCCGGTCTTGCAGCTGTTCCGAGGGCTGACGCAACTGGGCTCGGTCGGGTTGTTCTTTGCCGCGCTGCAATTCATCGGCCTGGCCGAGGCGACGGCGATCATGGACATCAATCCGGTGCTGATCACCCTAGGCGCAGCGCTGTTTCTGGGCGAGCGGATCGGCATTCGCCGCATCATCGGCATCCTGGTGGCGCTGTGCGGGGCGCTGATCATCATTCGCCCCGGCGCCAGCGTCTTTCAGCCGGCGGCGCTGCTGCCGCTGCTGGCGGCCTTCAGCTACGCGGCGGGGGCGCTGCTGACCCGCCTTGCACGCAGCGACAGCACCGCAACCTCGATCCTGTGGTCGGCCAGCGTCGGCACGGTCCTGACGACCCTGGCGGTGCCCTTCTTCTGGCAGCCGGTGGCGGCGGGCGACCTGTGGGCCTTTGTTCTGGTAGGTATTCTGGGCACCATTGCCCAGGCCATGCTGATCCGCGCCTTTGCTTTGGCCGAAGCCGGCGCCATCGCGCCATTCGGTTATACCGGCCTGGTCTGGGCGGGGCTGTGGGGCTGGCTCTTCTGGGGCACCCTGCCCGATTTCTGGACTGTCATCGGTGCGTTGATCGTCGTGGGCGCGGGCCTATATGTCTGGATGCGCGAAGCGCGTGCGATGAGGGAAGCCGACAGCAGATGAGCGAGCCGCAGCCCAAGGCGAAACCGCCCCTGCGCGACCGATTGGCCAATGCCGCCTTTCTGGTGGTGATGGGGCTTGCACGAATGCTGCCCTATGATCGTCGCGTGCCGGCGATGGGTTGGCTGTTTGCGCATGTGCTGGCGCCCCTGGCGGGCTGGCGCGGGCGCATCCGCGATAACCTGGCCCTCGCCCGTCCTGATCTGACGCAGCGCGAAGTCCGGCGCCTGACCCGGGCTGTCCCGGACAATGCGGGGCGCTCTCTGGCCGAAATCTATTCGGGAACCGAGTTCATCGGCCGCATCCAGCAAACCGGCCATCTGGGCGGCCCAGGGCTGGCGGCGCTGGAACAGGCTGCCCAGGCCGGCCGGCCGGTGATCCTGGCGGTCGCGCATTTCGGCAATTACGATGCCATGCGCGCTGCCCTGGCACTGCGTGGCTGGCCGGTTGGCGCGCTGTATCGGCCCATGAACAACGAGGCCTTCAATCGCCACTATATTCCGGCGATGCAGGCGATCGCGCAACCGCTGTTCCCGCGTGGCCGCGCTGGACTTGCCGCGATGCTGCGCTTTCTGAAGGGCGGGGGCTGGTTGGCGCTGGGCTTTGACCAGTTCGACGACCATGGTGCCGAGTTGCGATTTTTCGGCCTGCCCACGAAAACCGTGCTGACCCCGGCCGAGCTGGCGCTGCGCCACGATGCGTTGATTCTGCCTGTTGCCGGCATCCGGCAATCCGATGGGATCAGCTTTCACATCCATGTCGGCGATCCGGTCGCACATGGGGATGCCGCGACCATGATGCAGGCGCTGAACGACGACCTGGAACGGCTTGTGCGCAAACATATGGATCAGTGGTTCTGGGTGCACCGGCGCTGGAAACACCGTGACTGAAGGGCGAAACCCTTTTCCTTGGCAGTCAGCCTGGTCTATAAACCCCCGAAACGCCGCAGCAGCGACAAGGCGGCCCAACAAACATATCCAGAGGACGGCATGAGCGACGATTCCAAACACGCTGGTCACGAAAAGCGTCATCACGAAGGCGATGTAGCCTTTATTCAGGCGCTGGCCGAACTGCTGGAACGCAACAGCCTGACCGAACTTACCGTCAAGCGCGAATACGACGAAAACGATCGGCTGACCGTCAGCCTGTCGAAACACCCCAAGCAGCTCGCGGTTCAGACCTATGCGACGGCACCTGCCGCGCCCTCGGCGGCTGCGCCAGCTGCTGCGCCGGCACCGGCCGCTGCCGCCCCCGTCGCGAACGACGATCCCGCCACTCTGCCCGGCGTTGTCACCTCGCCCATGGTCGGCACCGCCTATCTGTCGCCGGAACCGGGCGCGACACCCTTTGTTGCCCTGGGTCAGCAGGTGAAGGAGGGCGACACGCTGATGATCGTCGAGGCGATGAAAACCATGAACCACATCCCCTCGCCCCGCGCCGGCACGGTCAAGCGCATCTTCGTCGACGACGGCAGCCCGGTCGAGTTCGGCGCGCCCCTGATGGTCGTCGAGTGAGGCGCGAATGTTCGACAAGATCCTGATTGCCAACCGTGGCGAGATCGCGCTGCGGGTGATTCGTGCTTGCCGCGAAATGGGCATCGCCTCGGTTGCGGTGCATTCCACCGCAGATGCCGATGCCATGCATGTGCGCATGGCCGACGAATCCGTCTGCATCGGCCCACCGCCTTCGACGGACAGCTATCTTTCGCCACCGGCCATCATTTCCGCCTGCGAGATCACCGGCGCCCAGGCCATCCATCCCGGATACGGCTTTCTTTCCGAAAATGCCGGCTTCGTGCAGATGGTCGAGGATCACGGCATCACCTTCATCGGCCCCTCGGCGGAACATATCCGCATCATGGGCGACAAGATTACCGCCAAGGAGACCGCCAAGGCGCTTGGCATCCCGGTCGTGCCTGGCTCGGATGGGGGGGTGCCCGACGTGGCGGCGGCCAAGCGGATCGCGGCCGAGATCGGCTATCCCGTCATCATCAAGGCTACCGCAGGCGGTGGCGGCCGCGGCATGAAGGTGGCCCCGGATGAGGCCGGTCTGGAAAACGCCTTCCGCACTGCCCGTGCCGAAGCCAAGGCCGCATTCGGCAATGATGAAGTCTATATCGAGAAGTATCTGCAGCGACCGCGTCATATCGAAATTCAGGTATTCGGGGATGGCCGCGGCAATGCCGTGCATCTGGGCGAACGCGATTGTTCGCTGCAACGCCGCCATCAAAAGGTTTTCGAGGAGGCTCCGGGCCCTGTCATCACGCCCGAGCAGCGCGCCGAAATCGGCAGCATCTGCGCCAATGCCGTTGCCAGGTTGGGGTATCGTGGCGCGGGAACCATCGAATTCCTGTTCGAGGACGGGCAGTTCTATTTCATCGAGATGAACACCCGCCTGCAGGTCGAACACCCGGTGACCGAGGCAATTTTCGGCGTCGATCTGGTTCGGCAGCAAATCCTGGTGGCCGCCGGCGAGCCGATGGAGTTCCAGCAGCAGGATCTTCAGATCCGCGGCCATGCCATCGAGGTGCGCATCAACGCCGAGAAGCTGCCGAACTTTACCCCCTCGCCCGGGCGCATTAGCCAGTATCATGCGCCCGGCGGGCTGGGAGTGCGCATGGATTCGGCAATCTATGACGGCTACCGGATTCCGCCCTATTACGACAGTCTGATCGGAAAGCTGATCGTGCATGGCCGCGACCGGCCCGAGGCATTGGCGCGGCTGAACCGGGCCCTGGGGGAATTGATCGTCGATGGTATCGACACCACGATCCCGCTGTTCCGCGAACTGCTGAAAAATCCCGACATCCAGCGCGGCGACTATTCGATCCACTGGCTCGAGCGTTGGCTGGCCGAATTCAACGCCGGCTGAGCCATGTCCGAATACCGGCCAATGGCCCCCGAATGATGGGGGGCCTGACCGCCGCCGAGATGCTTGCAGGCTATGCCAGAGGGATCTTCCCGATGGCCGAATCGGCCGCCGACCCAAACCTTTACTGGTTCGAACCGGAATTGCGAGGCATCCTGCCCATCGGCCGGCTTCACCTGTCACGGTCCATGCGCCGCTTCATGGCGCGCAGCCATTGGCAAGCCCGGCTCAACGGCGATTTCATGGCGGTGGTCCAGAATTGTGCTGACCGCCCGGAAACCTGGATCAATGAGCCCCTGAAGCTTCTCTATCAGCAGCTGCACGCGATGGGCCATGCACATTCGATCGAGGTCTATGACGGCGATGAATTGGTCGGGGGCACATTCGGCCTGACGCTTGGGGCCGCATTCTTTGCCGAAAGCATGTTTTCACGCCGCAGCAATGGCTCGAAAATGGCGTTGTTCTGGCTTTCCCAGCATCTTGCGCGCTGCGGTTTCACCTTGTGGGATACGCAATATCCCAATCCTCACCTGGCCTCGTTGGGGGGCATATCACTGCCGCGTCGCGAATATCGCCGACGGCTTTCCGCCGCCTTGCGTCTTTCGGCAGACATCACGGCGCAGGCTTTACCCGACGCTCAGGCGTTGCTGCAGGAAATCACCCAGACATCATAGCGCGGATCATCCATGGCAGATAATGCCGGCGCCGAGGCAATCATCCAGCCGGAAAACACGCGCTTGTCCTGCCGGCTGTCGGTGATGGTCAATTCGGCATAAGCATCAGACCCCGGATCAGCCGCAGGAAAGCGGCATTCGTTCAGCCTGACCTGCAAACGCCCGAACTGGACCACATCACCGATTGCCAGAGAAAGATCATGCGTTCGGCCCGTAACCTTGTCGAGCCCCCGCAGTTCAGCCCGTTTCCCCCGGGCAGTTTCCGGGCCTCGAGCAGCTTCGACCGCGCGTTGGCGCTCTGCCGCCGAAGGTTCGGCGGGCACGACATCCTGCGGATCGTCGCTGAACGCCGGATCGATCAGCAGGCGATCATCCTCGGGAGAAATATCCTGGGCATTCAAAGGCAAAGCGACCAAGACCAGGCACGCGCAGGCATGGATCATAGTCCTGATCATGGATTTCCATCCCGCGAGGATTGCGCATCGACAAACTTCATCATCAAGGTAAGCAGGCTGACCGCCCCTTGCACATCTTCGATCTCGTCGCCGGGTTGAAGCAACTCGTCAGCGCCGCCGGGCTGCAATTCGATATAGGCCCCACCAAGCAAGCCGTCGGACTGGATCAAGGCCGCGCTATCGACCGGAAGCTGCAAGGCAGCGGGCAAAGCCATGCGCGCCTCGGCCAGATAAGTCTGGGGATCCAGCTCGATCCCGGTAACCTTGCCGATCCGGACACCCGCAACTCTGACTTCTGTGCCTATTTCGATGCCGTCCACGCTGGGGAAGGCGGCGCGCAATTCGTAACCCGAACCCAGTCGCGCCGACATTGTTGTTCCCTTGGTTGACCAGAAAAGGAACAGGGCGGCAATGGCCAGAACCAACGCCCCGACCCAGAATTCGGCCCGTTCAGCCCTGGATTGCATTGATTACTCTGGCTGCCAGGCGTCGTAATCGCGGCGTTCCACCGGCTTGGCACGGTAAAGCGATCCCGCAGGGCGATAAGCTTCTGCTGTTCCGGTCAGGTTGGGCAGGTGTGGCTTTTCCCAGGCCTTGTGCCCCAAGGGATCCTGCGTCGGCGGCAATTTATAGGTATGGTGCAACCATCCATGCCATTCGGGGGAAACGCGGCTGGCTTCAGCCTCGCCATTGTAGATGACCCAGCGCCGCTTGCCGCCGCCTGATTGGTAATAGACGTTACCCTGATCGTCCTCACCGACCTTTTCGCCATAAAGCCTGGTCCAGACCTGGGTATTCAAGGTCTGGCTGTTCCACCAGGTCAGGATGCGCAGCAGAAGCGACATGGCAACGAACCTTCTAGTTTCTTTCGCCGGGTTATGGCCCAAATCCCGGACAAGGTCCAGTCAGCACACAATCCGCCAGCCTATGGCGTGCAGTGCGCCAAGCGGACGGATCAGCTGGCGGTGGCCGTTTCCTTCTTGGCGTCGGTGTGGATCAGCAAGGGCTTGGCTGCGGGATTGTCGACCGCCTCTTCGTTCACCACCACTTCCTCGACGCTATCCATGCCGGGCAGATCGAACATCGTGTCCAGCAGGATATCCTCCATGATCGAACGCAGTCCCCGCGCGCCGGTCTTGCGCTTGATGGCGCGGCGCGCAATGGCCACCAACGCATCTTCGGTGAAGGTCAGCTTGACGCCTTCCAGCTCGAACAGACGCTGATACTGCTTGACCAGCGCATTCTTGGGCTGGGTCAGGATCGTGATCAGCGCCTGCTCATCCAGGTCACCCAGCGTGGCGATGACCGGCAGGCGGCCGACAAACTCGGGGATCAGGCCGAATTTCAACAGATCCTCGGGCTCGAGCTGCTTGAACAGTTCGCCCACGCCCTTGTCGTCGTTTTCCTTGACGCTGGCACCAAAGCCCATGGCGGTGCCCTTGTTGCGCTGCGCGATGATCCGGTCCAGCCCGGCAAAGGCGCCGCCGCAGATGAACAGGATGTTGGTGGTGTCCACCTGCAGGAATTCCTGCTGAGGATGCTTGCGGCCGCCTTGGGGCGGAACGCTGGCCACCGTGCCCTCCATGATCTTCAACAGAGCCTGTTGCACACCCTCGCCAGACACGTCGCGGGTGATCGAGGGGTTGTCGGACTTGCGCGTGATCTTGTCGACCTCGTCGATATAGACGATGCCGCGTTGCGCACGCTCGACGTTGTATTCGCTGGCCTGCAACAGTTTCAGGATGATGTTTTCGACATCCTCGCCGACATAGCCCGCCTCGGTCAGGGTGGTGGCGTCGGCCATGGTAAAGGGCACGTCCAGAATCCGGGCCAGGGTCTGGGCCAGAAGCGTCTTGCCACAGCCGGTCGGACCGATCAGCAGGATATTCGATTTCGCCAGTTCGATGTCGGTCTTGGAACTGTGGTTCAGGCGCTTGTAATGATTGTGCACGGCGACCGACAACACGCGCTTGGCATGTTCCTGACCGATCACGTAATCGTCCAGCACGTTGCAGATTTCGCGCGGGGTGGGCACGCCGTTGCCGGACTTCAGCGCCGAGGTCTTGGTCTCCTCGCGGATGATGTCCATGCACAGTTCGACACATTCATCGCAGATAAAGACCGTCGGGCCGGCAATCAGCTTGCGGACCTCATGCTGGCTCTTGCCGCAGAAGCTGCAATAGAGCGTGTTCTTGCTGTCGCCACCGGACTGACTGGCCATCAATTGATCCTCGTACTGCATCGGCTACCGGATCCATGCGCCCGAGAGCCGCCTGTGTGCGTGGCCGGCCGGAACCGGACACGCGTCATGGTCATGTTACGGGCCGCCATGGCGCGTCACAATCCCCAAAAAGCCCCAAGTTTAGCGATCGGCCCAACAATCAGGCCCCGGGCTCGGCCTTGCCGCGCGCCACCAGGATTTCGTCGATCAAGCCCCAGTCCCGCGCTTCTTCCGGCGACATGAAGCGATCGCGCTCCAGCGCCTGCTCGACCTCTTCAAGCGTGCGGCCGGTGTGGGTGACGTAGATTTCGTTCAGCCGCCGCTTCAACTTTTCGGTTTCGCGCGCGTGAATCAGGATATCGGTTGCCTGGCCCTGAAAGCCGCCCGAGGGCTGGTGCACCATGATCCGGCTGTTGGGAAGCGAATAGCGCTGCCCGGGCTGGCCCGCGCACAGCAGAAGAGACCCCATCGAGGCCGCCTGCCCCACGACCAGGGTCGAGACGCGCGGCTTGATGTATTGCATCGTGTCATAGATCGACAGGCCGGCAGTCACGACGCCGCCGGGGCTGTTGATATACATGCTGATGTCCTTGGTCGGGTTTTCCGCCTCGAGAAACAGCAGCTGCGCCGAAATCAGCGTCGCCATGCCGTCATGGACGGGCCCCGACAGAAAGATGATCCGTTCCTTGAGCAGGCGCGAAAAGATGTCATAGGCACGTTCGCCGCGGCTGGTCTGTTCGACGACCATGGGGACGAGGGTGTTCATGTAGAATTCTGCCGGATCGTGCATGTCTGTCCTTGCTCTTGTCCCTGCCTGGCCTGCCCGTTTCGCGATTCGCCCGACTGCCAGCGATCGCCAGGGATCGGTCTTAGGCGCGAAAGGTTGACAGAGTCTTAGTAACGCCGCGCCCCAAGGACAAGAGAGCGATAAAATTTGCCCCGCTTTCGCACGCCCGCTAATCTGTCGCCCCAGGACGGAGAAACGCATGAAACTGATCGTGGGGCTGGGCAATCCCGGTCCGAAATACGCCGCCAATCGTCATAACGTGGGTTTCATGGCACTGGACCGCATCGCCGCCGATCATGGCTTTCCGGTTTGGCGCAGTCGCTTTCAGGGCGAAACGACCGAAGGCCGGCTGGGCGAACAGCGCGTGCTGCTGCTGAAACCTGCGACCTTCATGAACCTGTCGGGTCAGTCCGTGGGCGAGGCGATGCGCTATCTGAAGCTGACGCCGGCCGACGTGCTGGTGCTGCATGACGAGCTGGACCTGCCGCCGGGCAAGCTGCGGCTCAAGACCGGGGGCGGGCATGCCGGGCATAACGGCCTACGCTCGCTGCATCAGCATATCGGCGACAGTTACCGGCGGCTGCGCATCGGGGTGGGTCACCCGGGCGACAAGAATCGGGTCGCTGATTATGTGCTGTCCGATTTCCCCAAGGCCGAAGCGAGGATGCTGGACGATCTGTTGCGCGCCATTTCCGATGGCGCAGAGCATCTCGCCGCAGGCGACGATGGCCGTTTCATGAATGCGGTCCATGGTGGCAAGAAGGCCGCCGGACATCAGCCCACAGCCGAACCCATGCCCGCCCGGCCAGGGTCCGCGTCGGGAATCGTTTCCACGCCGCAGCCGGACCCTGCCCCCGCCACCTTTGCCGACAAACTGAGGGCACTGGGTCAGAAGTTCAGGTAAATTCATATAATTCATTATGTTAGAGCAGAAAGCGTCAGACTTTCAAATTTTTGCCTTGCGCATTTTCCCAGGCGGTCGATGAAATGCACGCGACGCAAGCCTCTGCCGGAAGGTGACGACTGGTGTTTGATCGCCCGGCGGCGCAATATCTTCGGGCATCGCCTGACGGCAAAACGCTGCGCCTTCAGGTCGAAGATTGCGTCGGGTCGGTCACCACCATGGAGCCTTGATGATGGAACCGCAGATCAATGTCCTGGGCGGCAAGCTGCTGCCCTGTTCCAATGCGCCGCTGACCGGCTTCTATAGGGATGGCTGCTGCAATACCGGCCCCGAGGATCGCGGGCGTCATACCGTCTGCGTGATCGTCGATGCCGAGTTTCTGGCGCTGTCGAAATATCTGGGCAACGACCTCAGCACCCCGCGCCCCGAATTCCGCTTTCCGGGGTTAAAGCCGGGCGACCGCTGGTGCCTGTGCGCCAGCAGGTTCCTTCAGGCCGCACAGGAATTCGCAGCGCCGCGCGTGCTGCTGCAAGCCACGCATATCCGCACGCTGGACATCGTGCCGCTGGAGCTGCTGCGCGCCCACGCCGCGCCAGAGCCGAATTAGCGATCGAGCCGTGCCAGATAATGCCGCACGGCATCGACCACATGCCTAAAACGATCGCCACCCAGATGCTTTCCGCCATACCATCGCGTCACGATCACGACATGGTCATGCAGATCGGCCCGTTGCAGCATTTGCAGGATGATCTGCGCCGCACCCGCCTCGCCGTCATCGTCGCGGACGGGTTCATTGTCCAGGATCGCGGCCCAGGTGTTGTGGGTGGCCTTGGCAAAACGCTTGTCGCGTTTGAGTTCGGCCAGAACCGCCAGCACCTCGGCTCGGTTGCGGGCCGGGGCGCCTGACACCGCATAGCGCGATCCGCGATCGCTGATGATCTTGTCAAAGATCGTCAGCGTCATTTGCGGCGCCGCACGTAAAGCTCCAGCCGGTGACGGACAATTTCATAGCCCATTTCGGCGGCGATTTCTGCCTGCAACCGCTCGATCCGTTCGTTGACGAACTCCATGACCTCGCCGGTTTCGACATCGATCATGTGGTCGTGGTGGCAGCCGTCGGCAGGCTCGAACCGCGCGGGCTCGCCCTCGAACTCGAGCCGCAGGATCACGCCCTGCGACTCCAGCGCGGCAAGCGTCCGATAGACCGTGGCCAGCGAGATGCTTTCGCCGCTGTCGGTCGCCCGCTGATGCAGGCGCGTGGCATCCGGGTGATCCTCGGCCGCGGCAAGCAGCCGCAGCAAGGCAGCCCGCTGGCGGGTGATGCGCACGCCGGCGCGGCGCAGGGCCTGTTCAAAGGCCAGGGCTCGGGCTTCGATCTCCATCCGCTTTTTCTGACCTAGTTGCGAGCGAATTGCAACTGGCTTGACAGTTGCGAACGGTTCGCAGATATTGCGTGCAAACGGAGTCGATCATGCAGCGCAGAAGCTTTCTGGCCGGCACGGCGTTCATGCTTGCCGCGCCCGCCTTGGTGCGGGCCCAGGGCGCACGTCCGAAGGTCGTGACCACCTTTACCATTCTGGCCGACATGGCCCGCAATGTGGCCGGCGACCGGGTCGATGTGGTCTCGATCACCAAGCCGGGGGCCGAGATTCACAATTACGAGCCCACCCCCAGCGACCTGATCGGTGCGCGGGACGCGCAGCTGGTGCTGCGCAACGGCCTGAACCTCGAGCTGTGGTTCGAGCAGTTCCTGCGCAATCTGGGCAACCTGCCTTCGGCCACGCTGACCGAGGGGATCGAGCCGATGCCCATTGCGGGCGGCAGCTATCAGGGCAAGCCCAACCCCCATGCCTGGATGGCCCTGGATTCGGCGATGATCTATGTGGACAACATCGCGGGGGCGCTGGCCGCGATCGATCCGACCGGGGCTGGCGGCTATCGCAGCAATGCAGACAGCTACAAGGAAAAGATCGCCGCCACCATCGGCCCGATCCGCGACCGCGCGCGATCCCTGCCCCCGGACCGGCGCTGGCTGGTCACCTCAGAGGGGGCGTTTTCCTATCTGGCGCGCGATTTCGGCCTGCAGGAACTGTATCTGTGGCCGATCAACGCCGACGCCCAGGGCACGCCGCAGCAGGTGCGCCGGGTCGTCGATGCGATCCGCACACATCGGATTCCGGTGGTGTTTTCGGAAAGCACCGTCTCGGACCGGCCGGCGCGCCAGATCGCGGCCGAAACCGGCGCCCGCTATGGCGGGGTGCTGTATGTCGACAGCCTGTCCGAAGCCGATGGACCAGTGCCGACCTATCTGGACCTGCTGCGCGTGACCGCCGAGACCATCGTCAAGGGGCTGTCCGATGGCTGACGGGATCGTGGCGCAGGGGCTGACGGTCACTTATCGCAACGGCTTCACCGCGCTGCGCGATGCCAGCTTTGCGGTCCCCACGGGATCGATCACCGCGCTGGTCGGGGTGAATGGGGCCGGGAAATCCACCCTGTTCAAGGCGCTGATGGGCTTTCTGCCCGCCGCGCGCGGCGAGGTGCGGGTGCTGGGCATGAGCGTGGCCCAGGCGCTGCGCCAGAACCTGATCGCCTATGTCCCCCAGGCCGAGGAAGTGGACTGGACCTTTCCGGTTCTGGTCGAGGATGTGGTGATGATGGGCCGCTATGGCCACATGGGGTTTCTGCGCCGTCCCCGCGCCGCCGACCGCCAGGCTGTCGATCAGGCATTGGCGCGCGTCAGCATGCAGGATTATCGCCACCGCCAGATCGGCGAGCTTTCGGGCGGCCAGCGCAAGCGCGTGTTCCTGGCCCGCGCCTTGGCGCAGGGCAGCCGGGTGATCCTGCTGGACGAACCTTTCACCGGGGTCGATGTCCAGACCGAGGCCGCGATCATCACCCTGTTGCGGCAGATGCGCGACGAGGGTCGGGTGATGCTGGTTTCGACCCATGACCTGGGCGCGGTGCCCGAATTCTGCGACCGGGTGGTGTTGGTCAAGGGCACGGTGCTGGCCCATGGCCCCACCGATCAGGTGTTCACCCCCGACAATCTGCGCCTGACCTTTGGCGGGGTGCTGCGGCATTTCGTGCTGGGCGCGCAGAACCTGCACGATGACGACGACCCGCGCGGGCTGACGGTGCTGTCGGATGACGAAACACCGCTGGTATTCTATGACGGCCAGCAGCAACCGCGGCAGGAGCAACGGGAATGATCCAGACCCTGCTGCTGCCGTTCGATTATGGCTACATGTGGAACGCGATCTGGGTTTCGGCGCTGGTCGGCGGCGTCTGTGCCTTCCTGTCGGCCTATCTGATGCTCAAGGGCTGGTCGCTGATCGGCGATGCGCTGAGCCATTCGATCGTCCCCGGCGTCGCCGGGGCCTATATGCTGGGCCTGCCCTTTGCCCTCGGGGCCTTTCTGTCGGGCGGGCTGGCGGCACTGGCGATGCTGTTTCTGAACCAGCGCAGCGGCTTGAAGGAAGATGCGATCATCGGCCTGATATTCACCGGCTTTTTCGGGCTGGGCCTGTTCATGGTTTCGCTCAACCCGATGGCGGTGTCGGTCCAGACCATCACCATGGGCAATATCCTGGCGATTTCCCCGCAGGATACGCTGCAACTGGTGTTGATCGGCGGCATCTCTTTGCTGGTCCTGTCGTTGAAATGGCGCGACCTGCTGGTAGTGTTCTTTGACGAAAGCCACGCCCGCACCATTGGACTGCGTCCCGGTCGGCTGAAGGTGCTGTTCTTTACCCTGCTGTCGGCATGCACGGTGGCGGCGATGCAGACCGTCGGGGCATTCCTGGTGGTGGCGCTGGTCGTCACGCCCGGCGCCACCGCCTATCTGCTGACCGACCGTTTCGCGCGACTGATCCTGCTGTCGGTGGCCATCGGGGTGAGCACATCGGCGCTGGGGGCCTATGTATCGTTCTTTCTGGACGGGGCGACCGGCGGGGTGATCGTCTGCCTGCAGACGCTGATCTTTCTGGCGGTGTTCCTGCTGGCGCCGAAACACGGGCTGATGGCAGCCCGCCGCCGCGCTGGCTCAGCCGGGAGGGCCGCATGATCGAGGCCTTGCTGCTGCCCCTTTCCTTTCCCTTCATGCGCGATGCGGTGCTGGTGGGGCTGATGATCTCGGTCCCGGCGGGGCTGTTGTCGTGCTTTCTGGTGCTGCGCGGCTGGTCGCTGCTGGGCGACGCGGTCAGCCATGCGGTGCTGCCGGGGGTGGTGCTGGCCTATATCGCCGGGCTGCCGCTGATCCTGGGCGCATTCCTGGCGGGTCTGGGCTCAGCGCTGCTGTCGGGTTGGCTGCAAGGCAACAGCCGGGTCAAGCAGGACACGGTGCTGGGCGTGGTCATGTCGGGCATGTTCGCGCTGGGGGTGGTGCTTTATACTTGGGTTCAGACCGACCTGCATCTTGACCACATCCTGTTTGGCAACATGCTGGGCATCGCCCCCGAGGATCTGCGCATCGCCGGCGTGCTTTCGGCGCTGATCGGCGGGGTGGTGCTGCTGAAATGGCGTGATCTGGCGCTGATGGCCTTTGATCCGGTGCAGGCGCGGGTGTCCGGGCTGCCGCTGGGCCTGTTGCGGCACGGCTTTCTGGCCATGGTCGCGGCAACGGTGGTGGCGATGCTCAGCGCGGTGGGGATCATCCTGGCGGTGGCGCTGTTGATCGCGCCCGGAGCCATCGCCTTTCTGCTGACACGGCGGCTGCCGGTCATGATGGCCACGGCCGTGGCGGCAGCGGCTGTGGCAAGCACCAGCGGCGTATGGGCAAGTTTCTGGCTGGACAGCGCCCCGGCACCGACCATTGTTCTGGTGCTGATGATCCAGTTCCTGCTGGCGCTGACCTGGCGCAACCTGGCCACCCGGATGGCGCAGACCCGCGCCTAAGCCGCCTTAGATCGTGCGGCCGCCGTCGACCTCCAATATCACCCCGGTGATGAAGGCCGCCTCGTCCGAGGCCAGGAACAGCGCGGCATTGGCGATGTCTTGCGGCTGCGACAGCCGCCCAAGCGGGATGGTCGCGATGAAGCGCGCACGGTTTTCCGGCGTGTCCTCGCAGCCCATGAACTGCGACAGCATCCCGGTTTCGCCCATGACCGGCGCCAGCCCGTTCACGCGGATGCCTTCGGGCGCCAGTTCGACGGCCAGGCTGCGGGTCATGGTGTTCACCGCCCCCTTCGAGGCGTTATACCAGGTCAGGCCAGGACGCGGCCGAATTCCGGCGGTCGAGCCGACGTTGATCATCACCCCCTGCCCGCGCTGGCGCCAATGCGGCAGGACCGCGTGGGTCATGTGAAAGATCGACAGCACGTTCACGTCGAAGATGCGGCGGAACGCGGCCTCGTCCGTATCCAGCAGCGGCCCGTTGGGCACCGTCCAGCCGGCGTTGTTGACCACGATGTCCAGCCCGCCCATGGCTTGCATCGCGGCCTCGACCGTGGCGGCGACCTGATCGCCCCGGCTGACGTCGCAGCCAAGCGCCAGGGCCGAGCCACCGATGCCCTGCGCCACGCTTTCGGCCGCATCGGTGCGAATGTCGACCACCGCGACCCGCGCCCCTTCGCGCGCAAAGGTCTGGGCAATGCCGCGACCAAAGCCCGAGCCTGCCCCCGTCACCAATGCCGTCTTGCCCTGCAGCCGCATCCGTCGCCTCCTGTCAGTCAAATCGATGCACGATGGTCTTGAGGCGCGAAAATTCCTGCAGCGCCACAAAGCCTTTTTCCCGGCCGTGACCGGATTTGCGCAGCCCGCCAAAGGGCAGCTCCACCCCGCCGCCGGCGCCATAACAGTTGATGAACACCTGGCCACAGCGCAGTGCACGGGCCATGCGCGCCTGCCGGTCGCCGTCGCGGGTCCAGACCCCGGCAACCAGCCCGTAATCGGTGCCATTGGCAATGGCCACCGCCTCGGCCTCGGTGTCGAAGGGGATCGCCGCCAGCACCGGGCCAAAGATTTCCTCTTGCGCCAGCGGGCTTTGCGGATCGACCGGGCCGAACAGCGCCGGCGCGACATAGAACCCGCCCGCCGGCACCGCGGGCGCGATGCGGCCCCGTGCCAGCAACGGAGCATCGGCCTGGGCGATATAGGCCTCGACCCGCGCCTGCTGGCGGGCCGAGATCAGCGGCCCCAGCACGGCGCCTTCGGTCGAGGGGCGGGCCTCGACCGCCTCGAACGCCTGGGCCAGCATCGCGGTCAGCCGATCCCAGATGCCGCGCTGGATCAGCACACGCGAGCCGGCAGAACAGGTCTGGCCGCCGTTCTGGACGATGGCATTGACGATCACCGGCAGCGCCGCTGCCAGATCAGCGTCGGCAAAAACGATTTGCGGCGACTTTCCGCCCAGCTCCAGCGTGCAGGGAATGTGGTTGCGGGCGGCCGCCCTCTGGATCTGCTGGCCGACCTGGGGCGAGCCGGTAAAGCTGATGAAATCGACCCCCGGATGTTCGCATAGTGCCCTGCCCGCCACCTCGCCCAGACCGGTGACGATATTGATCGCGCCGGGGGGAAATCCCGTCTCAACGGCCAGTTGCCCCAGCCGCAGGATGGTCAGGCAGGCGTCCTCGGCCGGCTTGGTGACGGTGGCATTGCCCATGGCCAGTGCCGCGCCCACCGAGCGGCCGAAAATCTGCACCGGATAGTTCCAGGGAATGACATGCGCGGTCACGCCATGCGGCTCGCGCAGGCTCAGCGCCTGATGCCCGGGAAGGAACGGGATGACATCGCCATGCAGCTTGTCGGCGGCGCCGCCGTAATATTCCAGATAACGGACCAGCGCCGTCATGTCGGCGCGCGACTGGGCGATCGGCTTGCCGTTGTCGCGCGTCTCGATCTGCGCCAGGGTCTCGGCATCGGCCTCGACCCGCAGAGCCAGGCGCAGCAGCAGCCGCCCGCGCTGGGCCGCGCTCAGCGTCCCCCATTCCCCCGCCAGCGCCGCGCGCGCCGCCGCCACGGCGGCATCGACATCGGCGGCCTCGGACGCCGCGATCGCGGCAAAGGGCTGGCCGTCGATCGGCGAGATCATCGGCAGTTCCCGGCCGCTGGCCGCCGCCCGCCAGCGCCCACCGATCAGATTCATTGCCGGCGGCAACGCAAGATCGTCCATGTTGCTGTCCCTGCCCCGAACGTCATTGGCATGTATGCCACAGTGACCGCAGCCACCGTGCGCTGCAAGGCTGGCCTTTCGCCCGCGCCGGTATAATCTGCGCCAAAACCGACCGAGGCCGCCATGACCCGCACCCGCACCCGCACCAGTGCCCACCCCGACGATCCGCATTTCGTCAGCCGCATGGGCTGGCTGCGCGCCTCGGTGCTGGGGGCGAACGACGGCATCGTGTCCGTCGGGGCGCTGATCGTCGGCGTGGCCGCCGCCGATCCGGGGGGTGATGCCATCCTGATTGCCGGCATGGCGGGGCTGGTCGGCGGGGCACTGTCGATGGCGATGGGTGAATATGTCTCGGTCAGTTCGCAATCGGATACCGAGCGCGCCGATATTGCCCGGGAAACCGCCGCCCTGCGCGACACCCCCGAGGACGAGTTGCACGAGCTGGCGGCGATCTATGAATCGCGGGGCATGTCGCCTGGCACCGCCCTTCAGGCCGCGCGCGAGGTCAGCCGCCACGACGCGCTTGCGGCGCATCTGCGCGACGAGCTGGGGCTGAGCGAGGTGTCGAACGCCAACCCGATCCAGGCCGCGCTGGCCTCGGCCGCGACATTCAGCATCGCCGCGGCGCTGCCACTGCTGGCCGCGATTCTGGCCCCGGGCGGCGCGGTGATCGCCAGCGTGATCGTCGCGGTGGTGCTGGCGCTGGCGGCGCTGGGGGCACTGGGGGCCTGGGCGGGCGGCGCCCCGCCGCTGCGCGCGGTGCTGCGGGTGGTGCTGGGCGGTCTGCTGGCCCTGGCCGTCACCGCCGGCATCGGGCGGCTGTTCGGAATCGCGGTCTAGTCAGCCCTCGGCATAGCTGCTGCTGGCGGCCAGCAGGGCGCGGGCATATTCGCTGCGCGCCCGGCCCTGGCGCAGATCGGCGGCGGACATTTCTTCGACGATGGCACCGGCGCGCATCACTGCCAGCCGGTCGCACATATGCGCCACCACCGCCAGATCGTGACTGACCATCACATAGGTCAGGCCGCGCTCGCGCCGCAGATCGCCGAGCAGGTTCAGGATTTCGGCCTGCACGCTGACATCCAGCGCCGAGGTCGGTTCGTCCAGCAACAGCAGCCGCGGCTCGGCCGCCAGTGCCCGGGCGATGGCCACGCGCTGGCGCTGGCCGCCCGACAGCTGGTGCGGATAGCGAAAGCGAAAGCCCCGCCCCAGCCCCACGCTATCCAGAAGCCGGGTGATGCGGGCGTCGATCTGATCCATGCCTTGCAGATGCAGGGTTTCGGACAGCACCCGATCCACCGAATGTCGGGGGTGCAGGCTGGCATAGGGGTCCTGGAACACCATCTGCACCGCCTTGTGAAACCCGGCCGAACGCCGCTGACCCCGCACCGGTTGGCCCGCGACCTCGACCCGGCCCGACCAGGACGCGATCAGTCCCGTTATCGCCCGCAGGATCGTCGATTTCCCCGAGCCCGATTCCCCCACAAGGCCGAAGCTTTCACCCTGCGCCACGCGAAAGCTGGCGTCGCGCACGGCATCGACCCGGTCGGGACCGTCGCCGAACCAGACGTCCAGCCCCTCGACCGTCAGCATATCATCGGGCATCGCCAATCTCCTCGCGCCAGCTGTCGTGACGCTGCAACACCGACAACCGCGCCACCGGCCGATCCAGCCGCGGCAGGCTGTTCAGCAGTCCCTGGGTATAGGGGTGGCGGGCCAGGTGCAGGTCGCGCGCCGGCAATTCCTCGACCACCTGGCCGGCATACATGATCAGCACCCGGTCGCAGAATTGCGCCACCAGGTTCAGGTCGTGACTGATGAAGATCAGCCCCATGCCGCGGGCGCTGACCAGACGGTCCATGATGCGCAAGACCTCGTTGCGGACCGATACGTCCAGCGCCGATGTCGGTTCGTCCGCGATCAGGATGTCGGGATTGGGCGCCAGCATCATCGCGATCATCACCCGCTGGCCCATGCCGCCCGACACTTCGTGCGGATAGGCGTCAAAGACCCGCTCGGGGTCGCGGATCTGCACCGCGCGCAACATCTCCAGCGCCTTGTCCCGGGCCGCGGAACGCGCGTCGACACCGTGCAGGCGATAGGCCTCGACGATCTGGGCGCCGATGGTCATCACCGGGTTCAGGCTGAACTTGGGGTCCTGCATCACCATGCTGATGCGCGCGCCGCGCAACCGGCGCATCTGTCGCTCGGGCAGGTTCAGGATGCTTTCGCCGCCAAGCTCCAGCCGATCGGCGCTGACCCGGCCCGGCGGGCGCACCAGGCCCAGGATCGCCCGCCCGGTCATCGATTTGCCCGAGCCCGATTCCCCGACCACGCCCAGCCGCTCGCGCCCCAGGTCGAAGCTGACGCCGCGCACGGCCTCGAACAGGCCGCTGCGGGTGGGAAAGCTGACGCGCAGATTGCGCACCGACAGGAGCGGGCTCATGTCCGGTCCCCCTTGGGGTCAAGAACGTCGCGCAGCCCGTCCCCCAGCAGGTTGAAGGCCAGGCTGACGACAAAGATCGCCATGCCCGGCATCGCCGCCACCCACCAGAAATCCAGAATGTAGGTGCGGCCGTCGGAAATCATCGCCCCCCATTCGGGCATTGGCGGCTGCGCGCCCAGCCCCAGAAAACCCAGGCCGGCCGCCGACAGGATGATCCCCGCCATATCCAGCGCCACCCGCACGATCATCGAGCTTATGCACAGCGGCCAGACATGGCCCACCAGCAACCGCAACCGACCCGCCCCCTGCAGGCGGGCGGCGGCGATATAGTCGGCCTTGCGGATGGTCAGCGTCTCGGCCCGCGCCAGCCGGGCATAGGCCGGCCATGAGGTGATCGCCAGCGCCAGCACCGCATTGCCGATTCCCGGCCCCAGCGCCGCCACGAATGCCAGAGCCAGGATCAGCTTGGGAAAGGCCAGGAAGATGTCGGTGACGCGCATCAGCACCTGATCGACCCAGCCGCCGGCAAAGCCCGCCACCGTGCCGATCAACAGCCCGATCACCGGTGCCACCAACGCCACCGTGCCCACGATGAACAGCGTGACGCGCGAGCCGTAGATCAGCCGCGACAGGATGTCCCGGCCCAGGGCATCGGTGCCCAGCCAATGCGCGGCCGAAGGCGGTTGCAGCCGCTGCGCCAGATTCTGCGCCAGGGGATCTTGCGGCGCAATCCAGGGCGCGAACGCCGCCACCAGCACCAGCAGCACCAGGATCGCCAGCCCCAGCATCGCCAGCCGATTGGCGCGAAAGGTCAACCAACCCTGATACAGCGCCCCCAGCCGCGCCTGTCGACGGGTCTGCGGCGCATCGCTGAGCAGCCATTCGCGGGTGGTGGTCTGGGTCATTTCGCCCTCGGATCCAGAACGCGATACAGGATGTCGGACAACAGGTTCAGCGCCACGAAGCAGCTGCCCACCACCACCGTGCCGCCCAGGACCGCGTTCATGTCCCCGGCCAGCAGCGCCTTGGTGATATACTGGCCGATGCCGGGCCAGCTGAACACGATCTCGGTCAGCACCGAACCCTCCAGCAGCGACCCGAAGCTCAGCGCGATCACCGTGATCAGCGGCACCAGCACGTTGCGAAACGCATGGCCCCAGATGACGCGGGTTTCGCTTAGCCCCTTGACGCGGGCGGTGGTGACATATTCGGCCGACAGTTGGTCCAGCATGAAGCTGCGGGTCATGCGGCTGATATAGGCCAGGCTGAAATAGCCCAGCAGGCTGGCGGGCAGGATGATGTGGCTGAAGGCATCGCGGAAAGCCGACCAGTCGCCGGCGATCACGCTGTCGACCAGGATCATCCCGGTCACCGTGGGCACCATGCCGTCATAGATGATGCCCTGTCGCCCCGGGCCGCCGACCCAGCCCAGCGTTCCGTAAAACAGCAAAAGCCCCATCAGCCCCAGCCAGAAGATCGGCATGGAATAGCCGATCAGCGCGACGACGCGCGCGATCTGGTCGACCCAGCCGCCGCGTCGAGCCGCCGCCACCACCCCCAGCGGCACCCCGACGCCCACGCCGATCAGCGTGCCCAGCGTCGCCAGTTCCAGCGTGGCGGGGAACACCCGCCGCAGGTCTTGCGCCACCGGATGCCCGGTCGAGATCGAGCGTCCGAAATCGCCGCGCAGCACATCGCCCAGATACAGCAGGAACTGCTGCCACAGCGGCTTGTCCAACCCCATCGCCAGGCGGGCGGCATCGTATTGCGCCTGGGTGGCGCGTTCGCCCACCACCTTCAGCACCGGATCGATCGGCATGACCCGACCGATGACGAAAGTGACAAGCAGCAGCCCCAGCAGCGTCAGCAGCAGCGACAGCGCGACCCCGCCCAGGCTTTTCAGGCGTCGGTGATGGCGCGCCCGGTTGCGACCGGGCGCGATTGCAGGCACGGCCAAGCGACTATTCCTTGGTCACCTGACGATACATGATCGAACTGACCGAGCCGCCGGTGGTCCAGTGCTGGACGTTCTTCTGCATCGCCGATTGCTCGATCTTCTGGAACATCGGGATGATCGGCGCGATCTCGCGATACTGGCTTTGAATGTCCAGATACATCTGCACGCGCTTGTCGGTGTCACCCTCGAGCGTGGCAGCGATGGTGGCCTTGTTCATCTCGTCCGGGACGGCCCAGCTGTTGCGCCAGGCCAGCTGCGACAGCTTGGCGTCATCGGCATTGTTCGGGTTATAGGCAAAGGTCGAGGCATTGGTGTTCGGGTCGGCATAATCCGGCCCCCATTCGCCGATAAAGATCGGCACCTGCCGGGCGCGATAGGCGTCCAGCACCTGCGCCCCGGTCATCTGCTGGATTTCCAGCGTCAGCCCGACCTGCGACATCGCCGCCTGCAAGGTCTGGGCGACGTTCACATATTCGGGGATGTCGCGCACCACCGTCTTGACCGTCCCCGAGGTGATGCCGGCGTCGGTCAGGATCTTGCGCGCCTTTTCGATGTCATGGCTCCAGGGGTTTTCGTCCGAGGCGCCCAGATAGCCCGCGGGCAGGAAGTTCTGATGGGTTTTCCACTGCCCCTTCAGGAAGCTGCCCTCGATACCGGCGTAATCGACCAGATGCTTCATCGCCTGGACCACCTCGGGGCGCGACAGCAGCGGATCCTTCTGGCTCAGGCCCATATACAGGATGCGGCCGCGCATTTCGTCCACCACCTTCAGCTTGTCATTGCCGGCGATGCCCTCGACATCGGTGGGGGTCAGGTTGCGGGCAACATCGATGTCGCCCTGTTCCAGCAACAGCCGCTGGGCGCTGCTTTCCTGAACGTTGCGCACGATCACCCGCTGCATTGCGGGCGCGCCTTGCCAGTAATCGGCATAGGCGGCCAGTTGCACCGCCTCGTTCGGTTTCCACGCGGCCAGGGTGAAGGGGCCGGACCCCGCGTCATTGGTCGACAGCCAGGCATTGCCCAGATCATCGCCCTCGACATGGGCCATCACCGTTTCCTTGTCGATCACCGACCCGATTTCCGACGCCAGGCAATTCAGCACGAAGCTTTGGGCATAGGGCTGATCCAGCTTCAGGATCAGGCGGTTGCCCTCGAACGTCACCTGCTGGTCGACATTTTCCGGGGTAAAGCCGAACTGGTTCAGGATGAAAGCGGGCGACTTGTTCAGCTTGACGGCGCGTTGCAGCGACCAGGCGGCATCCTCGGCCCGGACAGGGTTGCCGGAATGGAACTTGACGCCTTCGCGCATGGTAAGGGTGATGGTCTTGCCGTCCTCGCTGACCTCCCAGCTTTCGGCCAGGCTGGGCTTGATGCCGGCGTCCAGATCCAGCGGGTCGAAATCGACCAGCCGGTCATACAGGTTCTTGACCACGTCCTGGCCCGAAAACTCGAAGCTCTGCCCCGGATCCAGGCTGATGATGTCGTCGATCTGCGCGGCGACGACCAGCGTATCGGCCGGGGTTTCGGCAAGGGCGGCCGGCGCGGCAATCGCGACGGCCGTCGCCATCAGAAGCGCGCGAAGCGGGAAACGGTGCTGCATGATCTGTTCATCCCTGTTGTCGCGCCCCGTCACACGCGGGGCTGGAATGGCAGCAGCTTGGCGTGAAGATTACGGCATCGCAAGCCCCCCGACGGTCTTGCGTCACCCCGCCCCCGCACCCTATCTGGATTGCCAAGGAGATATCATGGAAAAACGCATCCTGCCCGAACGGCCGGGCTGGCGAGACGAGGCCGCACGGCTGGGGTTCAGTTTTGCCGACATGGACGGCCAGCCCTACTGGGATGAAACCAGCGCCTATTGCTTTACCCTTTCCGAAATCGAAGATCGGATCGAGGCGCCTTCTACCGAGCTGCATCAGATGTGCCGGGCGGCGGCCGAGCGGATCCTGGGCGAAGAACAGCTTTTGAGGCGCCTGCATGTCCCGGCCGAACACTGGGATCTGCTGGCCGAAAGCTGGCGACAGGGCGAACCCGAACTGTATGGCCGGCTGGATCTGGCCTATGACGGCCAGGGCCCGGCGCTGCTGCTGGAATACAATGCCGACACACCGACGGCGCTCTACGAATCGGCGTCCTATCAGTGGCTGTGGTTCGAACAGCAGCAGGCGGCCGGCGTGCTGGGCGCGGATTGCGACCAGTTCAACAGCATCCACGAATCGCTGGTGGCGCGCTGGGCCGAGATCTGCGCCCCCGGAGAGGACGTGCATTTCGCCGCCGACAGCAGCAACCCCGAGGATTACGCCACCGTCGAGACCCTTGCCTGGGCCGCACGCGAGGCAGGCCTGGGCGCGCATTTCACCGATCTTGCGCAGATCGGTCTGACCAGTGATGGACAGTTTGCCGACGGCCAGTCCCGCGTCATCGGCACGCTGTTCAAGCTTTATCCATGGGAGGACATGCTGCGCGACAGCTACGCCGAACATCTGGTCGGCTCGGGCACGCGCTATATCGAACCGCCGTGGAAGGCGGTGGTGTCGAACAAGGGGTTGCTGCCGGTGCTGTGGCAGATGTTTCCCGGCCACCCGAACCTGTTGCCGGCGTTCTTTGCCGAGGACGTCGAGCAGGCGCTGACCGGCGGCCAGCCCGCCGCCCATGTCGCCGCGGCCTTCGACGCCGCCCGCGACCGGCTGGCGCGCGGACATGTGACGAAGCCGATCTATTCCCGCGAGGGCGCGGGGGTCACCCTGCACCGGCCGGGCCAGCCGCCGCTGTGCCATGCCGATGACAGCTATTCGCATCACCCGATGATCGTGCAAGCCCTGGCGCCACTGCCGGATTTCGGCGGCTTTCACCCGGTGCTGGGCAGCTGGATCGTTGGCCAGCATTGCTGCGGGCTTGGCCTGCGCGAGGACACATCGCCCATCACCCACAACCTGTCGCGCTTCAAGCCGCATTTCATCGAGGGCTGACCATGACCACGACCCGCCACCGCAAACGCTCGCGCCATGTCGCCCTTGTGCTGGCCGGAACCGCGACCCTGGCCCTTGCCGCCTGCGAGGACGAGCGCGTCGATGCGCGCTCTTTCCCGGATCTTGAAAGCTGTATCGCCGCCAGCAAGGACAACAGCCTGTGGTTCACCGAACAGGATTGCCGCCAGAACTTTGCCGCCGCGCAACAGGAACATCTGGAAACAGCGCCGCGCTATGAATCGAAGGAGCTGTGCGAACAGCAGCACGGGGTCGGAAATTGCGGCAGCGACCCGGCCGCGCAACAGGGCGGTGGCGGGTTTTCCTTCATGCCGCTGTTGGTGGGTTACATGATGGGATCGATGCTGTCGCGCGGCGGCGGCATCTTTTCGCAACCGATGGTGCGCACGGCCGACGGCCGCTTCGCCACCCCGAAGGGCGACCAGTCCTTTGCCACCAACAACGGCGCGGGCAAGGTTGCCAGCTCCACCTTCAATCGCGCGCCCGCCACGATCGGCAAGCCGCCGATGACTGCGGCGCAGGTGCAAAGCCGCGGCGGCTTCGGCGCAAGTGCGACCAGCCGAAATCCCGGCCGCTCGCTTGGCGGCTGAACCTGCCGATGCTGACAGCTCGGGATGCGATCTTTTTTTGCGCGCCTCCCTGTTGACAGGCCGCCGGGCTCTGCCTAGATCAGCGGCACTGGCACTCACCAAGGCAGAGTGCCAACAACATAATCACCTGTAACACCGGAGTGTTCACATGGCTTTCAAACCGCTGCATGACCGCGTTGTGGTCCGTCGCGTCCAGTCGGACGAGAAAACCAAGGGCGGGCTGATCATCCCCGACAGCGCCAAGGAAAAACCGGCCGAAGGCGAAGTCGTCGCCGTTGGCGAAGGTGCGCGCAAGGATTCGGGCGAACTGATCGCGCCGGCGGTCAAGGCTGGCGATCGGGTGCTGTTCGGCAAATGGTCGGGCACCGAGGTCACCGTGGACGGCGAAGAGCTGCTGATCATGAAGGAAAGCGACATCCTGGGCATCATCGCCTGATCGCTTTTTCCAGATAACTCATTCAAGGAACACACCAAATGGCTGCGAAAGAAGTCAAGTTCAACAGCGACGCCCGCGACCGCATGCTCAAGGGCGTGAACATTCTGGCCGATGCCGTCAAGGTGACGCTGGGCCCGAAAGGCCGCAATGTCGTGATCGACAAGTCCTATGGCGCGCCGCGCATCACAAAGGACGGCGTGTCGGTGGCCAAGGAAATCGAACTGTCGGACAAGTTCGAGAACATGGGCGCCCAGATGGTCCGCGAAGTTGCTTCGCGCACCAATGACGAGGCCGGCGACGGCACCACCACCGCCACCGTTCTGGCTCAGGCCATCGTGCGCGAAGGCATGAAGGCCGTTGCTGCGGGCATGAACCCGATGGATCTCAAGCGCGGCATCGATCTGGCCACCGCCAAGGTTGTCGACGCCATCAAGACCGCTGCGCGTCCCGTCAACGACAGCTCGGAAGTCGCTCAGGTCGGCACCATCTCGGCCAACGGCGAAAGCTTCATCGGTCAGCAGATCGCCGAAGCCATGCAGCGCGTGGGCAATGAAGGCGTCATCACGGTCGAAGAAAACAAGGGCATGGAGACCGAGGTCGAAGTGGTCGAAGGCATGCAGTTCGACCGTGGCTACCTGTCGCCCTATTTCGTGACCAATGCCGACAAGATGGTCGCCGAGCTGGAGGATGCCTATATCCTGCTGCACGAAAAGAAACTGTCCTCGCTGCAGCCGATGGTGCCCCTGCTGGAGGCTGTGATCCAGTCGCAGAAACCGCTGCTGATCGTTGCCGAGGATGTCGAGGGCGAGGCGCTGGCCACGCTGGTCGTCAACAAGCTGCGCGGTGGTCTGAAGATCGCGGCCGTCAAGGCCCCCGGCTTTGGCGATCGCCGCAAGGCCATGCTGCAGGATATCGCCATCCTGACCGGCGGTCAGGTCATCAGCGAAGACCTGGGCATGAAGCTGGAGAACGTCGGCATCGACATGCTGGGCCGCGCCAAAAAGATCACCATCAACAAGGACAACACCACCATCGTTGATGGCGCCGGCGAAAAGGCCGAAATCGAGGCGCGCGTTGCCCAGATCCGCCAGCAGATCGAGGAAACCACCTCGGACTACGACCGCGAAAAGCTGCAAGAGCGTGTGGCGAAGCTCGCTGGCGGCGTTGCCGTCATCCGCGTCGGCGGCATGACCGAAGTCGAGGTCAAGGAGCGTAAGGACCGCGTCGATGACGCGCTGAACGCGACCCGCGCTGCGGTGCAGGAAGGCATCGTGGTGGGCGGCGGCGTCGCTCTGGTGCAGGCCGGCAAGGTGCTGGAAGGCCTGACCGGCGCGAACTCGGATCAGGACGCCGGCATCGCCATCGTCCGCCGCGCCCTGGAAGCCCCGATGCGCCAGATCGCCGAGAACGCTGGTGTGGACGGTGCAGTCGTGGCCGGCAAGGTTCGGGAATCGACCGACAAGGCTTTCGGCTTCAACGCCCAGACCGAAGAATATGGCGACATGTTCAAGTTCGGCGTCATCGACCCGGCCAAGGTCGTGCGCACGGCGCTGGAAGATGCTGCCTCGGTCGCAGGCCTGCTGATCACCACCGAAGCCATGATCGCCGACAAGCCCGAGCCGAAGGCTCCGGCTGCTGGCATGCCCGACATGGGCGGCATGGGCGGCATGATGTAATCGCGCCGAAACGCATATCGGGCCGCCCCTCGGGGCGGCCTTTTTCGTTGCACGCAGCTATCCCCGCGCCACGCCGGTTGCGGGCTTCGTGCTGTCTCGACAGGCTCATCCGCCGGTCCAGAAAATCGCGATAGGCTGGAAGGCCGCAGCAATCGACCGCATGGCAGGCCGGTTCACATCCTTTCAACGATGCGCGCTATCGGGATGCGATGCGCCGTCATCCGGCCGCGCCCGCTGCGACAGGTTGCCCCTGGCACAGGCGAAACCGTCAAACACTTGCTGACCGGTGCAATTCGTTCCTGGCCAAGGTGATCCGGGCGGGGGCGCCGCGCCCACGGCTGCCCCATGCCCGGCCCGATGGCCTTCACCCGTGTTCGTTTCCGGATGGCCATGCTTCGCGCCAGACCGCCATGCCGACCCGGCACGCCGCAGATGGACCAGCCGGACGCACATGAAGCCCTGCCCCCCTTGATCTGCGGCCCGAGACGACACCGGATACGGATTGCCCCATTCTTCTCGGTAGCCAAGCCTGCATCAGCCGCCCGCTCTGGTCAGAGGCACCGAGACGCAGCGCGCCAGAGGCAGACCCGATCCCGAAACAGCGCGGCCCATGCCGGTATCTGCCGGATCATGATCGCCGGGTCAGCGGCGGCGCGGGCACAAGACGCCCTGCGGCAACGCATCGGTGCTTGCGCCACGGAAAGGCCACAGGGGCTTGATCGGCGCGCGGCCATGGCGATCTGACTGTTCAAAGCTGAACAGGTGATGCCGTTGCGGCTGGCGGAACACGACTGGGGGTTCGGTTCAGCCCTGCTGATCGCGTTCGGCCAGCTGCAACCATTCCTCTTCGGCGGCGGCAAGGGCGGCCTGGCGCTCGGCGAGACCTTCACTGGCCTTCTGGAACTTGACCGGGGCGGTCTGGAACAGGTCGGGTTGCGCCAGAAACTCGGTCAGCCTGGCCATTTCCGCCTCGAGCCGTTCGATGATGCCCGGCAGCGCCTCAAGCCGCTTCTTTTCGGTAAAGCTGAGCCCGCTGCGCTCGGGCGCTGGGGTGACCGGTTCGGGCCTGGGCGCGGTCGCGCGCACGGGTTCGGCTGCGGCAGCGGGTTCGGCGTTGGATTGCGGGCGCTGGGCGATATAATCCGACCAGCCGCCGGGATAGATCACCGCCCGGCCGTCGCCCTCCATCGCCACCGTCTGCGTCGCCACGCGGTCTATGAAATCGCGGTCGTGGCTGACCAGCAGCACGGTGCCGTCGTAATCGCCCAGGATGTCCTGCAGCAGGTCCAGGGTTTCCACGTCCAGGTCGTTGGTCGGTTCGTCCAGCACCAGCAGGTTGGACGGTCGCGCCATGATCCGCGCCAGCAGCAGCCGCGCCTTTTCGCCACCCGACAGGCTGCCCACCGGCGCCCGGGCCTGCGCCTCGTCGAACAGGAAATCCTTGAGATAGGCAACGACATGGCGCGGATTGCCGCGAACCATGACCTGATCCGACCGCCCCGAAACCCGCATCGCCGGATCGCCCGCCAGCGCGTCCCACAGCGTCACGGTATCGTCGATGGCCGAACGCGCCTGATCGAACACCGCAATCTCGAGATTGGTGCCATGGCGGATTTCGCCGCTGTCGGGCGCGATCTCGCCGGTCAACATCTTGATGAGCGTGGTCTTGCCGGCGCCGTTCGGCCCGACGAAGGCCACCCGGTCGCCGCGCAGCACCCGCAGGTCAAAAGGCCGCAGGATGACGCGGTCGCCAAAGCGTTTCGAGATGCCCTTGGCGTCGATCACGCGCTTGCCCGATTGCGGCCCCGCGTCCAGTTCCATCGCGGCAGTGCCCTGACGGCGAATCTGACTGGCGCGTTCCTGACGCAGCGCGGCCAGCGCGCGCAGACGGCCCTGATTGCGCTTGCGCCGGGCGCTGATCCCTTCGACGGCCCAACGCGCCTCGGCCTTGATCTTGCGGTCCAGCTTGTGACGGGCCTCGTCCTCGGCCGCCCAGACGGTTTCACGCCAGTCCTCGAAATGTTCAAAGCCGCGATCCTGGCGGCGCACCTCGCCGCGGTCGATCCACAATGTCGCGCGGGTCAGCGCCCGCAGAAAAGCGCGGTCGTGCGAAATCAGCACGAATCCCGCCCGGGTTGCCGACAGCTGCTCTTCCAGCCAGCCGATGGCCTGGATATCCAGATGGTTCGTCGGCTCGTCCAGCAACATCAGTTCGGGCGCTTCGGCCAGCAGCCGCGCCAGCGCCGCCCGTCGCCTTTCGCCGCCCGAGGCGGTGGCGACCGGCCGATCGGGATCGAACTTCAGCCCCTCGGCCGCCATCTCGACCCGATAGGCTTCGGTTTCGGGCAGGCCGGCGCCGGCAAATTCGCCCAGCGTGCGAAAGGCCGACAGGTCGGGATCCTGTTCCATATAGCCGACCTTGACCCCGGCCGGGGTAATGACCTGGCCGCTGTCGGGTTCGACCAGCCCGGCCATCACCTTCATCAGCGTCGATTTGCCAGAACCGTTGCGACCAACCAGCGCCAGCCGGTCGCCGGGTTGCACGGTCAGGTCAAGTCCGTCGAAAACCGGATTGCCGCCAAAGGTCAGCGAGATGCCGGAAAGCTGAAGAAGGGGTGCGCGTGCCATGCAGCGCAGATATGCCGGCCGGCGTGGCGGGTCAACGGTGCGCGCGCGGGATTGATCCTGCGCCCGGCGACGGTATACCCATGCCCACGAACGGGCCAATCATGCCCACGCCCCACCAGCCAGCCGACGCCAGCCGGACCAGATCAGACAAGGACAACCGATGACCATGGACCGATCCACCTGCCGCGTCGCCACCCCCCATGCCAGCCGCTACCTGCAACAGCTCTGCAAGCACTGGGCCCACAAGTTCCAGGTCAGCTTCGATCCCCAGCAGGGCCGGATCGAGCTGCCGGACGGGCGGTTGCTGGAAATGACAGCCTCGGCGGCGGAACTGCATCTTTGCGCCACCGCCCCAGCCGCAGACATGGCGCAGTTTCAGGACATCATCGCCAAGCATATCGCCGGCTTCGGCTTTCGCGAGCAGCTGGTGTTCGACTGGCAGGCAGACTGATGCGGTTGCCGGCCCGCGCCGGCCCCGTTAATCTGCCCCGGTCGAACAGGACCGGAAGATGAGCGAAAGCGACACCACCTATCAAGTGCTGGCCCGTAAATACCGGCCCGAGACCTTTGCCGATCTGGTCGGTCAGGACGCGATGGTGCGCACCTTGCGCAATGCCTTTGCCGCCGACCGGATCGCGCAGGCCTTCGTGATGACCGGCATCCGCGGCACCGGCAAGACCACGACCGCGCGCATCATCGCCAAGGGGCTGAACTGTATCGGTGCCGATGGTCAGGGCGGCCCCACCACCGAACCCTGCGGCACCTGCCAGCATTGCGTTGCCATCAGCGAGGGGCGCCATGTCGATGTCATGGAAATGGACGCCGCATCGCGCACCGGCGTGAACGACATCCGCGAGATCATCGAATCCGTCCACTATCGGGCGGCCTCTGCCCGCTACAAAATCTATATCATCGACGAAGTTCACATGCTGTCGACCAGCGCCTTCAACGCGCTGCTCAAGACGCTCGAGGAACCGCCGCCGCATGTGAAGTTCATCTTTGCCACCACCGAAATCCGCAAGGTGCCGGTGACGGTGCTGTCGCGCTGCCAGCGCTTCGACCTGCGCCGTATCGAACCCGAGGTGATGATGGCGCTGCTGCGCCGGATCGCCACGCGCGAGGGGGCGCAGATCAGCGACGATGCGCTGGCGCTGATCACCCGCGCCGCCGAAGGTTCGGCCCGCGACGCGACCAGCCTGCTGGATCAGGCCATCAGCCATGGCGCCGGCGAGACCACCGCCGTGCAGGTGCGGGCGATGCTGGGTCTTGCCGATCGCGGCCGGGTGCTGGATCTGTTCGACATGATCCTGCGCGGCGCCGCGGCCGAGGCATTGGCCGAATTGCAGGCGCAATATGCCGATGGCGCCGACCCGCTGGCGGTGCTGCGCGATCTGGCGGAAATCACGCATTGGGTCTCGATCGTCAAGATCACCCCCCAGGCGCTCGAGGATCCGACCATCGGCCCCGACGAACGCGCCCGGGGCCAGGACATCGCCGGCCGGGTGGCGATGCGGGTGCTGACGCGGCTGTGGCAGATGCTGCTGAAGGCGCTGGAAGAGGTCGCCGCCGCGCCCAATGCCATGATGGCGGCGGAAATGGCGGTGATCCGCCTGACGCATGTCGCCGATCTGCCCGACCCCGATGCGCTGATCCGCAAGGTGCAGGCCGCGGCGGCGGCGGGCGATTTCAGCCGCAGCGGCGCGGCCCCGGCCCCCGCGGCCAGTGCGCCGGCCGCGGCCCCGCGCGCCGCCCGGCCGCCCGCGCAGGTCTCCCTGCGCCCCGGTGGCAGCGCGGCGGCCCTGGCGGTGTCACCCGATGCGCTGGCGGCGTTCCCCGATTTCCAGGCGGTGCTGGAACTGATCCGTCGCATGCGCGACATGAAGCTGCTGCTCGAGGTCGAGGATCATCTGCGCCTGGTGCGATATGCCCCCGGCCGCATCGAGTTCCAGCCGACCGACAACGCGCCGCGCGATCTGGCGCAGCGTCTGGCCGAAAGGCTGCGCGGCTGGACCGGGGGACAGCGTTGGGCGGTCATCGTGGCATCCTCGGGTGGGCAGCCCACGATCAGCGAACAGCGCACCCTGCGCGAAGCCGAGGCGCGGGCGCGGGCGATGGAAAGCCCGACCGTGCAGGCGATCCTGGCCGCCTTTCCGCAGGCGAAAATCACCCGTATCCGCCCGGTCCCGCAGCCGGTGGCGGTTGAAAACCCCATGGGCGAGGATACATCCCCCCATGACCGCACCGATGGCCCCGTGGCCGAGGTCGAGGAATGGGATCCCTTCGAGGACGAGGAGTAAGCGATGTTCAAGGGTCTGGGCGACATGGGCGATCTGTCGAAAATGATGGAGGCCGCGCAGCAGATGCAGGCCAAGATGGCCGAGATGCAGGAAGGTCTGAACCGACTGACGGTGACCGGCGAAGCCGGCGGCGGCCTGGTGCGCGCCACGGCGACCGCCAAGGGCGAACTGACGGGGCTGGAGATCGATCCGTCGATCTTTCGGCAAGAGGACAAGGAAGTGGTCGAGGATCTGATCCTGGCCGCGATCAAGGATGCGCAGCGTCGCGCCCAAGACAAGGCCGGCGAAGAAATGCAGCGGGTGTCGCGCGAACTGGGCCTGCCGGCCGATCTGAAGATGCCGTTCTGACATGGCCCCTGCCGGGGACGAAATCGAGGCGCTGATCGCGGCGCTGGCCCGGCTGCCCGGCCTGGGACCACGCTCGGCCCGGCGTATCGTGCTGCACCTGATCCGCAAGCGTGCGGGGCAGATGGCACAGTTGTCGGCCATGATGGCCAGCGTCGCCGAAAAGGCGCGCGAATGCCTGATCTGCGGAAACGTGACCCAGGCCGATATCTGCCCGATCTGTCAGGATCCGGCGCGGGCAACTGGCGAGATCTGCGTGGTGACCGATGTGGCCGATCTTTGGGCCCTGGAACGCGGGCGCGCGTTTCGCGGACGCTACCATGTGCTGGGCGGCAACCTGTCGGCCCTGGACGAGATCGGTCCCGATGAGTTGCGGGTGCCGCAGCTGATCGCCCGCATCGGCAGCGAGAACATCACCGAGGTCATCCTGGCGCTGTCCGCCACGGTCGACGGCCAGACCACCGCCCATTACATCGCCGAGGCGCTGGCCCCGACCGGTGTCGCGGTCACCAGCCTGGCGCAGGGGGTGCCGATCGGCGGCGAGCTTGATTACCTGGACGACGGCACCATCACCGCCGCACTGCGGGCACGCCGACGGTTCTGACCTTACCAACGGTCATGGCCACGCGAAAAAGGCGCCTGCAAGGCAGGCGCCAACGGCAATTCCGAGAGAGTTTCGAGGGCGGTCAGCAATCCGCCCGGGTCCGCCGTTCGCGCCCCATCGAAGGGCGCGCCCGGCGCGGGGCCTTTCGGCCCCGGCCCGTTCGTCGCGGCAAGCCTGGTTTACGGGCTTCAGGCGCGCAAGCCTGAAGGCTCAGGCGTCCAGACGCTCGACCGCCTTGGCAGGGCGGCTGATCTCGATCCGGCGGGGCTTCAGCGCCTCGGGGATTTCACGGACCAGATCGATATTGAGCATGCCGTCCTCGTGGCTGGCGCCCTCGACCCGGACATGATCGGCCAGGGTAAAGCGACGCTCGAAAGCGCGGGTGGCGATGCCGCGATGCAGATAGGTGCGGCCTTCGTCCTCGGCGGCTTTCTTGCCCGAAACGATCACGGCGCCATCCTTGACCTCGACGGTCAGATCCTCGGCACCGAAACCGGCCACGGCGATGGTGATACGATAGGTATTTTCGCCGGTCTTTTCGATGTTGTAGGGGGGATAGCTGGCGATATCGGCCGACAGGGCACGATCCATCACATCAGCCATACGGTCGAAGCCGACCGAAGCACGGTAAAGCGGGGTCAGGTCGAAATTACGCATGTTTCGCATCCTTGGTTCAAGCGATACAAATGGCGCCCCCCGATCAGGGCGGGCAATCCGTCGACGCCATCTGGCCGTCGACAGCATTCAGTTGGGAAATGCCGTCCAGGTTTTCAAGGGGTCAGCGCCGCCGGTCTTGGCCCGCCGCTGGCCCAGTCCAGCAGTTCGACCGTATGCACGACCGGCAGGTCGGTTCCTGCGCCTATCTGGACCATGCAACCGATGTTTCCCGTAGCAACGACCTGCGGGCTGGTCGCCTGGATGGTGGCGACCTTGCGCCTGCGCAGTTCGTTTGCAAGCTCGGGTTGCAAGAGGTTGTAGGTTCCAGCCGATCCGCAGCAAAGATGCGCATTCTCTGGCTCGACCACCTCATAACCCGCCCGCGCCAGAAGGGACTTCGGCGCCGATCGGATCTGCTGGCCATGCTGCAATGAACATGCCGCATGGTATGCGACCCGCAGCCCCTTTCCGGCGGCAGATGTCTCGAAAAACCCCGCGGATAGGTGCCCGCCATCAGGCCAGCTTCCATCGAGAAATTCGGTGATGTCGCGGGCAAGGCTGGCGACACGTTGCGCCTGCGGCAATATCGGGTCGCCGGTGAAGAGGCTGGGATAATCCTTGATCGTGGTGCCGCAGCCCGAAGCGTTGATGATGATGGCGTCCAGCGGCGCCCGGGCATCGGCGGCCAGCAGGCTTGCGATGCTGGCGCGGGCAGCATGCAGCGCATCATGTTCCCGCCCCATGTGATGGGTCAGCGCGCCGCAGCAGCCGAAGCCATCGGGGATGACGACCTCGCAACCAGCACGGCGGAGCAGACGGATGGTGGCATCATTGATATCGGTGTTGAGCGCGCGCTGGGCGCAGCCCGGCATCAGCGCCACGCGCGCACGCCTCGGGCCATGGGGGGCAAGAACCTGGCCATCATCATTGCGGCTGACCGGCGGCAGGCTGCGCGGCGCCATGGCCAGCATCGCGCGCAGACGCGCATCGGGGAGTACGCGGGCAAACGGCCGCGCCAGTCGCGCGCCCAGAAGGGCCAACCGGAACCGGGTCGGATAGGGCAGAACCCGGGCCAGAAGCCAGCGCAGCGCCCGGTCGCGCCAGGGCCGCCGATAGGTCCGTTCGACATGCAGCCGCGCGTGATCGAGCAGATGCATGTAATCGACCCCCGACGGGCAGGTCGTCATGCACGACAGGCAGCCAAGGCAACGATCCAGATGGGTGACGGTGCGGGCATCGGCGTCACGACCGCTCTCGAGCATTTCCTTTATCAGGTAGATGCGGCCGCGCGGGCTGTCCAGTTCGTCACCAAGAATCTGATAGGTCGGACAGGTGGCGGTGCAGAAACCGCAATGCACACAAGCCCGCAGGATGCGGTTCGATCGCGCGGTCAGAGGATCCTTGAGCTGATCTTCGGTGAAACGCGTCTGCATCACGCCCCCCCCTGGAACAGCGCGCGCGGATCGAAGCGCCGGCGCAGGCTGTCGTTCAGCCGCGCCACCAGCGGCGCCGTGGCCGGCAATGTCATCGCATGATCCCCGGTCACACGGGTGGCATGCCCGGACCAGGGCGGCAGATCCGGCGCCTGCCCCGCAGGCAGGTCCGCCCAGATCAGCGCCCCGCCCCAATCCATGGCCAGAACCTGCGGCAGATGCGCCAGCAGCGCCGGCGCCTCGGACGGGCGGCAGATCACCCGCCACAGATCGCCTTGCGCCATGCGCGGCACCAGGCGCGGCCACAGCGCAGCATCGGATTCGATCAGGGAACCAAAGGGTGCAAGTCGGTCGGTCAGCGCCCGGCGCCGTTCCCGGACCGAAACCGGCAGCCCCTCGAGCCGCAGCAGAACCCCGGCATCCGGAAGCCACCCCGCCCCGGAGACATCGAAAGGCCCGCTCAACGCCGCCGTCAGCGCAGGCAATGCCGCGGCGGCATCCAGCCCGGGTAAGGCCAACGTGACGGCACAAGGCGGCAGCGGCGCCGTGCGCAGGGCGATTTCGCTCAGCACCCCCAGCGTGCCCCGGGAACCCGCCATCAGCTTGACCAGATCATAGCCGGTCACGTTCTTCATCACCCGTCCGCCATTGCTGATGACCTGACCCCGACCGTCGACAAATCGCACGCCCAGCATGGCATCGCGGCAGGCCCCAACCAGGACCCGGCGCGGCCCGGAACTGTTGCTGGCCGCCACCCCGCCGATGGTCGATCCCGGCCGAAGGTCCGGCTCAAAGGCCAGCATCTGCCCTTCGGACGCCAGGATCTGTTGCAGATCCTGAAGCAAGGTGCCGGCGCGAACCACGACGGTCAGCGCGGCGGGTTCATACAGCACCACACCCGACAACCCGGTCGTCTCCAGCCGCTGCCCCTGCCCCTCGTCCGGGCGCAGGCGGCTGCCGCCCCCGGTCACCGACAGAGGCACGCGCGTCTCGCGGATGATCTGGGCCAGTTCGGCTTCGGTTTCAGGACGCATGGTCAGGCCGCATCGGCTGTCCCCTGACGGCGCGGGGCAGAAATGGCCAAGGGAAACACCTTGGCGGGGTTCAGCAGCCATGCATGATCGAACACGTCCTTGACGCGCATCTGCGCCTCGAGATCGATGTCGGAAAACTGTTCTGTCATCAACTCGCGCTTTTCGACGCCGACACCGTGCTCGCCGGTCAGGCAGCCGCCCACGCGCACGCACAGCTTGAGGATTTCGGCCCCCATGTCCTCGCATCGTTGCAATTCGCCCGGAGCATTGGCGTCATACAGGATCAAGGGATGCATGTTCCCGTCACCGGCATGAAAGACATTGGCAACATCCAGCCCGAAGCGGCGCGACAATTCGGCGATGCCCCCCAGAACCTGCGGCAAGGCGCTGACCGGAATGGTGCCATCCAGGCACATGTAGTCGTTGATCTGGCCCATGGCGCCAAATGCAGACTTCCGGCCCAGCCAGATGCGACGGGATTCATCCTCGGACCGGCTTTCCCGGAACTCCAGCGGCGCAAAGCCTTGGGCGATCTGGCGGATCAGCGCCATCTGTTCGTCGATTTCCGGGGCTGTTCCCTCGACCTCGACGATCAGCAGCGCCTCGCAATCGGGATAGCCGGCATTGGCAAAGGCTTCCGTCGCCCGAATGCAGGGGCGATCCATGAATTCGATGGCCACCGGCAGGATGCCGGCGCGAATGATGGCGGCCACGCAGGCGCCGGCGGTTTCGGAACTGTCAAAGGCGATCAGGGCCGGCCGGGCGCCGGCCGGGCGGGGAAGGATGCGCAATGTCGCCTCGGTCACGATGCCAAGCTGACCTTCGGAACCGCAGACCACGCCCAGCAGATCAAGCCCCGGCGCCTCGCCCATCGGTCCGCCCAGTTCGACGACCGAACCATCCATCAACACCAGCGTCACCCCCAGCAGGTTGTTGGTGGTGACGCCGTATTTGAGGCAATGCGCCCCGCCCGAGTTCATGGCGATATTGCCGCCGATCGCGCAGGCCAGCTGGCTGGAGGGATCGGGCGCGTAAAAGAACCCCTGCCCCTCGACCGCCTGGGTGACCGACAGGTTGGTGCGTCCGGCCTGCACCCGGATCAGCCGGTCGGTCAAGTCGACCTGCAGCAGCGCAGTCATCCGCGACAGACCGATCACCACCGCATCCGCTGTTGGCATGGCGCCGCCAGCCAGGCTGGTGCCGGCACCGCGAGGCACCACCGGCACGCCTTCTTCATGGCAGATGCGCAACACCGTTGCCACCTGTGCCGTATCGGCTGGCAGCACCACTGCCAGCGGCGGGCAGCGATAGGCCGACAGCGCATCGCATTCATAGGCGCGGGTTTCCGCCGGATCATCGATCACGGCATCGGGGACCGCTTGTCGCAAACGGGCGACGATGGCCGCCCGACGGGCCACGATGGCCGCATTGGCAACAGGCATCTGCATCAGCACCCCCTATGGACCACCAGGGAAAACGATGAAGCCATGCGCCCTGCGATCATGGCCATCCGGACACGGATGCCTGCAATGATTATGCCCGCATGGCATCGCAGGCAATAGCCTGGCAATGGCTAGCCCTGCGCCACCGCCCAGGCAGGCTTGCGCTTGTCGAAAAAGGCGGAAATGCCTTCGGCCGCCTCGCCGCCTTCCCAGGCATCGACCAGCGCCTGGATGCTCATGTCGATCTGGGTGGCGGTTATGGGGGGACCAAGGCGTCGGGCAAGCCGTTTTGCCGCGGCGACGGCTCCGGGCGCGCAGGATAGATAGGGCAGAACCTCGGCCTCGACAGCGGCGTCCAGTGCGTCCGGGGCGGCGGTGGCGGCCAGCAGGTTCAGCCGCATCGCCTCTTCGGCACCGAAAAGCCGCGCCGACATGAAGACGCGCCGGGCCTTGTCCTCGCCCATGCGGGCCAGGACATAGGGGCCGATGGTGGCGGGGATCAGCCCCAGCCGGGTTTCCGTCAGGCCAAAGCGCGCCTCGGGCACGCCGATCGCCACGTCGCAGACCGAAATCATCCCCACGCCGCCGCCAAAGGCATTGCCCTGCACGCGACCGATCAGCGGCTTGGGCAATTCGTTCAGCGCATTCAGCATCATCGCCAGCTCGCGGGCGCCCGCACGGCGGGTTTCGGCATCGGCCCGCATCTGGTCCTGCATCCAGCCCAGATCCCCGCCGGCGCAAAAGCTGGCGCCTTCGGCAGCCAGCACAACCGCGCGCACCTGGGGATCCTGGCCCAGGGTCTGCGCGGCAGCGGTCAGTTCACGGATCATCTGCGCGGACAGGGCATTGTGTTTTTCCGGGCGCGCCAGCCACAGATGCGCAATGCCGCGCGCGTCGGTCTCTATCCGGATCGTGGACATCACAGATCTCCTCGCATCTTGCGGGCCATCTCGGCCGCCTGTTCGATCACCGCCATGTCAAGCCCGGTGTCATAGCCATGCGCCGCCAGATGCCGCGCCACCTTTTCCGTTGCCACATTGCCGGCCGCGCCGGGGGCGTAGGGACAGCCCCCCAATCCGCCCACAGCGGCGTCGAATACCCGCAGCCCGCGCGCCAGGCTGGCATCGATGTTCTGCAGCGCGCGCCCGGCGGTGTCGTGATAATGCCCGGCCAACCGGTCGGCAGGCAGTTCGTCCAGCACCGCCGACAGCATGGCATCAATGCTTTCCGGGCGGCCCTGACCGATGGTATCGCCCAGGCTGACTTCATAGCAGCCCATGTCGCGCAGCGCCGCGGCCACGCGGGCGACCTGCTCCGGCGGGGTCGGCCCGTCAAACGGGCAATCCGTCACCACGCTGACATAGCCGCGCACGGGAATACCGTCGGCGCGCGCGGCGGCCGCGACCGGTGCCAGCCGCTCTAGGCTTTCGGCAATGGTCGCGTTCAGGTTGGCGCGCGAGAAGCCTTCGGAGGCCGAGGCAAAGATCGCCACCTCGGATGCCTGCGCGGCGCGCGCGCCCTCATAGCCTTTCATGTTGGGGGTCAGGACGGCATAGCTGACGCCCGGCGCGCGGGTGATGCCGGCCATCACCTCGGCGGCGTCGCCCATCTGCGGCACCCATTTCGGGCTGACGAAACTGGTCACCTCGATGCGCCGATAGCCGCCGCGCGACAGCAGATCGACCAGCGCGATCTTGTCGGCGGTGGGGATCAGGCGCTTTTCGTTCTGCAACCCGTCGCGCGGGCCCATCTCGAATATCTCAACCTGCCGGGACATCGGGCACCTCATAGAAATCGCGTTCATAGATCACGGGCGTGCCGGGCGGGGGCAGCGCGCGCTGAAAGGCCGGGCGCGCCGCGCAGCGGTCGCGATAGGCGGCCAGCAACGGGCGGTCGCGCAGATCGACGAAGCGCGCCGCCACCCAGACCGAATAGCCCAGCTGGCAATCGACGCCCGAAAACATCCCCATCAGCCAGTCGTGACGCTCCAGCGCCTGTTCGACAAGACCGAGCGCACGCGACAGCCGTGCGGTTTCAAGCCGCATGACCGTGGGCGAACGCTGCCAGTCGTGGCGCAGCACGATATGGTGCTGCGTCAGATTGGCGATGTGCTGGCCCAGGGTTTCGCCGAAATGCATCCAGTCCAGCCATGCAGCGCGGCCCGGTGCGCCGGGCGGGCAGCCCAGATGCGGCGCACGGGTCTCGCACAGCCATTCGACGATGGCGCCGGATTCGTGCAGGACGTGGGTGCCGTCGCGCAGCGCCGGCACCCGTCCGACGGGGTGAATGGCGTCATAGGGCGGGCGCCGCAGCGATCCGTCGAAGAAGTCCATCGTCTCGACCCGAAAGGGACAGCCGATTTCCTCGAGCAACCACAGCGCCCGCATCGAGCGTGACTGCGGCACATGCCACAGCGTCAGCTCATCCATCCTCGTCCTCCAGCCGGATCAGCGGCGCGCCGGCCTCGACCTGATCGCCGGCCTGGGCCAGAACCTCGGCCACGCGGCCGTCGCGGGCGGCGGTGAGGGTGTGTTCCATCTTCATCGCTTCCAGCACTGCCAGCCGGTCACCGGCCGCGACCTCTTGCCCGGCGCTGACGAATACCGCCTTCACCAGGCCGGGCATGGGCGAAAGGGTCAGCCCGCCGCCGGTCTCGGCGCCACCCCGCGCCAGCGGGTCCAGCGGCACCAGCGTCAGCGAGCGGCCGCCAAAGACGCTGCTGCCGGCGGCATGGTTGACGATGCGCCAGCGCCGGGGCCGACCATCGACCCACCAGCGGCCACCTTCGTAGCCGATCTGATGGGTGCGCTCGTCAAGGGTCACGCGCGCAGCGCCGGGGCCCAGAACCTCCAGCACCGCCTCGCCGCCGTCCCAGGCAATGGTGCGACGCAGGGGTTGCCACAAGGTGACACCGCCGCGCTTGGCCGGGTCGTCCAGACCGGCAAGCCCCAGCACCCCCAGCGCGCGGCTGCCCGGATCGGGGGCTGCGGCCTCGACCAGACTGTCCAGATCGCGGCCGATCAGGCCGGTATCGACCTCGCCACGGACAAAGCCGGGATGGCGGGTCAATGCAATCAGGAAATCGACATTGGTGACCGAACCGGCCACCTCGGTATCCTCGAGCGCAGCCTCAAGCTCGCGCAGCGCGATGGCGCGGGTAGCGCCATGGGTCACGATCTTGGCGATCATCGGGTCATACCAGGGCGAGATGACATCGCCCTTGCGCACGCCGGTTTCGATGCGGGCGTGTTCGGGAAAGGCCAGATGCGCCAGCGTGCCGGTGGCAGGCAGAAAGCCCGCCGGAACATCCTCGGCATACAGCCGGGCCTCGAAGGCATGGCCGGTGATGGTCAGCTGGTCCTGGCTTGCGGGCAACGGCTCGCCACTGGCGACGCGCAGCTGCCATTCGACCAGATCGACGCCGGTGATCAGTTCGGTGACCGGATGTTCGACCTGCAGGCGGGTGTTCATTTCCATGAACCAGAAACCATCGGGCCGCAGGCCCTGGCTGCCATCGACGATGAATTCGATGGTCCCGGCCCCGGCATAGCCGATAGCCTCGGCCGCGCGCACCGCCGCCGCGCCCATGGCGTCGCGCATCTGGGGCGTCATGCCGGGGGCGGGTGCTTCCTCGATCACCTTCTGATGGCGGCGCTGCAGCGAACAGTCACGCTCGAACAGATGCACGGCGCGCGTGCCGTCGCCGAACACCTGCACTTCGATGTGGCGCGGCTGCTGGATGTATTTCTCGATCAGGACGGCGGGGTTGCCGAAGGCTGTTGCCGCCTCGCCCCGGGCCGATTCCAGCGCGGCGGGGAAATCGCCCGCGCGTTCGACCAGGCGCATTCCCTTGCCGCCGCCGCCTGCGACAGCCTTGATCAGCACCGGATAGCCGATGGCGTCGGCCTGCGCCTGCAGATGCGCCGGATCCTGGTTTTCGCCGTGATAGCCCGGAACCACCGGCACCCCGGCTTCGGCCATCAGCGCCTTGGCGGCATCCTTCAGCCCCATCTTGCGAATGGCGCTGGCCGAAGGTCCGATGAACACCAGACCCGCCGCAGTGACCGCATCGACGAAATCGGGGTTTTCGCTGAGGAACCCGTAACCCGGGTGGATCGCCTCGGCCCCGGTATCAAGCGCGGCCTGGATGATGACATCGCCGCGCAGGTAGCTGTCGCGTGGCGCCGGCCCGCCGATATGGACGGCCTCGTCCGCCAGCGAGACGTGGCGCGCACCGCGGTCGGCATCCGAATAGACGGCGACGGTGCGCACGCCCAGCTTGCGGGCGGTGTCGATGACCCGGCAGGCGATTTCGCCGCGGTTGGCGATCAGGATTTTCTGGAACATCAGACAGCTCCTGTAGCGCGCGGGAGCGGGGCGGACAGTTCCGCCTGGTCCGGCGCGGGAATGAAGGAAACGGCGATTGTCGCGGCGGGATGCAAGCCCATCGTCCTACATCCTGAATATGCCGAAGCGCGGCGCCGGGATCGGAGCATTCAGGCTGGCGCGCAGTGACAGCGACAGCACATCGCGGGTGCGGCGCGGATCGACCACGCCATCGTCCCACAACCGGGCCGAGGCATAGAGCGGGTGGCTCTGGCGCTCGAACATCTCGATGGTGGGGCGCTTGAACTCGGCCTCTTCCTCGGCCGACCAGGTGCCGCCGGCGCGTTCGATGCCGTCGCGGCGCACGGTTGCCAGAACGCCCGCCGCCTGTTCGCCGCCCATGACGCTGATGCGGCTGTTGGGCCAGGTCCACAGGAAACGCGGCGAATAGGCCCGGCCGGCCATGCCGTAGTTCCCCGCCCCGAAGCTGCCGCCGACCAGCATGGTGATCTTCGGCACATTGGTCGTCGCGACGGCCGTCACCATCTTGGCGCCATGCCGGGCGATGCCTTCGTTTTCGTATTTGCGGCCAACCATGAAGCCGGTGACGTTCTGCAGGAACACCAGCGGGATGCCCCGCATCGAGCAAAGTTCGATGAAATGCGCGCCTTTCTGTGCCGCTTCGGAAAAGATCACGCCGTTGTTGGCGATGATGCCGATGGGGCAGCCTTCCAGATGTGCGAAGCCGGTGACAAGCGTTTCGCCGAAGCGCGCCTTGAATTCGTCGAAGCGCGAGCCATCGACCACGCGGGCGATGACCTCGCGGATGTCATAGGGCGTGCGCAGATCGGCCGGAACGACGCCCAGAATCTCCTCGGGGTCGTAGGCGGGGGGCTCGGGCGACTGCCATTGCACCGTTGCCGGGGTGGTGCGGTTCAGGTTGGCGATCGCGCGGCGGGCCATGGCCAGGGCATGGGCGTCATCCTCGGCCAGGTAATCGGCCACACCGGAGAGGCGCGTGTGCACGTCGCCCCCGCCCAGATCCTCGGCGCTGACCACCTCGCCCGTGGCGGCGCGCACCAGCGGCGGTCCGGCCAGGAAAATGGTGCCCTGGTTGCGCACGATGATGGTGACATCCGACATCGCCGGCACATAGGCGCCCCCGGCCGTGCACGAACCCATCACCACCGCGATCTGGGCGATGCCCTGCGCCGACATCTGCGCCTGGTTGTAGAAGATGCGGCCGAAATGGTCGCGATCGGGAAACACCTCGTCCTGGTTGGGCAGGTTGGCGCCGCCGCTGTCCACCAGATAGACGCAAGGCAGATGGCATTGCTGGGCGATTTCCTGGGCGCGCAGGTGCTTTTTCACCGTCATCGGGTAATAGGTGCCGCCCTTGACGGTGGCATCGTTGGCCACGACCATCACATCCTGACCGTGGACGCGACCGATCCCGGCGATGACCCCGGCCCCCGGGGCCTCGTTGTCATACATGCCATGCGCCGCGGTGGCGCCGATTTCGAGGAAAGGGCTGCCCGGGTCAAGCAGATTGGCCACCCGTTCCCGCGGCGGCATCTTGCCGCGCGCGACATGGCGCTGCATCGCCTTTTCGCCGCCGCCGGCCGCTGCGGCCAGCGCCGCACGGCGCACGGTTTCCAGCATGTCCAGATGCGCGGCGCGGTTGGCGCGGAACGCATCGGACGACGGCAAGGCTGCGGAAAGCAGTTTCATGTTGTCATCCCTTGTCGCCCCGGACAGCAGGGGCATGATGAAAGGCGGTCGCTTGCGCCCGACAGGCGCGACCCGGGGGCCGCAGCATCGGCCCCCCGGCATTCATGGCCGGTCACCGACCAAGGCATGCAGGCGCAGCGCGTGGCGGGCGGTCAGGTCCAACCCGCAATTGGCCTGCGCCAGACTGGCCGTATCCGAAGCGCCGTCCAGCAGCAGCGAATAGCGGCACATTTCCGTGCGATAGCCGACCCAATGGGCCTGCGCCTGTTGCAGGACCGGCGCCAGAGGCTCGGCCCCCGCATTGGCGCCGTCGCGCTGACGCGCCACTTGCAGGGCCTTTTCCAGCCAGGCGGTCATCAGCATGTCCCATTCGCGCATCTCGGCCACGACACAACCCACCAGCCCAGGCGGATCGGCCGTCTGAAGGCTTTCCTGGCATTGACGCGCCGGCGACCCGACGCAGCCGGCAAGGTCGCCACGCTGCGATGCCGTGCGATCCAGACAGGCAGACAGCGCGGCGGAGTCATAGGGCACCCGGGCCGGGGCCTGCTCGGCCGTGGCAGACATGGGCAGAGCCAGCATCAACGCCGGCACCGCCAGCCAACGCATCAGGCCAGGTCCATCAGCTGGCGGCCGATCAGCATGCGGCGGATCTCGCTGGTGCCGGCGCCGATTTCCATCAGCTTGGCATCACGGAACAGGCGACTGACCACGCTGTCGTTCAGGAAACCCGCCCCACCCAGGGCCTGCACGGCCTGATGCGCCTGCACCATCGCCTGTTCGCTGGCATAAAGCACCGCGCCCGCCGCATCCTGACGCGTCACCTTGCCGGCATCGCAGGCCTTGGCGACTTCGTAGACATAGGCGCGCGCGGTATTCAGCGCCACATACATGTCGGCAATCTTGCCCTGCATCAGCTGGAAGGAACCGATCGGCTGGCCGAACTGCTTGCGCTGCTTGACATAGGGCATCACCTCGTCAAGGCAGGCCGCCATGATGCCGGTGCCAATCCCCGACAGCACCAGACGTTCGTAATCCAGCCCCGACATCAGCACCCGCACGCCGCGGCCTTCCTCGCCCAGGACGTTCTCGAACGGAACTTCGCAGTTGTCGAAGATCAGCTCGCCCGTGTTCGACCCCCGCATCCCCAGCTTGTCGAAATGCGGCGAGGTCGAAAAACCTTTCATCCCCCGTTCCACGATGAAGGCGGTGATCCCCTTGCTGCCAGCCTCGGGATCGGTCTTGGCATAGACTACCAGCGTCTGGGCGTCGGGCGCGTTGGTGATCCAGTATTTATTGCCGTTCAGCACATAGCGGTCGTTCTTCTTTTCCGCCCGCAGCTTCATGCCGACCACATCGCTGCCCGCACCTTCTTCAGACATGGCCAGCGCGCCCACGGCCTTGCCGGAACACAGGTCGGGCAGGTATTTGCGGCGCTGTTCGTCGGTGCCGTTCAGCTTGATCTGGTTCACGCACAGGTTGGAATGCGCGCCATAGGACAGGCTGACCGAGGCAGAGGCACGGGCGATTTCCTCAACCGCGATCACATGCGCCAGATAGCCCATGCCGGTGCCGCCGAATTCCTCGGGGACGGTGATGCCCAAAAGCCCCATCTCGCCCATTTCCGGCCAAAGTTCGTTGGGGAATTCGTTGGTGCGGTCAACCTCTGCCGCGATCGGCTTGACGCGCTCTTGCGCCCAGCGATGCACCATGTCGCGCAGGGCGTTCACATCCTCGCCCAGATCGAATTCCATCCCCGAGGTAAACATCGGCCAGACCCTCCGTTATTGAACGAGCGTTCATTTCGTGCCGTATGCCATCTGCACGGGGGCTGCGTCAAGCCTGTCGTGCGGCGTGGCGGCAATCCTGCGCGCGAGACAGATTCGGCGCAAGCCTTTGCGTGGATTGACATGACCACCCCAGCGCGCCATCCATCCCCGACAGTCCCGGATGCCGCCATGCCCCCTGCCCCCGAATCCCGCCTGCTGCTGTTGCGCCATGCGCCGCTTGCGGTTCCGGGACTGGCAGGGCGACGCGATGCGCCTGCCAATTGTGAAAACCATCAGGCGCTGGCCTGGGCAGCAGCGCAATTGCACAGTGCCGCGACCTTCTGGGCCAGTCCGGCCCTGCGCTGTCGTCAGACCTGCGCCGCAATGGGGATCAAGCCGGAATGGCAACCGGCATTGTGGGAACAGGATTTCGGCAGCTGGGAACAGCCCGGCGCAAGCATGCCGGACCTGGGGGCGCTGTCGCACGCCCAATTGGCCGAGCACCGCCCCCCGGGCGGCGAAAGCTTTCAGGACATGGCCGCACGGGTGCAGCCGGTGCTGCATCAGGCGCGGGGAACGGTGGCGATTGTCGCCCATGCCGGCACCGTGCGGGCAGCGCTGGCGCTGGCGGTCGGCCCCGCCGCGCTGGCCTTTGCCGTTGAGCCGCTGTCGCTCAGCATCCTGATCCGCACCCCCTTCGGCTGGGGGGTCGAGGCCGTGAACAGGCTGCACGCATGATCGCCGGCGACACCACGCTGACCATCGCACTTGTCGCCTTGCTGGTCGATGCGCTGATCGGCTGGCCACAGGCGCTGTATCGCCGTATCGGACATCCGGTGGTCTGGATCGGCCGGCTGATCGCGGCGCTGGACCGGCGCTGGAACCGCGGCCGCGCGCGCGTCCTGCGCGGGGCGCTGGCGGTGGCGGTCACGGTGGTTGCGGCGCTGTTGCCGGCGCTGGCGCTGAGCTGGGTGTTGCTGCCGCTGCCGGGGGGCGCGGTGTTGCTGGGGCTGCTGGCATGGCCGCTGGTGGCGGCGCGGTCGCTTCACGACCATGTCGCCGCGGTGGCGCGCCCGCTGGCAGCGGGCAATCTGTCCGCCGCCCGGGCCGAGGTCGGCAAGATCGTCGGCCGCGACCTGGACGACCAACCCGCGCCCATCGCGCGGGCTGCACTGGAAAGTCTGGCCGAAAACGCCTCGGACGGGGTGGTGGCGCCGCTGTTCTGGGCAGCGATCGCGGGCCTGCCCGGCATCGCCGCCTACAAGGCGATCAACACCCTCGACTCGATGATCGGCCACCGCAGCCCGCGCCACCTGCTGTTCGGACGTGTGGCCGCGCGTCTGGACGATCTGGTGAATCTGCCGGCCGCGCGCCTGACGGCGTTGCTGTTGTTGCTGGCATCCCCGCCCGCAGGCGGCCGCGCTGCCCGCGTCATCTGGCGCGATGCGCGAAGGCACCGCTCGCCCAACGCCGGCTGGCCGGAATCGGCCATGGCGGGCGGGCTGAACGTGCGCCTGTCGGGGCCCCGCAGCTATCAGGGCGTGCAAAACGACGAACCCTGGCTGAACGGGACCGCCCGCGACCCGGACGCGCAGGCGCTGTGGCGGGGTCTTGATCTCTATCGCCGAGCCATCGGCCTGCTGGCGCTGGCGCTGCTGGCGCTGCTGCTGGCCTAGGTCCAGTCGAAGAAATCGGCCGGGGCGCGGCCGCGCAATTCCTCGGCCAGGTCGCGGCCCATGGCGGCGCCGTCGGTGGACAGACCCAGGCGTTCGCCGGCGATCACCTGACTGCCGTCGGGGCGCAGGATCTCGCCCCGCAGTCGCAACCGGTCCCCCTGCAACTCGGCCAGCCCCGCGATCGGCGTCTGGCACGAACCATCCAGCCGGGCCAGGAACGCACGCTCGGCCGCCATGCGCAGGGCGCTGTCGGGGTCAGCGATCGGCGCCAGCAGCGCCGCGACACGCGCATCATCGGCCCGCCGTTCCACACCGATGCAGCCCTGGGCCACGGCGGGCAGCATCTGGTCGGGATCGACGGCGCAGCGGGCGACATCAGTCATGCCCAGCCGCGACAGCCCGGCCATGGCCAGGAACGTTGCCACCGCCACGCCGTCCTGCAGCTTTTTCAGCCTTGTCTGCACATTGCCCCTGAACTCGACCAGCCGCAGGTCCGGGCGCCGCGCCGCCAGTTGCGCGCGCCGCCGCAGGCTCGATGATCCCACCACCGCCCCCGGCGGCAGTTCGGCAATGGCGCCGTAGCGGTCGGACACGAAGGCATCGCGCACATCCTCGCGCGGCAGGTAGCAGTCGATCACCAGCCCATCCGGCTGCTGGGTGGGCATATCCTTCATCGAATGCACGGCGATGTCGATGTCGCCGCCAGCCAGGGCCTCTTCGATCTCGCGGGTGAACAACCCCTTGCCGCCGATGTCCTTCAAGGGCCGGTCAAGGATCCTGTCGCCGGTGGTCTTGATCACCACGATGCGAAAGGCATCCTGGGGCAGGCCATGGGCCGTCATCAGCCGGTCGCGGGTTTCATGCGCTTGCGCCAAGGCCAGGGCCGAGCCGCGCGTGCCGATGCAAAGGGGGTTCTGGGGATCGGGCATCTGGGTCATGCCCCGGCATTACCGCCGGCGCGCGGCCTTGACAACGGGGACAACCCGGCCATGAAGGGGCCAGAGGTGATCCATGTCCGAAAAAACCATCCTGCGCGCGCTGAAGGGCGAGCGTCTGCCCGTTCCCCCTGTGTGGATGATGCGCCAGGCGGGGCGCTATCTGCCCGAATATCGTGCGACCCGCGCCCAGGCAGGCGACTTCCTGTCGCTGTGCTACACGCCCGAACTGGCGGCCGAGGTGACGCTGCAACCGATCCGCCGCTATGGTTTCGACGCGGCGATCCTGTTTGCCGACATCCTGCTGCTGCCCCAGGCACTGGGTGCCAAGCTGTGGTTCGTTACCGGCGAGGGGCCGCGCCTGTCGACCATCACCGATGCCGCCGGCGTGGCGGCGCTGAAACCGGTCGAGGCGATTCACGACACCCTCAATCCCGTTTATGAAACCCTGCGCATCCTGTCGCGCGAATTGCCGCGCGAAACCACGCTGATCGGTTTTGCCGGCGCGCCCTGGACAGTGGCGACCTATATGATCGCCGGGCGCGGCACGCCCGATCAAGGCCCCGCACATGCCTTCAAGGCCGCCGACCGCGCCGCCTTTTCGGCGCTGATCGACCGCATAACCCAGGGCACCATCGAATACCTGTCAGCCCAGATCGAGGCCGGCGCCGAGGTGGTGAAACTGTTCGACAGCTGGGCCGGCTCGCTCAAGGGCGCGGATTTCGACGATTTCGCCATCGCCCCCGCGCGCCGCATCATCAAGGCGCTGAAGTCGCGCCACCCCGGCATCCCGATCATCGCCTTCCCGCGCGAGGCGGGCGCGCGCTACGCCGGATTTGCCCGCGCAACCGGCGCGGATTGCGTGGCGCTGGACAATTCCGTCGCTGCCGAATGGGCAGCGGCCAATGTCCAGTGCGACGGCTGCGTCCAGGGCAATCTGGACCCGCGCCTGCTGGTGACCGGCGGCCCCCGGCTTCAGGCCGAAACGCGCCGCATCGTGCAGGCGTTTTCGGGTGGCCCGCACATCTTCAACCTGGGCCACGGCATCACCCCCGATGCCGATCCCGACAACGTGCATCGCATGCTGGCCGCCATTCGCGGCTAGCCCGGGTCGGCCGGTGCCGTCCTAATGGGTCAGCACCGGCAACATCGACAGCACCAGCAACACAGCCATGCTGCGATTGAACAGCCGCAGTCGCGCCGGCTGTTGCAGCACGCCGCGCAGCCCCTGCCCCAGCACCGTCCAGACCGTGACCGAAGGCAGGTTGACCAGGGTAAAGACCAGCGCCACCACCCAGGCCCCGCCCGCGCTGGCAGCATAGGCCGACAGCGCCCCCAGCGCCATCATCCAGGCCTTGGGATTGACCCATTGAAAGGCGCAGGCCGCCCAGAAGCTCATCGGCCGCGCGGCGACGCGCCCGGCTGTGGGGGCGGAAGCATGCGCGATCTTCCACGCCAGCCACAGCACATAGGCCATGCTGACCCATTTCATTGTCTGCGCCAGGGCCGGCGATTGCGCGATCAGCCGATCGACACCCAGTCCCAGCAGTGCCACCATCGCCCCAAAGCCCAGCGCGACGCCCAGCAGATGCGGCAGGCTGCGCCGCAGGCCGAAATTGGCGCCCGAGGTCATCAGCATGATATTGTTCGGCCCCGGCGTGATCGAGGTGGCAAAGGCGAATCCCGCCAGCGCCAGCAGCACCTGATAGGTCATTGCGCATCTCCATTCGTCCGCGCAATATTGCGGCATCCCGCCCGCAATTCCTGATCTTTCACCACCTCCTTGGAAACATAATTGCAACCTGATTTCGAAATCGACCAGATTTCCGCGCGGATATTGCGCATCCTGGAACGGCAGGGCCGGATGCCGAATCAACAGCTGGCGGCGGCGGTGGGGCTGTCGCCCTCGGCCTGCCTGCGAAGGGTGCAGGACCTGGAACGGCGCGGGCTGATCCAGGGCTATCGCGCCGTCCTGTCGCCGGCGGCGCGGCAGGCGGGCTTTACCGCCTATGTCACCGTCGGCCTGTCGCGCCATTCCAACGAGGCGCAGAAGGCCTTCGAGCGCGCCTGCATCGCCGCGCCGCAGGTGCGCGAATGTCATAACATCACCGGGTCGGTGGAATATCTGCTGCGCGTCGAAGTGCCCGATCTTGACGCCTATCGCCGCTTTCACATCGAGGTGCTGGGCGCATTCCCCCAGATCGCCACCATCACCACCCATGTGGTGATGGATTCACCAAAGGACGAGCGCGGCTGAACCCTCGGGCGCCCTTTCCAGCCCCCGCCGCAGCCGCTACAAGGGCGCATGACCCAACCCGCGCTTTCCCCCGATCAGGCCGAGGCCTGGGACGCCATTGCCCTTGCGCTGGAACAGGCGGGCGTCGATCTGATTTCCGAGGAACTGTCGCCGCCTGTCGAAGGCCAGTCCCGGGTGCTGGCGGTGATCGGCAAGGCCGGTTCGGGCAAGACCTTGCTGCTGGCGCAACTGACCAGGGCGCTGCGCGGCATCGGCGTCGATCTGGTTTCGGGCGATTACGAGGGCAAGCGGCGCAAGGACCGGCGCAGCGTGGCGATCCTGGCGCCCACGAACAAGGCCGCCTTCGTGCTGCGCACCCGCGGCGTGCCGGCAACCACCATTCACCGCATCCTCTACACCCCCGTCTATGATCCCGACTATGAACGCATCGCCGACTGGCTGACCGGTGCGGGCGACCGCCCGAAGGTCGAAGGCGTGATCGAGGGCCTGACCGAGACGGCGCTGGATCGGGCCAAGGCATTCTATGACCAGCACGCCTCGATCCCCGGCGCATTGGCGGCGGCCGGGCTGCGGGGTTCGGACTTTATCCGCGGCTGGAAACGACGCGAGGACGGGTTGGACATCGGCCTGATCGACGAGGCATCGATGCTGGACGAACGCCAGCTTCAGGACCTGCGCGAAATCTTTCCCGTGCTGATCCTGTTTGGCGATCCGGCACAGCTGGCACCTGTGGGGCAATCGGGGCAGATGGTGTTCGACCGGCTGCCGGCACCGCAGCGGCTGATGCTGAATCGCATCCACCGCCAACAGGACGACAGCCCCATCCTGGACCTGGCCCATGCCCTTGCCGACCCCGATCTGGAGTTCGACGGGTTCGAGCGCATGATCCGCGACGCCGCCGCCCGGGATCCGCGCGTGGTCTGGGCCGAACGCGTCGAATCCGACCTGATGGCGCAAAGCCCGGTCCTGGTGTGGCGCAACATCACCCGCGTCAAGCTGATCCAGGCCTTTCGCGCCGCCTATGGCGCCCCAGGCGATGCCCTGCTGCCGGGCGAGCCGTTGATCTGCGACGGGCTGGAACTGCCGCTGAAGCATCGCAAGAAGCGCATCGATCTTGAGGCGCGAGGCCTGATCAAGGGCGCGCAGGTGGTCTATCTGGGGCCGGGACGCAAGCCGGGGTTTTCGCGCCTGCATGTCGTCGGGGCCGAAGATCCGCGCCTTTCCGCCGCCAGCATCGTCAAGATCGAGACCCCGGATGTCGAGGAACCCTTTATCCCCTATGCCGCGCGCATGGGCGCAACCTTCCTGCACGGCGCGGCCGTGACCATCCACAAGGCCCAGGGCAGCCAATGGCCGGATGTGCAGGTCTTTGCCCCCGACATTGCCGCGGCCGCCTGGTCGGGCCGCAGCGAGGCCGGCGTGGCGCTGTGGAAACGCCTGGCCTATGTGGCGATCACCCGCGCGCAGCAGCGGCTGCTGTGGGTCGTCAGGTCGCGACTGGCGCGACCCACCGCGCCGCTGGGGGTCGAGCATCTGGATGCTCCGGCCGCGCCGCTGGAACTGGTTGCCGCCAGCCCGGACCAGCCGATGGACTGAGCGGGACCGCTTACCCCACATGAAATTTATTGTGGCACAAGATGTTTCTCGCTATCTTACCCCACAATAATTATTCCGTGGGGTAACCCGTGATCCAGAACCTTTCGCCGGTCGCGGTCGCGGCCTGGACCGACCTGCTGCGCCATCTCAAGGATGCGGCGGTCAGCGAATTGCGCGGGGTGCCGCGGTTGAAAAAGGTGGGCCAGAAAAGTTACTGGTATGACCATTTCCGTATCGGCGACCGCACCATCGACCGCTATATCGGCGAAGACGATGCCGAACTGCGCCAGCGCCTGGAACGGTTGCAAGCCCTGCGCGCGGCCGAACAGGACAGCCAGCCCGAACGCGCCCGGCTGATGCGTATCCTGCGGGCCGAAGGTTGCCTGATGACCGACCAAGGCTCGGGTCAGGTGATTTCGGCCATGGCGCGCACCGGCGTGTTCCGCCTGGGCGGCACGCTGGTCGGAACCCAGGCGTTTCGCTGCTACGAGGGCGAACTGGGGGTGCGGATCGGCTTTGACCAGACCGCGATGACCGACGATATCGACATCGCCAGCTTTCAGCGCCTGTCGCTGGTGCTGGGCGATCAGGTGACCGAACCACTGGCCGAGGTGTTCCGTGATCTGCGGTTCGAGCCCCTGCCCTCGGTCGAAGGGCAGCGGGTCTGGCGCTGGCGTCAGGGGCGGCAACAGACGCTGGTCGAATTCCTGACCCCATGTTTCGACGGGAACGAGACCTTGCGCGACCTGCCCGCGCTGGGGGTTTCGGCGCAAAGCCTGCATTATCTGAACTATCTGATCGCCCAGCCGATCCGGGTGCCGCTGCTTTATCGCGCCGGCTTCCTGATCCAGGTGCCACGGCCGGAACGCTTCGCCATTCACAAGCTGATTGTCGCCGATCGCCGACGCGACGGACCCGAAACGCTCAAGGCGCGCAAGGACCGCGCACAGGCGCAATTCCTGATCGAGGTGCTGGCCGAGGATCGCCCGGACGACCTGCGCGAAGCCTATGAAACCGCGCTGGCGCAGGGGCCGTCCTGGCGCCGGCGGCTTGAGGCGACGCTGGCGCGGATGCCGCATCTGCGGCAGCGCCTTCAGGCGCTTTAGCCCGGGCGGAAATCGGCGGGCCGGATGCCGTGCCGCGTCAGCTTGTCATAGAATGTCTTGCGCGGCAGCCGCAGCCGGGTCATCGCCTGGGTCGCATTGCCCTGGGCAAGGCGCAGCGCCTCGCGGATCAGTTCGGCTTCGTATTCTGCAACCAGATCGGCAAGGCCGGGTGCCTCGCCCCCGTCGCTGCGCGGATCGAATGGCGTCAGCCCAAGGGCATGGCTTTCGGCGAATTGCTGCAATTCGCGCAGGTTCCCGGGCCAGCCATGACCGGCCAATCGCGCCTTGACCGCGCCGGTGACAGGGGCCACCGGCAGATTCAGCCGCGCCGCCGCCATCAGCAGGAAATGCCGGAACAGTTCGGGAATGTCCTCGCGCCGGTCTGCCAGCGGCGGCAAGCTGAGCGTGGTGCCAGACAGCCGGTAATAAAGATCGCTGCGAAAGCGACCTTGCCGCATCAGCGCCTCCAGATCGGCACCGGTCGAGGCGATGATGCGCAGATCCAGCGGACGGGGCGTGGCGCTGCCCGGCGGCAGGAACTGGCCCGCCTCGATCAGCGCCAGCAGGCGGGCTTGCAGCACAGGGGCGAGGGCATCGATTTCGTCCAGATACAGCGTGCCGCGATGGGCGGCCTCCAGCCGGCCGGGCTGGCGCGGGGCGCGGCCCTGCGGCTCGCTGCCCAGCATCTCGGCCTCGAACCGGGCTTCGTCCAGGGCTGCACAGGCGACATGGACAAAGGCGCGCGTCCGGCGTGGCCCCTGCCGGTGCAGGGCACGGGCCACGGTCTGCTTGCCCGATCCGCTGGGGCCCAGGATCAGCACATCGCCGCCCGCCTCGGCCAGCCGGGCGATGGTTTCGCGCAAATGCTGCATGAAGGCGCTTTGACCGATCAGCCGAGTTTAACGGGCGGCGCCTTCCTGATTTTGGCGGCGCAGGGCGCGGTTTTCCAGCACAAGGGCGCGGCTGAAGGACGCGCGCGTCAGGGCTGCGGCCAGCGTCCCCCCGCCCACCGGCTTGGTCAGAAAGTCATAAACCCCCTGCTTCAGGGCCGCCACCGCCATCGGCACATCGCCGTGTCCGGTCAGCAGGATCACCGGCAATTCCGGGTCGATGGCGTGGATGCGCTGGAACAGCTGGAATCCGTCCATCCCCGGCATGCGCACGTCAGACAGCACCACGCCGGGCCATTCCGGGCCCAGCCCGGCCAAGGCCTTCGCCGGATCGGTAAAGGCTTCGGTGCGAAAGCCGGCGATGTGCAGCGCCTGCACCTGCGCCTCGATCAGGTCGGGGTCGTCATCGACCAGGCGAACCAACGCGGCGTCGGTCATGGCGCCCTCGGCAGGTCAAGGTGAAAGGTCGCCCCTGCGCCCGCCACCACCGGCCCCGCGGTCAGGCTGCCGCCGAAATCCCGCGCAATGTCTTGCGAGATCACCAGGCCCAGCCCCAGCCCGCCGGGTTTGGTGGTGGCAAAGGGCGTGAACAACTGGGCGGCAATCTGCGGCGACAGGCCGGGCCCATTGTCGGAAATGCTCAGCCGCAGCATCGGCCCCTCCTGCAAGGTGATGCGAATTTCGGGATCTGGGCGTCCCTCCAGCGCCTCGGTGGCGTTCTGAATCAGGTTCACCAGGATCTGTTCCAGGCGCACGGTTTCGGCCATGACCCGCAGGTCGGGCGGAATCTCGGGCTGGACCAGGCGGATGTTCTGCGCCCTGCGGCGGCTGGCCGTCAGCAGCAAGGCCGCATCCAGCGCGTCGCGAATCGACACCAGCGCCAGTTCCCCCGTCGCCTTGCGGGCAAAGCCGCGCAATTCGGTGGTGATCTGGGCGATGCGGTCGGACATGCGCAGGATCTGGCCCAGGTTGCGGTGCACCTCGGGTTGCGATTGCCCCAGCAGGCTGCGGCCATTTTCGGCCAGAAGGCGGATGGTGGCCAGGGGGGTGTTCACCTCATGCGCGACGCCGGCAGTGATCTGGCCCAGGGTCGCCAGCTTGTTGGCCTGCACCAGTTCCCCCTGCAAATGCGCCAGCCGCTGCTCGGCGGCGCGGCGTTCGCGCATCTCGGCCGTCAGGTCGCGCGTGCGTTCGGCGACCGCGCGTTCAAGATCGGCGCGATAACGTCGTTCGGTCGCGATGCGGCGGGCCGTGCGGGTGCGGGCACGCGCAAGCCAAAGCCCCGCGCCCAGCACCAGCAGCCCCAGAAACCCGACCCTGCCCGCAGCCAGCAGCGCCGACCGCGTGGCCTCGGCCGCCGGTGCCCGCACCCACAGCACCCAGCCGGCACCCGCGATGTCACGCCGTGCCGAAACCTGCCCGGCGCCGGGCAGCGGCAGCGGCGCAAAGCGCAATCCCGGCTGGCTGGAGAGGATGACCTGACCGTCGCTGCCGGTGACGATGGTGGTTTCAGCCGCCTGCGCCCAGGCGGTCTCCAGGGCGTCGAATTCGACCTTGACCACGATGACGCCCAGCGCCGTGCCCGCCTGGCTCACATCATGCGACAGGTACAGCCCGGGCCGCTTGCTGACCGTGCCCAGGGCGAATTGCGTCGCCTCGCCCCGCAGCAGCGCGTCGCTGAAATAGCTGCGAAAGCTGTAGTCCGAACCGATGAAGCTGTCGGGATTGTCCCAGTTCGAGGCGGCTATGGCCACGCCGCTGCGGTCAAGCAGATAGATCACCGCGCTGCCGGTCTGTTCGCGCAACCGCTCGAACTTTCGGGACACGCGCGCGACACTTTCAGGCGAGGGGTCGACCAGCGCCTGACGCACGGCGGCATCGTCGGACAACACCGTGGCGACGGCCCGCTGCTTGCCCAGGATGCTTTCCAGCGTCTGTGCCCGGCTTTGCGCACTGACCCCAAGCCGCTCGGCCTGGGTCCGGGCCGCATTGTCATGCGCGATGCGAAAGGCCGCACCCATTGCCGCGAGAAGCACCAGCACGATCAGCGCCGCGACCACCACGCGCCGCAGGGTGGCGGCCGCGGCGGAATCTGACGAATCGGTGGTGACGGCCATCCCTCCCCCAACGCGGGCGCAGCTGTGTGGATTTCCACACTAGCAAAGACGGAATGTGTTGGAAACCACACGTTTCAAGCGGCGCTTGTTGCTCAAAAAGTCATGATTTCAACGCATTACCGCCTTGCGCACAGCTTTTGGGCACCACTGACCACAGCCTTATCATGCGTCACATCATCGTCACATGCATGTCGGAGGAGGCCCCATGCACATCGACACCACGGCCGCGCCGGTGGCTCATGCCCCGCGCCCCTTTTACCGTCATCTCTATTTCCAGGTGCTGTGCGCCATCGTCGCCGGCGCGCTGATCGGTCATTTCTATCCCGAAACCGGCGAGGCGCTGAAGCCGCTGGGCGACGGCTTCATCAAGCTGGTCAAGATGATCATTGCCCCGGTCATCTTTCTGACCATCGTCACCGGCCTGGCCGGCATGGGCACCATCCGCGGCGTCGGCTCGGTCGCTGGCAAGGCCTTCGGCTATTTCCTGACCTTCTCGACCCTGGCGCTGATTGTCGGTCTGGTCACCGCCAATGTCATCCGCCCCGGCGTCGGCATGAACATCGATCCCGCGACACTCGATGCCAGCAAGGTGGCCGATTATGCCAGCAAGGCGCATGAAACCTCGCTGACCGGCTTTGTCATGGACATCATCCCGTCCACGATCACCTCGGCCTTTGTCGACGGCAACATCCTGCAGGTGCTGTTCGTCGCCATCCTGTTCGGCATCGGCCTGATCCTGATCGGCGAAAAGGGCAAGCCCGTCGTCGCCCTGTTCGAGGCGATCAGCCATGCCGTTTTCCGCATGGTGGACATCCTGATGAAGGCCGCGCCCATCGGTGCATTTGGGGCCTTTGCCTTTACCATCGGCAAATACGGCATCGCCTCGGTGGTGAACCTGGCGACGCTGGTCGGCACCTTCTATCTGACCTCGGCGCTGTTCATCGTGGTGATCCTGGGCACGGTCTGCATGCTGAACGGCTTTTCGATCTTTCGCCTGATCGCCTATCTCAAGGCCGAGATCCTGCTGGTGCTGGGCACCTCGTCCTCGGAATCGGCGCTGCCTTCGCTGATGGAAAAGATGGAGAAAGCCGGCTGCAAGCGTTCGGTGGTGGGTCTGGTCGTGCCCACGGGCTACAGCTTCAACCTGGACGGCACCAACATCTACATGACGCTGGCGGCGCTGTTCATCGCCCAGGCCACCAACACCGACCTGTCGCTGCAACAGCAGATCCTGCTGTTGCTGGTGGCCATGCTGTCGTCGAAAGGCGCGGCGGGCGTGACCGGGGCGGGCTTCATCACCCTGGCGGCGACGCTGTCGGTGGTGCCCACCGTGCCGGTCGCTGGGATGGCGCTGATCCTGGGCGTTGACCGCTTCATGTCGGAATGCCGTTCGATCACCAACTTCATCGGCAACGCGGTGGCCACGGTTGTCGTCAGCCGGTGGGAAGGTGCGCTGGACCGCGAGCGTTTCGAGCGGGTGCTGGCGGGCGGCGATGCGGCGGATGCCCGGCCGATCGACCACCTGCAAGGTGCCCCCGCCGGGCTGCGCCTGCAAGAGGCCAGCGCCGACTGAGCGCGACCGCCGCAGATGCGGATGATCCGGGGCGTCCGCAGGGGCGCCCCTTTTTGCAGTCGTGGAAGGATCTAGCGGCGGCGCATCAGCTTGCGCGCGGCGGTATTGGGACGCAGTTGGATCATCCGCGCCTCCATCGCCTCGGCCAGCGCCTCGCGCGGGATGCCGGTTTCCCGCGCCAGCCGCAGCAGCCCGAAATGCACCCGCGCCAGTTCCTGATAGTAACGGCTGAAATTGTAGTTGATCGTCGCCCCAGCCAGGGCGCCAAAGATCGGAACGGTCTGCGCTGCCAGCTTCTGCGCCAGCGAGGCCGACAGACGCGGCGCCACCCGCGCGATCAGCGCCTGCAGTGTCTGTCCGGTGATGGTCATCCGCGCGGCAAGCAGGCCCAGATCGGTGCCCTCGTCATCGGCAAGCGGCCCGGCCGCGGCAAAGACATGCAGCGCCTCGCGCCGGGTTTGATCGGATTCCGGGTCGAAACCGTGTTCCGAGGCGATGTCCATGATCGCCCGCAGCAGCAGCGTCACCGTCACCGGCAATTCGATCATCGCCCCGCCCAGGCCACCCAGCCCGCCGACCGCGCCCGTGGTCGTCGACAGCAGCCGGTTGAACATGTCGCCACGTTCGCGCAGCACTCCGCGCGAGCGGCCCGCGGCATCAAAGGCCCGGTTCAGCGCCGCCAGGGTGATGCGGTCCATGCGCTTGCGGACAGGATCGGGCAAACGCTCGATCAGCCCTTCGGCCTTGCCGCCGACCGCGGTCAGGATCTCCATGGCAAAGCCGCCGGCATCCAGATAGCGCCGGGCCAGCCGGTCGATCTGGACATGAACGGTCGGGTCGGTGATCGGCGGCAGGACGGTCTGGCGCGGCGGGATCTGGCTGTGTTCGGTCATCCGTGGCAAGCTCTGGAAAGCGGATCGTTCAGGGAACCCCCGGCGGGCCCCGCCGGTTCCACAAGGGTGGCGCGGATACCTTGCCACCATGAACGACATAAAGGATCAAGCCATGATGATTTCCCGCCCCCTGCAATCGCTGACCCTGGCCCTGGCGCTGAGCCTGTCGGCAGGCGCGATGGCGGCTGCCCAGGAACAGCCCGCCCAGCAGCCCGCGTTCGAGGGCCCGACCCTGGCCGACCTTGGGCAGGATCAGGCGCTGACGGCTGCCTATGACAGGATGGCCGAAGGGCACGAGATGCCCGAATGGGTGCGCAAGGCGATCGTGGTGACACCGGCGCAGAAAGTCGGGTTCGGCGGCAAGGAATATCTGGTGCTGACGGGCTGCGAACAGCACAATTGCGGCGAAAACCAGATCGCGATGCTTTACCAGCCCGACAGCGGCACCGCGCACGGCCTGCTGTCTGTCAGCGACGGTAAGGGTGCCGAGCTTCTGACCTGGCTGAACATCGGGGGCGGCCCGGAATCGATCGACGGGCGCACGATCCTTTTTGCCGCGCTGACCGGCAGCCTGGCCAATCACCCCCAGGCGTTCAACTATGACTGATCGGGGCTGCCCTGGGGGCTGACACGGATGCGGCCCATGCTGGGGGGCGGCAAGTGGGGTTCATCGGGCTGCAGGGCGGCTGCCTCGGCGCCGCTGGCCTTTTCAACGGGCCCTTGCACCCCCGCCCAGGCGCCGGCAACAAGTTCGTGGCCCAGGATGCGATCGGGGTTCGTAGGGGGCGGCATCTCGACCCCCTTCAGCCGCTGAAAGCCAAAGCGCTGATAATAGGGCAGATCGCCGACCAGCATGACCCGCCCCCACCCAAGGGCGCGCGCCCGCGCCATGCTTTCGCGCATCAGCAAGGCGCCCAGCCCCTCGCCCTGGGTGGTGGGGTGCACCGCCACCGGACCCAGCAGCAGCGTTTGCTGCCCGCCGACCCGCACCGGCCAGTATCGGATCGCGCCGACCAGAACCCCCAGTTCGTTGCGCAGGGTCAGACACAGCGGCCAGACCGGCGCCACCCCGTCGCGCAACCGATAGGATGACAGGGCCGTCCGCCCCGGTGCAAAGCACAGGTCCAGCAGCGCCTCGACCTCGGGCGAGTCCTCAGGGCTTTCGGGGCGAAGTTCGTACATCCTGTCCAGGCCTCGACACCAGATTCGGCCGCGACCCCGCCGGCCGAGCAGGGGCCTAACATGGCTGCGCAGCGACGAAAACCGGCTTTCACGACATGGCGACGAAACGCGCGCCACGCGGAACGCGCTTGACGCCCGCGCCCGCGCCCGGCACTGCTGATGGGCGCAAGACAGCAGGAATGACGATGTTCTACCGACCCGAAAACGGCCACGGCCTGCCCCACAATCCGCTGAACGCGCTGGTGGCGCCGCGCCCGATCGGCTGGATCTCGACCCGCGGCCGGCTGGGCGACAACCTTGCCCCCTATTCCTTCTTCAATCTGACCGCATATGTTCCCCCGCAGGTGATGTTTGCCTCGACCTCGGCCAAGCCTGACCGTCCCGGCACCAAGGACAGCGTGGCCCAGATCGTGGAAAGCCGCGTCTTTTGCGTGAACATCGCCGATGGCGCGCTGCGCGAACAGGTCAACGCCAGCTCGGCGATGCTGCCCGCCGGCACCAGCGAATTTGCCGCCGTGGGAATCGAGGCCGCCGAATGCGAAACCATCGATTGTCCGCGCGTCGCCGGCGCGGCGGCGTCCCTGGAATGTCGCATGACCCGGGTGCTGCGCCTTGCCGGAGAGGCGAATGTGATGGTGCTGGGCGTGGTCACCGGCATCCATCTGCGTCCCGACTGCCTGCAACAGGGACGCTTTCGCCCACCCTCGGGCTGGCTGGCGCGCCTGGGCTACATGGACTACTGCATCACCACCGAAACCTTTGAAATGGAGCGCCCTTGATGGACAAGCGCCCCCGCGACAGCCGCAACGTGCGCGACTATATCCGCACCATCGTGGATTTCCCGCACGAAGGCATCCTGTTTCGCGATGTCACCACCCTGTTTGCCGACGCGCGCGGCTTTCGCATGGCGGTGGACCAGTTGCTGACCCCCTATGCCGGCGAGCCGATCGACAAGGTGGTGGGGCTTGAGGCGCGCGGCTTCATCCTGGGGGGCGCGGTCGCGCATCAGCTTTCCGTGGGCTTCGTGCCGATCCGCAAGAAAGGCAAGCTGCCCGGCACCGTCCTGTCCGAGGCCTATACCCTCGAATACGGCGAAGCGGTAATGGAAATTCACGACGACGCCCTGCGCCCCGACGAAAGGGTGCTGATCGTCGACGACCTGCTGGCCACCGGCGGCACTTGCGTCGCCGCGATCAACCTGTGCCAGCGCCTGGGCGCAACCGTCACCGGTTGCGCCTTTGTCATCGACCTGCCCGATCTGGGCGGGCGCGCCTTGCTTGAGGGCATGGGCCATGACGTTCACGTGCTGACCAGCTTTGACGGCAGCTGACTTGCAGGCGCGGCCGCGGACCGCTAGGTGACAGGCATGACCCAGAAACCCGCACTGACCCTGTATCTGGCCGCGCCGCGCGGCTTTTGCGCCGGAGTGGACCGCGCCATCAAGATCGTCGAAATGGCGCTGCAGAAATGGGGCCCGCCGGTCTATGTCCGGCACGAGATCGTCCACAACAAGTTCGTGGTCGACGGTCTGCGCGCCAAGGGGGCCGTCTTTGTCGAGGAACTGTCCGAATGTCCCGATGACCGGCCGGTGATCTTTTCGGCCCATGGCGTGCCAAAATCGGTCCCGGCCGAGGCGCGCCGCCGCGACATGGTCTATGTCGACGCCACCTGCCCCCTGGTCAGCAAGGTGCATGTCGAGGCCGAACGTCACCATGCCGAGGGGTTGCAGATGGTGATGATCGGCCATGCCGGCCACCCAGAGGTGCTGGGCACCATGGGCCAGCTGCCCGAGGGCGAGGTGATCCTGGTCGAAACCGTCGAAGATGTCGCCACGGTCCGGCCCCGCGACCCGCAACGGCTGGCCTTCATCACCCAGACCACGCTGTCGGTCGATGACACCGCCGCCATCGTCGCGGCCTTGCAAGCGCGCTTTCCCGCCATCGTCGGCCCGGCCAAGGAAGATATCTGCTATGCCACCACCAACCGCCAGGGCGCGGTCAAGGCGATGGCGCCGCTGATCGACGCGCTGCTGGTGATCGGTGCGCCGAACAGTTCCAATTCGCGCCGGTTGGTCGAGGTGGGGCGCGCCGCCGGCTGCGCCTATGCGCAACTGGTGATGCGTGCCGATCAGATCGACTGGCGCGCCATCACGGGCGCGCGCGCCGTCGGCGTCACCGCCGGCGCATCGGCCCCCGAGGTGCTGGTGGACGAGGTGATCGCCGCCTTCCGCGACCGCTACGAGGTGACGTTGGAGCTGGTGGAAACCGCGCGCGAGAATGTCGAATTCAAGGTGCCGCGCGTCCTGCGCGAGGCCTGAGGCCGGCCCGCGCGGCGTCGGAAAGGTTCAAGACAATGAAACTGTGGTCCATGCCCTCGTCGGGGAACAGCTACAAGGTGCGGCTGCTGCTGGCGCTGCTGGGTCGCGATTGCGAGATCGTTGATGTCGAATACCAGACACCGGCCCTGGAAAAGGCCCATGCCGAAGGCCGGCTGCCTTTTGGCAAGGCGCCGGTCCTTGAACTGGACGACGGTCAACTGTTGCCGGAATCGAACGCCATCCTGTGTTACCTGGGCGAAGGCACGCGCCTGGTGCCGGCCGATCCGGCGGACCGCGCGCGGATGCTGGCCTGGATGTTCTGGGAACAGAACCAGCACGAGGCAGTCATTGCCGTGCGCGGCGCGCTGCTGACCTATCCCCATCGTCGCGCGCAGGCCACGCCCGAGCGGCTGGCAGAGCTGCTGACCCGCGGGCATCAGCTTTTGCAGATCATGGAAAACCGGCTGCGCGATCACGACTGGCTGGTGGGCGATGCGATCAGCCTGGCCGATGTCTGCCTGTATGGCTATACCCACAGCGCCGAACGGCTGGGTGGTTACGACCTGGGGCGCTATCCCGGCATCACGGCCTGGCTGGCACGGATCGCGGCGCAGCCCGGCTATCGCGGGTTGGGGCAATGATCGCGCCGGCAAGCCTGTCGGGGGCCGCACGGTGACGGCGCTGTTTGCCTGGACCGATGGCGCCTGCAGCGGCAACCCCGGCCCCGGCGGCTGGGGGGTGCTGATGCGGGCCATGGACGGCGCCACCGTCCTGAAGGAACGCGAATTGCAGGGCGGCGAGCCCGAGACCACCAACAACCGTATGGAATTGATGGCCGCCATCGCCGCGCTGGAAACCCTGACCCGGCCCAGCGAGATCACCATCACCACCGACAGCGCCTATGTGAAAAACGGCGTGACCCAGTGGATCCACGGCTGGAAGCGCAACGGCTGGCGCACCGCCGACCGCAAGCCGGTCAAGAACGCCGAGCTGTGGCAACGGCTGGATGCCGCGCAGGCGCGTCACAAGGTGCGCTGGGAATGGATCAAGGGTCACGCGGGCCACCCGGAAAACGAACGCGCCGATGCGCTGGCCCGGGCAGGCATGGCCCCGTTCAAGCCCCAGAAGGCGGCGCCATGAGCCTCGAGGTGCTGATCGCGGTGCTGGATCATGCCAGCGTTCTGGTCTTTGCCCTGACCGGGGCGCTGGTAGCCAGCCGGGGGCAGCTGGATGTGGTCGGCTTTATCTTTTTCGCCACGCTGACCGGGGTCGGCGGCGGCACGCTGCGCGACCTGGTGCTGGGGCGCACGCCGGTGTTCTGGGTCGATCGGCCGGAACTGATCCTGCTGACATCGGGCGCCGCGATTGTCGTGTTCTTTAGCGCGCATCTGCTGGAAAGCCGCTATCGCGCCATTGTCTGGCTGGACGCCTTTGCGCTGGCGGTGGCGGTTCCCGCGGGTGTCGGCGTCGCGCTGGAGGCAGGCGCCAGCCCTGTGGTCACGGTGATGATGGGGGTGATGACCGGCACCTTTGGCGGGTTGATGCGCGATGTCGTGGGCAACGAGGTGCCGATGGTGCTGCGGCAGGGCGAACTTTACATCACCGCCACCTTCGGCGGGGCGGTGGCGGCGCTGACGCTGTTGTGGCTGGGAACGGGTCGGGGCTGGTCGCTGATCGGCTGCGCGCTGGTGGTGCTGGCACTGCGCGCGGGCAGCATGTGGCTGGGCTGGCGCCTGCCCGTCTACAAGGCCCGGCCGCCGCGCAACTAGGCCTCGGACCAGATCGCCATTTCGGTGCCGCCAGGTTCGCGGAACTGGAACCGCCGGCCGCCGGGGAAATCAAAGATCGGCAGGGTGATGGTTCCGCCCGCTGCCTGCACCTGGGCCAGGGCCTGTTCAAGATTGTCCGATTTCAGGATGACCACGGGCGGGGCCAGCGGCGCTGCCGCCACCCCGCCCGCCAGGCCGGCATCGGCAAGTTCCTGATATTCCGGCCCATAGTCATTGAAATTCCAGCCGAAAGCCTGGGCGAAAAGCGCTTTGGTTGCCTGCAGGTCCGGCGAACTGAATTCGATGTAATCAATCTGCATCGCGGTAGCCCCTGCTTATGTTCGCGCTTTGTTTTCGCGCCATTCCGCGTCAGCGCAAGACCGGCGGGCCACGGCGACGCTCGCGCAGATCCTCGACCCCCATGCGTAGACCCGCACCGATACGATGCGCCAGCGCGGACCAGGCGCGGGCGCTGTCTGCGGGCAACTCCCGACGCAGGGTTTCGTCGAACAGCATCAGCCAGGGGGCGAAATGATCGGCCCTGACATCGCCGGCCCGCATGTGCACCTGCATCGGATTGCCGTCATATCCGCGCTCATAAAGGATCGCATTGCGCCAGAAACCGGCGATCTTGGCCTCATGCGCGGGCCAATCGGCGACATGGGCGGCAAAGACCGGGCCCAGCACCTCGTGCCGGCGGATGGCGGCATAAAACACCGCGACGACGCGGTCGATCTGTTCAGGCGTGATATCGAAGCGCGGCGGGATCATGGGCCAAGATATGGCCCCGCGCCCCCGTTCCCGCAAGGCGGCGCATTGCCGCGCCCCCATGCGCCCGGCGGGTGCGGCCCGCAAGCCGCGCTTGCAGCGCGCAGGACGGTTTCCTATAACCCGCGCATGTTCGTCAGGACCGGAATTTTTCGAATTAGTCGCCCGGCGGCGTAGGATGCCCTCGCCGTCGGGTTAAGCATGCCTGCCCTGCCACCCAAGGATTTTCCGCCAGATGAGCGATACCACCGCCGCCGTGCCCGACTACCGCGATACCGTATTCCTGCCGCAGACCGATTTCCCGATGCGCGCCGCCCTGCCCCAGCGCGAGCCCGAATGGCTGGCGCGCTGGGAACGCATCGGCATCTACGACCGCCTGCGCGAACGTGCCGAAGGGCGCAGCCCCTTTATCCTGCACGATGGCCCGCCCTATGCGAACGGCAACCTGCACATCGGCCACGCCCTGAACAAGACGATCAAGGACATCATCGTGCGCAGCCACCAGATGATGGGCCGCGATGCGCGCTATGTGCCGGGATGGGATTGTCACGGCCTGCCCATCGAATGGAAGATCGAGGAAAAATACCGCAAGGACGGGCGCGACAAGGATGCCGTCGATGTGGTCGAGTTCCGCCAGGAATGCCGCCGCTTTGCCGCCGAATGGGTGGATATCCAGCGGCAGGAATTCAAGCGGCTGGGCGTGACCGGCAAATGGGACGCCCCCTATCTGACCATGGATTACCATGCCGAGGCGGTGATCGCGGCCGAGTTCATGAAGCTGCTGATGAACGGGGCACTTTACCAGGGCTCGAAGCCGGTGATGTGGTCACCGGTCGAAAAGACCGCCCTGGCCGAGGCCGAGGTCGAATATCACGACCACACCAGCCACACGATCTGGGTGCGCTTCCGGCCGCTGTCGGGGCTTGACGGGGCATCGGTGGTGATCTGGACCACCACCCCCTGGACCATCCCGCAAAACCGGGCCGTCGCCTACAATCCTCAGATCGCCTACAGCATCTATCGCGTCATCGAGCTGGCCGAGGGGGCGACCGCCCGCGCCGACGAGCTGCTGGTTCTGGCCGATGCGCTGGCGGAATCGGTGATGGGCGCGGCCAAGGTCACCCGGTTCGAGCGTCTGCGCCCGGTCCCCGCCGACGAACTGGCGGGCCTGGTCCTGGCCCACCCCCTGCGCGGGGTCGAGGGTGCGGCCGGCGAATGGGATTACGACGTTCCGATGCTGCCCGGCGATCACGTCACCGAAGACGCCGGCACCGGCTTTGTCCATACCGCGCCCAGCCATGGCGACGACGATTATCAGCTGGGGCTGAAATTCGGTCTGCCCATGACCTACAATGTCGAGCCGGACGGCAGCTATCGCGCCGACCTGCCGCTGTTCGGGGGTCAGGCGATCATCGGCCCCGATGGCAAGGAAGGCCCGGCAAACGTCAGCGTCATCAAGCAGCTGGCCTATGCCGGCGCCTTGCTGGCCAAGGGCAAGATCAAGCACAGCTATCCCCACAGCTGGCGTTCCAAGGCGCCGCTGATCTACCGCAATACCCCGCAGTGGTTCGCCTCGATCGACAAACCGCTGAACGACGGGATGGGACAGTATGGCGATTCGATCCGCAGTCGCGCGCTGAACAGCATCGACAAGCTGGTCAAATGGTGGCCGCAATCCGGGCGCAACCGCATCCATGCGATGGTGGAAAACCGACCCGACTGGGTGCTGTCGCGCCAGCGCGCCTGGGGTGTGCCGCTGACCTGCTTTGTCAAGCGCGGCACCAGACCGGGCGACGCGGATTTCCTGCTGCGCGATCAACGCGTCAACGACCGCATCATCGCCGCCTTCGAGGCAGAGGGCGCCGATGTCTGGTATCGCGACGGCTTCAAGGCACAGGTGCTGGACGGCATCGCCGATCCCGACGCCTATGACCAGGTGATGGACGTGCTGGATGTGTGGTTCGATTCCGGCTCGACCCACGCCTTCGTGCTGCGTGACCGGGCCGACGGCGCACCCGACGGCATTGCCGACCTGTATCTGGAAGGCACCGACCAGCACCGGGGCTGGTTCCAGTCCTCGCTGCTGCAGGGCTGCGCGACCAAGGGCCGGGCGCCCTATCGCAATGTGGTGACGCATGGCTTCACCCTGGACGAAAAGGGCATGAAGATGTCCAAGTCGCTGGGCAACACCATCGTCCCGGCGCAAGTGATCGAACAATACGGCGCCGACATCCTGCGGCTGTGGGTGGCGCAGACCGACTATACCGCCGACCAGCGCATCGGGCCCGAAATCCTGAAAGGCACCGCCGACAGCTATCGCCGCCTGCGCAACACGCTGCGCTTCATCCTGGGCAACCTCGCCGGGTTTGCCGAAAGCGAGCGGGTCGAGCCGGCGCAGATGCCGGAACTGGAACAGTGGGTGCTGCACCGTCTGGCGCAGATCGACCAGCAGTTGCGTGCGGGCTATGCCGGTTTCGATTTCCAGGGCGTGTTCCAGACCGTGTTCCAGTTCGCCACCGTGGATCTGTCGGCCTTTTACTTCGACATCCGCAAGGACGCGCTTTACTGCGATGCGCCGATGGCGTTGCGGCGACGGGCGGCGCGCACGGTGCTGGACATCCTGTTCCACCGCCTGGTCACCTGGCTGGCGCCGATCCTGCCCTTTACCATGGAGGACGTGTGGCTGAGCCGGTTCCCCTCCAAGACCGACTCGGTGCATCTGCACGATTTTCCGGTGACGCCGACGGCCTGGCTGAACGAAACGCTGGCCGGCAAGTGGGATGCCATCCGCCGCACCCGTCGCGTGGTCACGGCGGCGCTGGAAATCAAGCGCACCGACAAGGTGATCGGCGCCAGCCTGGAGGCAAGCCCCATCGTCCATGTCGAGGATGCCGAGGTGCTGCGCGCGCTGAAATCGGTCGAGTTCGCCGATATCTGCATCACCTCGGGAATCGGGCTGACCTCTGATCCCGCCCCGGCCGAAGCGTTCCGACTGGCCGATGTGCCCGGCATCGGCGTGGTCTTTGAACCTGCCGAGGGCGAGAAATGCCAGCGCTGCTGGAAGATCCTGCCCGATGTCGGCAACCACCGCCACCCCGGCACCTGTGCGCGCTGCGATGAGGTGCTGGGCCTGGACTGAGGTCTGCAACGGTCAACTTGCCCGCCGCGCCGCGGCGGGCGTTCCGGATGCCGAAGCAGGCACTATATATGCACTAAATGCTGCTACGGGTGACGGCCCCTTGCAGTTACCTTCCCGCGCGTAAGGCGCGAGGGGTGATATGAAAGCATTTGGCCAAGTTCTATTCTTCTCGGCAACTCTTGGGGGTTGCGCCTCGGCGTCATGCAATCCTATGTGGGGAATGATGTGACCTAGGCGGCGATGGACTACGGCCCGGCTTCGGCGGTGATGGACCTGCCCGATGGCCGCCGCGCCTTCATGTGGCAGTCGACCCAGACCATGACCATGCCAGCCACCACCAATTACAATGCCGTAACAGCAGGAAGCTGGGTCACCGGCAGCGCCACCACCTATGGTGGCGGTGTTTCGCAGTGGCAATGCACCTATACGCTTATCGGTCAGAAGAACCCCCGCAACAGCGATACCGTCGTCGATCATCGCAAGCCCAGCCTTGCCTGCGAGTAAGCAAATATCCCAGCTGGCAAGCCACTGCGGCAATGCCACCACAGCTTGGCGGGGCAGTCGTCCCGACGCATCCGCCGAGCCTTTCCTTCATGTTGTGCGATCGTTAGCCTTGCGCCGGAACACATCTGAACCGGAAAGGGTCGCAAGATGAAACCTCTGCTGCTGCTGGCTGCTGCAACCCTGCTGCTGGGCGCCTGCGCCGAAGGCGACCGCTATGCCGAGATCATCGCCAGGTCCACCCCGCCCAGCCCACAACTGCGGGCCGAACTGGCCAAGGGCGCGCAGATGCTGGCCTATGACCCGGCCTCGATCCGGAACGCCGAGATTTCCAATGTGGCCAGCTTTGACGACGGGTTGCAGGGTGTCTGCGTGCGCGCCGACAGCAAGAACGTGAAGGGTGTCTATACCGGCGTGCACAACATCGGCATCCCGCTGCGCGATGGCAAACCCGTCGGCGGCACGCTGGATCACCCGATCTGCAATCGCAGCGACGTGCCCTGGCAGAAATTCCCCGAACTGGAACAGCTGCGCGCGCCCAAAAGCCGCCGCTAGCTAGGCGACCAGTTCCCCCGCAAGCGAATTGGGGGCGCTGTGGGTGATGCGCACGCGCACCAGATCGCCCGGCCGATGGTCGGGCGCATCCACGAACACGGCGTGCAGGTAATCGGACTTGCCCACCATCTGCCCCGGATTGCGGCCGGGCTTTTCAAACAGCACGCCCAGTTCGCGACCCACCATTGCCGCCTGCGCCGCCTTTTGCTGGCTGCTCAGCAAGGCCTGCAATTCCTGCAACCTTGCGTCGGCCACCGCGCCGTCGATTTCAGGGCGGTCATAGGCCGGCGTGCCGGGACGCGGCGAATACTTGAAGCTGAAGGCAGTGCCAAAATTCACCTGCCGGATCAGCGCCAGCGTGTCGCGATGGTCCTGATCGGTTTCGCCCGGAAAGCCGACTATGAAATCGCTGGTCAGCATGATGTCGGGCCGCGCGTCGCGGATGCGGTCGATCAGCCGCAGGTATTGCGCGACCGTATGGCGCCGGTTCATCGCCTTCAGGATGCGATCGCTGCCCGATTGCACCGGCAGGTGCAGATAGGGCATCAGCTTGGCCTCGTCGCGATGCGCCTCGATCAGGTCGTCGGCCATGTCGTTGGGATGGCTGGTGGTGTAGCGAATACGGTCCAGCCCGTCGATTTCCGCAATCGCCCGGATCAGCCGGCCAAAGCCCCACTCGCTGCCCTGCGGCCCCAGCCCGTGCCAGCCGTTCACATTCTGTCCCAGCAGGGTGATTTCGCGCACGCCGCGCGCGACCAGATCGCGGGCCTCGGCCAGGATGCGATCGACGGGGCGGCTGACCTCGGCCCCCCGGGTATAGGGGACGACGCAAAAGGCGCAGAACTTGTCGCAACCCTCTTGCACGGTCAGGAAGGCAGCCGGGGCGCGACGGGTTGCAGCGGGTTTCGGCAGATGCTCGAACTTGTCCTCGGCCGGGAATTCGGTATCGACCCCCTTGCCTGCCCGCACCATGGCGGGAAGCCGGTGATAGGCCTGCGGCCCGACCACCAGATCGACCAGCGGCATCCGGCGCTGAATCTCCTCGCCCTCGGCCTGCGCGACACAACCCGCCACGCCGATCTTCAGATCCGGCTTTTCGGCCTTGAGCGGCTTCAGCCTACCCAGGTCGGAATACAGCTTTTCAGCCGCCTTCTCGCGGATGTGACAGGTGTTCAGCAACACCATGTCCGCCTCCGCCTGGTTTTCGGTCAGCACATAGCCCTCGGCGCCCATGGCCTCGGCCATGCGCTGGCTGTCATAGACGTTCATCTGACAGCCATAGGTCTTGATGAAGAGCTTTTTGGTCGCCGAAGCGGTGGTGCTGGCTTGATCGGTCATGCCGTGTTTTCCCATGGAATGGGGCGCTGATACAGGAAATGGCGCGCCTTGGAAAGTGGCGGTGCCGCAGCGCGCGCATGTGCTTCGGCGCCGAAATTGCCGTGCCGGCGGGCAGATTGCCTGCTGTCGGCCGCGCGGGCCGGCCAAACTGCCAGCCGCCGCTTCAGCCCCATTGAACGCCCGCTGGCGCCCGGCTAGCCTGCCGGCACAACTGCTCATGGAGGCTGACGCGATGAACCAACCGCAAAGCTGGGAAGCCCGCGCCGAGGAATATTCGCTGTATGGTTTCACCGACATGCCCTCGGTGCATCGGCGCGGCACCGTGGTCGTGACCCATGGCGAAGGCCCCTATATCGTCGATGTGAACGGCCGGCGCTATCTGGATGCCAATTCCGGCCTGTGGAACATGGTCGCCGGCTTTGACCATCGCGGGCTGATCGAGGCCGCCAAGGCGCAATACGAGCGCTTTCCCGGCTATCACGCCTTTTTCGGCCGCATGTCCGACCAGACGGTGATGCTGTCGGAAAAGCTGGTCGAGGTGTCGCCCTTTGCCAGCGGCCGGGTGTTCTATACCAACTCGGGCTCCGAGGCCAACGACACCATGGTCAAGATGCTGTGGTTCCTGCACGCCGCCGAAGGCAACCCGCAGCGGCGCAAGATCCTGACGCGCTGGAACGCCTATCACGGCGTGACCGCGGTGTCGGCCAGTATGACGGGCAAGCCCTACAACTCGGTTTTCGGCCTGCCGCTGCCCGGCTTCATCCATCTGACCTGCCCCCATTACTGGCGCTATGGCGAAGCGGGCGAAACCGAACAGCAGTTCGTCGCCCGCCTCGCGCGCGAACTCGAGGACACCATCCAGCGCGAAGGCCCCGACACCATTGCCGGATTCTTTGCCGAACCGGTGATGGGTGCGGGCGGGGTGATTCCGCCGGCGCAAGGCTATTTCCAGGCCATCCAGCCCATCCTGCGCAAATACGGCATTCCGCTGATTTCGGACGAGGTGATCTGCGGCTTTGGCCGCACCGGCAACACCTGGGGCTGCGTGACCTATGATTTCATGCCCGATGCCATCATTTCCTCCAAGAACCTGACCGCGGGCTTCTTTCCGATGGGGGCGGTCATCCTGGGGCCCGAACTGGCATCGCGCGTGCAATCTGCGGTCGAGGCGATCGAGGAATTCCCGCATGGCTTCACCGCCTCGGGCCATCCGGTCGGCTGCGCCATCGCGCTGAAGGCCATCGACGTGGTGATGAACGAAGGCCTGGCCGAAAACGTGCGCCGCCTGGCACCCCGGTTCGAGGCCGGCCTGCAGCAGTTGGCCAGCAAGCCCAACATTGGCGAATATCGCGGCATCGGCTTCATGTGGGCCCTTGAGGCGGTCAAGGACAAGGCGACCAAGACCCCCTTCGACGGCAACCTGTCGGTCAGCGAACGCATCGCCAACACCTGCACCGACCTGGGGCTGATCTGTCGGCCGCTTGGCCAGTCGGTGGTGCTGTGCCCGCCCTTCATCCTGACCGAGGCGCAGATGGACGAAATGTTCGACAAGCTGAACACCGCGCTGGACAAGGTGTTTGCCGAAGTCGCCTGAAGCACGAGCCGGCGCCCCCTACCAGGGGGCGTCGCCACCCAGAACCGCGCGCGCCATCTGCACCCGCTGCGGCGCCAGGCCCGTAGCCGCCGCAAAATCCAGCACCCGTTGATCCTGCTCCAGCAGGAAATCCAGCACAAAGACCGCGAATTCGGGCCGCGCCGCCATCTGTCGCAACCCCGCGACATCGCAGCCAGATTGCGCCAGAAACGCCCCGATCAGTTCGGGATTTCCCGCAATATGGCCAAAGCCGCTGTCGGCGATCCCGGCTGCCTCGCGCGGGGTCATTCTGCTCGCGCCGATGTGAAGCCCATCCGTGAATTCCTGCTCGCGTGAAAGGAATTGTTAACTAATTTCCGGCAAGTTGACGTTGAAACGGGTCGATGTAAAGCGGGCATGAACATGACAGGACGCATTCTTGTCGTCGATGGCGTGCCGACGGCGCGCTATTCGCTCAAGGCCCGACTTTCGGCTGCCTGCTATGACGTTTCGGCCGCCGCGACCGCCGACGAGGCATTGCGGATGGCGCGCATGCTTTCCCCCCAGATCGTGATTCTGGGCGCGAACCTGACGGATATGGACGCGCCGCAGCTGTGTCGAGCCTTGCGGCAACTGCCCCATGGCGACGAGCTTGCCGTGCTGGTGGCTGCGCGGCCCGGCGACCGTCTGGCGGCACTGCAGGCTGGGGCAACGGCGCTGATCGAACCGGTCGGGGACGATCTGACCCTGCTGGCCCGCATCCGCGGATTGATGCGGCACGACGACGGACCCGTCGAAGTGGCGTATGGGTTGGCCGAGTCCGCAGCCGGTTTCCAGCACGCAGACGACCGCCCGCGCGCAGTATTCGTGGCGGAAAGCCCGGCGATAGCGCTGGCCTGGCGTCACGCCTTGCAGGATCATGTGGGCTTTTCCATCGCGGTGCGGGATGCGGACAGGGCGCTGGCCGAAGCTGCCAGCGGCCGAAGCGCCGATCTTTATCTGATCGCCGCCGACATTGCCCAACCGGGCGACGGGCTGAGACTGCTCTCCGAACTGCGCTCGCGCCCTGGCTCGCGTGCGGCGGCCTTTGTGATGGTCCTGCGCGGCGACCGCACCGACATGGCGCCGGTGGCCCTGGACCTTGGGGCGGGCGATGTGCTGAGCTGGGATCTGGCAAGTATCGACAAGGCGCCCGAAGCAGCCGTGCGCCTGCAGGCACAGCTGGGTCTGAAGCACGAGGCAGATCGCCGCCGTCGCGAAACCCGCCGCAATATGCAATGGGCGATGACCGACCCGTTGACCGGGCTTTACAATCGCCGCCACGCCTTGCCCCGGTTGACCGAACTGACACAGTTAGCCCGGGACCGGGCCGAGGATCTGGCGGTGATGCTGCTGGATCTGGATCGGTTCAAGCTGGTCAACGATGTCCATGGACACGCCGCAGGGGACGCGGTCCTGGTCGAGACCGCCCGTCGCATGGCCCTGACACTGCCGGCGGACGCCTTGCTGGCCCGCATCGGCGGCGAGGAGTTCCTGATTGCGCTGCCCGGTCATGGCACAAGGGCGGCACGCCACATGGCCGATGAATTGCGCCAGGCGATCATGCGCCAGCCGATCGCGCTGCCCGACAGCGCCATGCAGCCGCGACTGACGATCACGGCATCCGTCGGGGTCATGGTGGCGCCCGGTGGTAGCCTGCAACAGGGCAGCCCGGACTGCGACATGCTTCTGGCCCATGCCGATCGCGCGCTGCTGAATGCCAAGGCGCTGGGACGCAACAGGATCGTGATGGCCGCGCCCGTCCTTGCCGCCTGAGCCCTGCGACGCCTTGCCCAATGGGCTGTGCGCTTTCCTTTTGCACGGCATTGGCCTAGAAACAGGACAATCACAGACAGGAATTTTCACCATGCCCGACATCCGTCCCGATCAGGCCGATCGTCCGGTCAAACCTGCGCTGCTGCGCGGTGCCCTGGGCCGCTGCCCCGCATGTGGACAGGGGCGCCTTTTCCACGGCTATCTCAAGGTTCGCGACACCTGCCCCCACTGCGCCGAACCGCTGCACCACCAGCGCGCCGATGATGGCCCGGCCTATGTGACGATCCTTCTGGTGTCGCATCTGGGGGCTCCGCTGCTGTTGGCGATCTTCATGATGTATCGCCCATCGGCCATGTCGATGCTGCTCGGTTTCGGCCTGGGGGCGGTCGCCCTTTCACTGCTGCTGCTGCCGCGCATCAAGGGTGCATTCGTCGGCTTTCAATGGGCGCGGCGCATGCATGGTTTCGGCGGCGAGGCCGAGCCGCAGGCCACAACGCCATGACTGTGCCTGACCGGCAGGTCATCCGCGATGCAGCAACAGTGCTTGTGCTGGACAGGGATAGCTCGGGGCAGCCCTCGGTGCTGATGGGTCAGCGTGGCGCATCTGCTGCCTTCATGCCGTCGAAATACGTCTTTCCCGGTGGTGCCGTGGACGCCGAGGACGCGCAGGTGGCCTTGGCAAGGCCGCTGTCACCTGTCACCGAAACGCGCCTGCGGGCCGAACCACGGACCCCCTCGACCGTTTCCCCGCAGATCCTTGCCGCCGCCGCGCTGCGCGAACTGGCCGAGGAAACGGGCCTGCTTTCGGGCGTCCCCGGCCCCGCGCCCACGGGCTGGGGTCAGTATCAGCGCGCCGGGCTGGCGCCGGATGCCTCGGGGTTGATCTATCTGTTCCGCGCCATTACGCCGCCCGGCCGCACCAGACGCTTCGACGCGCGTTTCCTGGTGCTGGATGCGGGCCAGCTGCATGGCGACCGCCATGATTTCCGCGATGCCTGCGATGAGCTGTCGCATCTGCACTGGGTGCCCTTGGATCAGGCACGCAGATTGGACCTGCCTTTCATCACCGAGGTTGTTCTGGCCGAACTGGCCAACCTGGTGCAGTTGTCAGGCGGCGGGCCACTGATCGACCCGCCATCGGTTCCCTTCTTCGACAACCGCGGGGATGAGCCGCGCTTCCTGCGTCTGGGTCTGGACGGCTAGTTTCCCCGGAACTGCGGCGCGCGTTTTTGCAGAAAGGCGGCGACGCCTTCGGCAAAGTCGTGACTGCGCGCCATCTGCGCCTGCAGTCGTGCCTCGACCTGCAACTGCGCGGCCAGGTCATTGCTGGCCGATGCGCGCAGCGCCTCGCGCGTGGCCAGAAAGGCCGCCGTCGGTCCCTGAGCCAGCATGGCTGCACGACCCGCAACCACAGAGGCGAATTCGTGATCCGGGACAGCCTCCCAGATCAGCCCCCATTCGGCTGCCTTTGCAGCCGGGATCCGGTCGGCAAACAGCATCATCCCCATCGCCCGCGCCATGCCCACCGTGCGCGGGACGATATAGGTGCCGCCGGCATCAGGGATCAGGCCGATGCGGCTGAATGCCTGGACAAAGCTGGCGCTTTCGCAGGCAATGACCACGTCAGCCGCCAAGGCCAGATTGGCCCCGGCCCCGGCCGCCGTGCCATTGACCGCGCAGATGACCGGCACCGGAGCGTTCCGAATGGCCATCAGCATCGGCTCGTATTCCTCGCGCAGGATGCGTTCGACATCCAGCCCACCCTGGGCATCGGTCAGATCCTGCCCCGAACAGAAGGCCCGCCCGGCGCCGGTCAGGACAACGCAACGGGTTTGATCAGGCAGCGAGGTCATCGCGGTGACGATTTCGCTGCGCATACGGCGATCCAGGGCGTTCATCACCTCCGGGCGGTTCAGTGTCAGCCGCGCAATGCCGTCAGCAAATGCGAAATCGATGGTCTGGAATTCCATGGTCACCCCCTGTCTGGCGGCATCCTGACGCGGGCGGGGGAACGGTGAAAGCCCCGACCTTGCGTCAGTCGCGCATGATGCGATCCAGCCGGGCCTGTTCCTCGGGCGTCAAACCGGTGGTTTCCGGATCGGGGCGGTTTCGTGCCCGCAAAAAACGCCATCCCAGCAGCAGCGCCAGAACGGCCATGACCGGTCCGGCCAGATAGAGCAGCCAGTTGATCCCCCGCGCCTGCGGTTTGAACAGCACATATTCCCCGAAACGGTCTGTCACTGCCGCGATTGCCTGCGCGTCGCTGTCGCCCGCGACCAGCCTTTCGCGCAGGTAAAGCCGCAGGTCGCGGCTGATCGGGGCGTTCGATTCGTCGATATTTTCGCCCTGGCAGACCGGACAGCGCAGGATCTTGGAAATCTCTCGCGCGCGGGCCTCCAGCACCGGGTCGGACAGCACCTCGTCGGGCTGCACGGCCAGGGCGGGTGCGGCCAGCAACAGCGACAGGATCAACAGCAATATCCGCATGGGTCACTCCGCCGGCTGCGCCACGGCACTGCGGCGCGCGCCCGCCGCCACCCGATACCGCCGGTCGCTGAGGCTGATAAGCCCCCCCAGCGCCATCAGCGCCGACCCCAGCCATATCCAGGCGGCAAAGGGCTTGATATAGCTGCGCACCGCCCAGCCGCCGCCGTCCTGCGGATCGCCGATCACCAGATAGATGTCGCGCCAGGGTCCGCCGTGAATCGCGGCCTCGGTCGTCGGCATGGCCTGGACGGGGTAGACCCGTTTTTCGGGGTAAAGCACGGCGACGCGGCGGCCGTCGCGCTGCACGGTCATCGTCGCCACGGTCGCGTTGTAATTAGGCCCCGGCACCTGCTCGACCTTGTCCAGGGTGATCTGATAGCCGCCGACGGTAAAGGTTTCGCCAATGCGCGCCACGCGGATATCCTCGACCTGCCAGGCCATCAGCAGGCTGATGCCCACGAAGGTCACGCCCAGCCCGGCATGAGCTATGGCCTTGCCCCAGTCGGCGCGCGGCAGCCGCGCCAGACGGCTCAGGCCCGAATTTCCGGTGCGCAGCCACAGATCGACGGCGGCGCCCGCGATCAGCCAGCTGCCCAGCCCCGCGCCGATCACCGCCAGCGCCGAATGGCCTGTCGAGACCGCATAGACCAGCCCCATCACCGCAAATGCCAGCAATGCCGCGACGCGCAGCGGCGCCACCAACCGCCCCAGCCGCCCGCGTTTCCACGGAATGATCGCCCCCAACGGCAGCACCAGCGCCAGCACGATCATGAAGGGGGTAAAGGCCTGTTCAAAGAACGGCGGGCCAACCGACAGCTTGCGGTCCCACAGCATCTCGGCGATCAGCGGCCAGACCGTGCCGATGAACACGACAAAGGCCGACACGGTCAGCAGGATGTTGTTCAGCACCAGCCCGCCTTCGCGCGACACCGGCGAAAACGCGCCCCGCGCCTGCATCGAGGGTGCCCGCACGGCATAAAGCGTCAGCGCGCCCCCCACGAACACTGCCAGAATTGCCAGGATGAACACCCCGCGCTCTGGGTCGGAGGCAAAGCTGTGGACAGAGGTGATGACGCCCGAACGCACGATGAAGGTGCCGATCAGCGAAAAGCCGAAGGCCATGATCGCCAGCAGGATGGTCCAGCTTTTCAGCACCTCGCGCTTTTCGACCACGATGGCGGAATGAAGCAGCGCGGCCGAAATCAGCCAGGGCATGAAGCTGGCGTTTTCCACCGGATCCCAGAACCAGAAGCCGCCCCAACCCAGCTCGTAATAGGCCCACCACGATCCCAGTGCGATGCCGATGGTCAGAAACATCCACGCCGCCAGCGTCCAGGGCCGCACCCAGCGGGCCCAGGCGGCATCCACCCGCCCCTCGATCAGGGCGGCGACGGCAAAGCTGAAGGCCATGCTGAGCCCGACATATCCCAGGTAGAGAAAGGGCGGGTGAAACGCCAGTCCGGGATCCTGCAGCAGCGGATTCAGGTCGCGCCCGTTGAAGGGCGGGCTGGCCATGCGCAGGAACGGATTCGATGTGAACAGGATAAAGGCCAGAAAGGCCACGCCAATGGCCGCCTGCACCGACAGCACCCGCGCCCGCAGGCTGGGCGGCAGATTGGCGTCGAAGGTTGCCGCCGCCGCGCCGAACAGCGCCAGGATCAGCACCCACAACAGCATCGAGCCTTCGTGATTGCCCCAGACGCCGCTGATCTTGTAGATCATCGGCTTGGCGGTGTGCGAATTCTCATAGACCAGGGCGACCGAGAAATCCGAGGTCACGAAGGCAATCGTCAGCGCGGCAAAGGAAATGGCGATCAGGCCGAACTGGGCCAGCGCCGCAGGCCGGGCGCTGTCGATCCAATTGCTGCGACCCTGAGCCGCACCGACCATCGGCACGATCATCTGGAAAATCGCCACGACAAAGGCAAGGATCAAGGCGAAATGGCCGATTTCGGCGATCATGGGCTTCCTCCGGGTGGCTGTCCCGAAGAATAGCGGCGACGCGGGCGGCAAGCCAGCCCCCCGCGCCGGTCAGATTGTCACAGCATCGCTAGCGCGCCGCCTGTTCCGCCGCCCAGTCCCGCAGCGCGGCATTGTCCTCGAAACCGCTGCCGTCACCCGCCAAGGACAGGGGCGCTGTTGGCGGCGCATCGGCGGCCCGGATGACGGGTCGGGTGCGGAAGTAATGCGCCTCGCGCGCGCCGAAATAGAAGCTGATGATGGCCCCCAGCAGCCACCAGAGCGGTTCCGGCACCAGATTCAAGTTCTGCATCCGCACTCCGAATCCGGCAGGCTCAACCATGGCATAAACGAACAGACCGATCGTGCCCAGGGTAAGCAATGGACGCGGCATCCGGTTCAGACCATTCATCAGATTGTCGAACCAACCTCTTGGTTGCGCAGAAAATTCACCGGACATCTGGGCGATGGCACGGGCATAGGCCTCTTCGCTCAATTCCATGCGCCGGGTGCTGTTTTCGCGGAATACCTCGGCCAAACCGGTTGCTGCATTTGCAACCGTTCCAACCGCCGAACCCGGCCTGAGAAGCCGATCCATCATCCCCATTTTGCCACCCTTGCCCTATGTTCTGCCAGTGTCAGATGATAGCGCGGCGAAATGAACTCCTCGGCCCGAAGGATCCAGCCGCCTTTCCCTCCCGACTTGCTGCGGGCGAACTTGCGGCTGGCAGGGCGCGCATCTGCAATGGCGTAGTAGTAATTGCGCCGCTCGATCCCGTAGGCATCGGCGAAATAACCCGGCGCGGCCGCATCCGCCTGACGCGCAGCCAGTATCGTGCGCGGACCCACCTGCCCGTCGTCGGTGGCCATGAATCCCATGCGCGTGCACAAACGTTGCAGGATGCGCACCGCATTGGCGCCTGCGTTCACATACATGTCAAACACCGACGCCTGCACCGACTGCGGCAGTTCTGCCAGCCGCGGCTTGCGAAAGTAATGTTCGACATAGATGCGCTGCGCGTCGGCGCGGCTTAGCGCCTTGACATCGCGGGTGTCGATACGCCCATCGCCTGTCTTGTCGAACCCCAGACGCCGTAGTGTCGTCAGCGTGACCCCGAAGTTCGTCGCACCGCCCGGATCATCGGGGTCATTGACGTAGCCCCCTTCGCGCGCGACGATTTCCGCCGCGATCTCTTCGACTGTCTTCATCCCAGCCTCCGCCTTGTCCTGTGGCAAAGGCTGAAGCAGCGCGATTAACCGATTGTTAACCTTGCGCGCGTTGCGTCAGGAATTGGGCGCTTCGTAGACGCCCTGCTTCTTGAGCGAGTCAATGACTTCCCGCGGCATGTAGTTTTCATCGTGCTTGGCCAGGATTTCCGAGGCGACGAACGTGTCCCCCTGCATCTGGCCGGTGCCGATCATGCCCTGACCTTCGGCAAACAGATCCGGTAGAACGCCGGTGAAGCGGACCGGCACGCTGGCGCCGCCATCCGTGACCCGGAAGGTAACCGTCTCGCCCGCGCCGCGCTGCAAACTGCCAGTTTCGACCAGCCCCCCCAGGCGAAACACCTCGCCTGCTGCTGGGGGCTGATCCGCCAGCTGACTGGGCGCGCGATAGAGGTTGATGCCATCCCGAAAGCCGTAACCGATCAGCGCGACCGCCAGAACAAGTGCCAGCGAAGCCGCAGCGATGATCTGAACTCGACGTTTTTTCTTGAGCGATTTCATTGATCAAACCTGCGTATCGTAAGCACTTTCAAACCGGATCGGCTGGCGCAGGAACTGCGTTGCCTTGCCCGAGACCCGCTGCGGATCGCCCGTGGTCAGAAAGCGGGAAGCCCGCCCTTTCCCCAGCATTTCCGGATGCCGATTCAGATAGTCCTCGAGGCTTTCGGCCACAAGGTCGGGTTGGGAATAGACTTTAACCTGCGGCCCCAGCGCCTTCTGAAAGGCCGTCTGGACCAGAGGATAATGCGTGCAGCCCAGAATCGCCGCTTCGGGATGCGGCATCCGGCGCAGCAACGCCTCGACATGACTGGTCACTAGCGCTTCGGCCAGGATTTCGTCACCCATCTCGATCGCATCGACGACGCCGCCGCAGGGCTGGGCCTCGACATCGACGCCGATCGCACGGAAGGCCAGTTCGCGCTGAAAGGCCCGGCTGGCTACAGTCGCCGGTGTAGCAAACAGCGCGACATGCTTGACCGCGACCTCGCGCGGGGGCGAATTGTCGCCCCAACGCCGTTCCGTCAGCGCCTCGATCATCGGAACGAACACGCCCAGCACGCGCTTGTCCGCCGGCAGCCAGGTTTCCTGCATCCGCTTCAAGGCGGCCGCCGAAGCGGTGTTGCACGCCAGGATCACCAGATCGCAGCCCTCGCGCCACAGCCGTTCGACCCCGGCGCAGGTCAGGTTGAAGATGTCATCGGCATCGCGCACGCCATAAGGCGTGTGCTTGTTATCGCCCAGATAGACCAGGGGCAGATCGGGCAGACGCGCGGAGATGGCGCCCAGCACCGTCAGCCCGCCCAGACCCGAATCGAAAACGCCCACCGCCATGACCGACCTCCTGCTCGCACCGCGCCTTTTTAGGTCGCGATGCGAGGGATTGCCATGGTTATGTCATTCTGCCGCCTGCGCCATCGGGCTACCGCCAGCGCGGATCGCAGCCAGCAGTTCCTGACGACGCGCCGCGGCCAGTTCGGCGGCCTTTTCCTTGACCGGACCATAGCCGCGCACTGTCAGCGGCAGTTCGGCCAGCTCGCGGACAAGCCCCAGAGTTGCCGGGGTAACCTGCCCCAGCACCTCGGTCATGTCGGCTTCGTATTCGACAATGGCGGCGCGTTCGGCCCGGCGTTCGGACAGCCAGCCAAAGGGGTCCAGCGCCGTGCCACGCAGTCCCTTCATCGCCGCCAGCGCCCGGAACACCGGCAGCACCCAGGCGCCGAATTCGCGTTTCAGCGGCCGGCCGTCGGGGTCGCGTCCGGGCAGCAGCGGTGGCGCCAGATGAAAGCTCAGCCGTGCCTCGCCGTCAAATTCCTGTGCAACCTGACGGGCAGTGGCCAGATGCAGCCGCGCGACCTCGTATTCATCCTTGTAGGCAAGAACCTTGTAATACCCGGCCGCCACGCTGTCGCGCAGCTCCGCAGGCGCGCGGGCGACAAGGGCGCGGAAACGGTCGGCCAGCGCCTGATTCTGATACTCGACCAATCGCGCAGCGCGGTATTCGACCGGATCGACGGCATTGCCGACCGATTCCGGGCCACGGCAGATCGCTTCGGCCTCGGACGGATGCAGCATGGCCCAGCGGCCGATCTGGAAGGCGCGCTGGTTTTCGGCCACCTTGGCACCGTTCAGCTCGATCGCCTGCATGATCGCGGCCTCGCTCAGCGGCAGCAGCCCCTGCTGCCAGGCCGCGCCAAGCACAAGCATGTTGGAATAAATCGAGTCGCCCAGCAGCCGCAGCGCCAGGTCCGAGGCGTCAAAGAAGGCCACCCGATCCCCCAGCCGCGCCTGCAACGACAGCTTCAGCCGGTCGGCCGGTATCTGGAAATCGCGGTTGCGGGTGAAATCGCCGGTGACGATTTCGTGATCGTTCACCACCCCGCCGGTGCGCCCCTTGGTCATCAGGCCGATGGTCTTGGCCCCGGCAGTCACCACCAGATCGCCACCGATGATGCAGTCGGCCTCGCCCACGGCGACACGGATGGCGCTGATATCCTCGGGCCGGTCGGCCAGACGCAGGTGGATGTGAACGGCGCCACCCTTTTGCGCCAGCCCGGCCATTTCCATCATGCCGGCGCCCTTGCCATCGATATGCGCGGCCTGCGCCAGCACTGCGCCGATGGTAACGACGCCGGTGCCGCCGACGCCGGTGATGACGACATTATGGGTGCCGTTGATCTTCGGCAGTTGCGGGGCAGCCATCGCCGGCAAATCCAGCGCCTGGGCCGCAGGTTTTTTCAGCTTGGCGCCGCGGACAGATACGAAACTGGGGCAGAAGCCCTTGACGCAGCTGTAATCCTTGTTGCAGCTGGACTGGTCAATCGCCCGCTTGCGGCCCAGTTCGGTATCCAGCGGCACGACGGAAACGCAATTCGACTGCACCCCGCAATCGCCGCAGCCTTCGCAGACCTCGGGGTTGATCCACACGCGGCGGTCGGGATCGGGGAAAAGCCCGCGCTTGCGCCGGCGCCGCTTTTCGGCAGCACAGGTCTGGATATAGACGATGGCGCTGACCCCGGGGACGTTTTCCAGTTCGCGCTGGACCGCCAGCATCGAGGCGCGCTCTTCAAACCGCAGATCGGCGGGGAACTGGCTGCGGTCGATTTCTTCCTTTTCGTCATAGACGGCGATGACCGGCTTGACGCCCATGGCCTGCAATTCGCGCACGATCTGCGGCGCTGTCAGCCCGCCTTCGTTGGGCTGCCCGCCGGTCATGGCGACGGCATCGTTGAACAGGATCTTGTAGGTGATATTGGCGCCCGCAGCCAGTGCCGCACGGATCGCCAGAGACCCCGAATGATTATAGGTTCCGTCCCCAAGATTCTGGAAAACATGCTTTCGCTTGCTGAACGGGCCTTCCCCGATCCAGTTCGCACCTTCGCCGCCCATATGGGTGAAACCTTCGGTCTCGCGGCCCATCCATTGCACCATGTAGTGACAACCGATGCCGGCATAGGCGCGCGCGCCTTCCGGCAGACGGGTCGAGCTGTTGTGCGGACAACCCGAACAGAACCACGGCGTGCGGGTGATGATCTCGGGCGCATTGTCGTTGCGGCGCACCTCGGTCAGGCGGGTCAGGCCGGCCTGGATTGCCTCGGTGCCGCGGCCTTCCTCGATCAGGATGGCGCCCAGTTTCTGCGCGATCATCACCGGATCCAGCGCATAGCGCGTCGGAAACAGTTCCTCGCCGGTGCGATCGTGTTTCCAGCCCAGAACCCGCCTGCCGTGACGGTGGTCAAAGATCGCCTCCTTGACCTGAACTTCGATCAGCTTGCGCTTTTCCTCGACGACCACGATGACTTCCAGGTTTTCGGACCATTCCTGAAAGGATTTCATGTCCATGGGCCAGGTCTGGCCCACCTTGTAGGTCGAAATGCCCAGACGGTCGGCCTCGGCCTCGTCGATGCCCAGCAGGCTCAGCGCGTGGACAAGATCCAGCCAGTTCTTGCCCGCAGCGACAAAGCCGATCCGGGCGCCCGGCTTGCCCCAGACCATGCGGTCGATCCGGTTGGCGCGGGCAAAGGCTTCGGCCGCGAAGCGCTTGTAGTCGATCATTCGCGCCTCTTGCGCGACAGGGGTGTCGCGCAGGCGGATGTTCAGCCCGCCTTCGGGCATGTCGAAATCGGGCAGCACGAAGCGCATGCGAAACGGGTCGCCGTCAACGACGCTGGTCGCCTCGACCGTATCCTTCATGGTCTTGAGCCCGGTCCAGACCCCGGCAAAGCGCGACATGGCAAAGCCGTAAAGCCCGTAGTCCAGGATTTCCTGAACCCCGGCAGGCGACAGCACCGGGATATAGGCGTCGACCATCGCCCAGTCGGACTGGTGCAGCACGGTCGAGCTTTCGCCGGTATGGTCATCGCCCATGGCCATCACCACGCCGCCATGGCGCGAAGACCCGGCCATATTGGCATGGCGCATCACGTCGCCCGTGCGATCGACGCCCGGACCCTTGCCATACCACAGCGCGAAAACGCCGTCGTGCTTGCCCTCGCCACGCAGTTCGGCCTGCTGGCTGCCCCAGATCGCCGTGGCCGCCAGATCCTCGTTCAGGCCCGGTTGGAACAGGATATTGGCGGCCGCCAGTTCCTTGCGCGATTTCATCATCTGCAAATCGACGCCGCCCAGAGGCGAGCCGCGATAGCCGCTGACAAGCCCGGCCGTATCCAGCCCCGCGGCCTTGTCGCGGGCCGATTGCATCAGCATCAGACGCACCAGCGCCTGGGTGCCGTTCAAAAGAACGTGACGCTTCGACAGGTCGAATCGATCTGCAAGGCTGAAATTCTGTGCGCTCACCTGGCCCTCCCAAGCTTGATGGCTGTCTGACAGGCAGTATAGGTCAGTAAACCTGACCGATAAAGCGTTTTCTTGCGGATTTGCAGACTTGCCCCGCTAACAGCGTATGGTAAGGGTTGCGCCAATTGCATGGCTGATGCCGCAAGAAAGCACTGGTATGGATTGGGACAAGTTAAGAATCTTTCACGCCGTCGCCGACGCGGGTAGCCTGACCCACGCCGGTGATGTCCTGCACCTGTCCCAATCAGCCGTCAGCCGACAGATTCGCGCCCTGGAAGATTCGCTGGGCACGACATTGTTCCACCGTCACGCGCGCGGCCTGATTCTGACGGAACAGGGCGAGCTGCTATTTGACGCCACCTCGGCCATGGTGCGCAAGCTGGACACCACCGCCGCGCGCATTCGCGACAGCGAGGAGGGCGTGTTCGGCGAGCTCAAGGTGACCACAACCACCGGTTTCGGCACCATGTGGCTGGTGCCGCGGCTGGCCAAGCTTTACGAGCGCTATCCCGATCTCAAGATCGACCTGCTGCTGGAAGAGCGTGTCCTGGACCTGCCGATGCGCGAAGCCGATGTCGCCATCCGCATGAAGGAACCCAATCAGCAGGATCTGATCCGCCGGCGACTGCTGAACATCCGCATGCGTCTGTATGCCACGCCGGAATACCTGGCCAAGAACGGCACGCCAGAAACGCTGGACGATCTGACACCGCATCGTCTGATCTGTCAGACTCCCAGCACGCCCCAGGTCAGTTCAGGAATGGCCCTGTCGCAGATGCTGCTGACCCGCAACATCGCTTCGACCCTGACGGTGAACAATTATTTCGGCGTGCTGCAAGGCGTGCTGCATCATGTGGGCATCGGTATCCTGCCCGATTACCTGACCACCGACTTTCCGCAACTGACCCGCGTATTGCCGGACGTCGAATCAACCGAAGTTCCGGTTTTTCTTGCTTTCCCCGAGGAACTGCGCACTTCACGACGCGTCGCGGCGTTCCGCGACTTCGTGCTCGAGGAAATCCAGGCGATCCGACGCTCGCAGGCCGAGGAAAAGGCGGCAACGGAATCTGCCGACTGACGCGCGAACAGGCAGTCGGCTGGGCTGCGCGCTCAAGATATTCGCAAACTGCATACCGGCCATGCCGCGGCAAACGGATTTGATCCTTGAACCGCGGCCTCCACCGCCATATCTCCACCCTCGAAGGCGATGATCCGAGGCAACTCTCATTACCTTCAACCTCCCTGTTGGACTTGAGCCGGGCTTCATGCCCGGCTTTTTTTTTGCGCCATCGTTGCGCCGGGCAATGCCCTGCCCGCCATGCCGCGAACCCTTTCCTAAATGTCGCCCACAGCTTAAAAGGCCCCAAACCGGGGAAAAGGGGCGCCAGAATGAACGAACCGCAGATCACCGAAGAGCTGATCGCCGCGCACGGGCTGAAACCCGACGAATATCACAGGATTCTCGAGATCATCGGACGCGAGCCCAGCTTTACCGAACTGGGCATCTTTTCGGCGATGTGGAACGAACATTGTTCCTACAAATCGTCCAAGAAGTGGCTGCGCACCCTGCCCACCACCGGACCCCAGGTCATTTGCGGCCCCGGCGAAAATGCGGGCGTGGTCGACATCGGCGACGGCCAGGCGGTGGTGTTCAAGATGGAAAGCCACAACCACCCCAGCTATATCGAGCCGCATCAGGGCGCAGCGACCGGCGTCGGCGGCATTTTGCGCGACGTGTTCACCATGGGCGCCCGCCCGATTGCGGCCATGGATGCGCTGTCCTTTGGTCGCCCCGACCATCCCAAGACCGCGCATCTGGTCAAGGGCGTGGTCGAGGGCATCGGCGCCTATGGCAACGCCTTTGGCGTGCCGAACGTGGGCGGCGAGGTGCGCTTTCACCGCAGCTATGACGGCAACTGCCTGGTGAACGCCTTTGCCGCAGGTCTGGCCGATGCCGACCGGATCTTCTATTCGGCCGCTTCGGGCGTCGGCATGCCCGTGGTCTATCTGGGCGCCAAGACCGGCCGTGACGGCGTCGGCGGCGCCACCATGGCCAGCGCCGAATTCGACGATACGATCGAGGAAAAGCGCCCCACCGTTCAGGTCGGCGACCCCTTCACTGAAAAATGCCTGCTCGAGGCCTGCCTAGAACTGATGCAGACCGACAGTGTGATCTCGATCCAGGACATGGGTGCTGCGGGGCTGACCTGCTCGGCGGTCGAGATGGGCGACAAGGGCGGGCTGGGGATCAAGCTGATCCTCGACAACGTTCCCCAGCGCGAAACCGGCATGACCGCCTATGAAATGATGCTGTCGGAATCCCAGGAACGGATGCTGATGGTGCTGAAGCCGGAAAAAGAGGCCGAGGCCCGCGCCATCTTTGAAAAATGGGATCTGGACTTTGCCATTGTCGGCGAAACCATCGCCGAGGACCGTTTCCTGATCATCCACGGCAACGAGGTCAAGGCCGACCTGCCGCTGTCGAAACTGTCCTCCAGCGCGCCGGAATACGACCGGCCCTGGATCGAGACGCCGCCGCCCGAGGCCCTGCCCGATCTGCCCGCCATCGCCCCGATCGCGGCGTTGCGGGCGCTCATCGGCAGCCCCAGCTATGCGCACAAGGGCTGGGTCTGGGAACAATATGACACCCAGGTCGGAGCCGATACGGTGCAGCGGCCAGGGCTGGGAGCGGGCGTCGTCCGCGTCCACGGCACCCGCAAGGCGCTGGCTTTTACCAGCGACGTGACCCCCCGCTATGTCAAGGCCAACCCGTTCGAGGGCGGCAAGCAGGCCGTCGCCGAAGCCTGGCGCAACCTGTGCGCGGTGGGCGCCCTGCCCTTGGCAGCGACCGACAACCTCAACTTCGGCAATCCCGAAAAGCCGGAAATCATGGGACAGTTTGTCGGTGCCATCAAGGGCATCGGTGCAGCCTGCGCGGCGCTTGATTTCCCGATCGTGTCGGGCAACGTGTCGCTTTACAACGAAACCGACGGCAGGGGCATCCTGCCCACCCCCACCATTGGCGGCGTCGGGTTGATCGACGACCTCGCAAACCTGATCGCCGGCCAACCGGGGGCAGGTGACATCGCCCTGGTGATCGGGGAAACCCGCGGTCATCTGGGCCAGTCGGCGCTGGCCGCCGAAGCCTTCGGCATCGAGGCGGGCGATGCGCCGCCTGTCGATCTGGCGGCCGAGCGCAAGCACGGCGAATTCCTGCGCGCCCAGCGCAAGCTTGTCCGCGCCGCCTGCGATCTGTCGGATGGCGGGCTTGCGCTGGCCGCCTTTGAAATGGCCGAAGCCGCCGGGATCGGCATGTCACTGGACAGCGCCGACATTGCCCAGCTTTTCGGCGAAGATCAGGCCCGCTATCTGGTCGCCTGCGCCCCCGAACAGGCATCCGCTTTCGAGCAGGCCGCGGCCGCAGCGGATGTGCCTGTCAGCCGGGTAGGCAGCTTTGGCGGTGATCGCATTGCCCTGGGCGGGGACAGTGCAGCGCTGGCGGAACTGTCGCAGCTCTATCGCAGTGCCTTTGAAAAGCAGCTCGGCCTGGAATTGGCCTGAAGCCTGATCCCCGAAACAAAGAACGGCCCCGCAAGGGGCCGTTGCCGTTTCATATCGCTGCCGCCCGCCTATTGCACAGGCAGCGCCACAAAGCGCGGCTCACCGGCGCGGCGCACCATCACCAGGATCGATTTGCGGCCGGCATCGCGCGCCTCCTTGATCCGGGCTTCCAGATCGTTCAGGCTGGCTACGGGCTTCTGCCCGGCCTCGGTGATGACATCGCCGGGGGTCAGGCCCTTGTCGGCTGCGGCACCTGAGGGGTCCACCGATTGCACCACCAGCCCCTGCATGTCGCGCGACACGCCCAGTTCCGCCGCGATCTCGGGCGTCAGCGGCGCCAGGGTCATACCCATCAGATCGCTGGCCGAGGCTGTGGCACTGCCCACGCTGCCCGCTCCGGTGCCTTCCGCCAGTTCGCGGCGGCCCAGCGTGACCTTCAGCTCGACCTGCTTGCCATCGCGCTGCACGGTCACATCGACGGCCTCGCCGACCGGCGCATCGGCGACCCGGCGCACAAGATCGCGGGGATCCTTCACCTCGCCGCCGGCAAAGCGGATGATGACATCGCCCGCCTTCATGCCGGCATCGGCCGCAGGCCCGGTGGGGACATCCGTGACCATCGCGCCTGCGGCAGTTCCCAGCCCAAGCGATTCGGCAATGTCAGGCGTCACCGGCTGGATCTTGACCCCCAGCCAGCCGCGCCGCGTTTCGCCGAACTGTTCCAGCTGTTCGACCACCTTGCTCACCACATTCGACGCCATCGAGAAGCCGATGCCGATCGAGCCGCCGTTCGGGGACAGGATGGCGGTGTTCACCCCGATCACCTCGCCATCCATGTTGAACAGCGGACCGCCGGAATTGCCGCGGTTGATCGCCGCGTCGGTCTGGATGAAATCGTCATAGGTGCCAGACAGCGCCCGGTTACGCGCCGAAACGATCCCGGTCGAGGCCGAGAACCCCTGTCCCAGCGGATTGCCCAGCGCCAGCACCCAATCGCCCACGCGCGCCTTGTCGCTATCGCCGAACTTGACGAACGGCAGGGCTTGGGTGCTTTCCACCTTCAGCACCGCGATGTCGGTCTTGTCGTCACGCCCCACGACCTTGGCGGGCAGCTTTTCGCCGGAAAAGAACTCGACCTCGATCTCGTCGGCGCCGTCGATCACGTGATTGTTGGTCACGATCAGACCTTCGGGCGACACCACGAAGCCCGACCCCAGCGCGTTCGAGCGCTGTTCGGTCATCGGTCCGCCAAAGGGGCCGCCCTCGCGTCCGGGCGGAAAGCCGGGAAATCCGAATTCGCGGAACAGATCGCTGAAGGGGCTGCCTTCGGGCAGTTGCGGGCCGCGCGCCAGCGGCGTTGCCACTGTAGCGGTCGTTGTGATGTTCACGACGGCCGGGCTGACCTGCTCGACCAGGTCGGCAAAGCTTTCCGGCATCACCCGCTGCTGCCGGGCGGCGCTGTCGGGCGCGGTCAGCGGCTGGCTGTCGGCGGCAGAGCCCGCAGCAGGCGGCTGTTGGGCAGTCGCCGGATTCATGGCCAGCAGCAGCGCCAGACCCGAGGCGGTCAAAAGATGACGGGACGAAACGGTTTTCATCAGGACGATCTCCTTGGCGGCCGGGCCTTCGCAGTGCCCTGCGGCAATATGCTTATCTTCGGCCGGATTTTCGAGCCCGTTTCAAGCCCGCGCCGCATCCACCGACATGAACTGATCGTGACTGCCGTCACCTGCATTAGCGCCTGACAGATCAGTTCAAGGGCTGGCAGCGCTCCGCGCAGGTCAGCAAGACGCGACTGCTGGCCCCCTGCATGCTGATGGCAGAAACCTGCGCCCGATGGCGATGCCAGCGGCCGCCCAGAACCTCGATGCTGTCCTGACCCTGAAAACTGGCATCCAGAACCGCCAGCAGTGCCGGCCCGCGCAGCTCGACCTCGATGCCGCCGGCGACCGCGCGCACGGCTTGCGGGGTTACGCGCCGCGCGCCCACGATCAGCTCCACCCCCGCGACGTCAGGGCTCGGCAGGGGTTGCCCCGGCGCGGCGGCCGGATGGGTGTCCAGACGCGCCATCAGCTGCACCCGCTGGTCGCGCCGCAGGTGTTGCACTTCATGCAGGTGCCGTTCCTGACAAGGGTATAGTTGCCGCATTCGCCACAGGGATCGCCCTCATAGCCCTGCATCCTGGCCTTGGCGCGTGCATCCATGGTGGCAACCCCGCCCTCGGGCAGCGCAACCGCCATGGCCGAAACCCCGGATTGCAGCGCCATCAGATCCTGCGGCAGACGCTTGCGCAGATAACCGGTCGAACTGATCTGGCGCAGCATTTCCAGCGAACGCGACGCGCCGTCGCTGACCGGGCCGACATTCGGCTGCGGCTCGCCCTCGCCCAGGTCGTCAAACCGCGCCCCCTGCGGGGGCACATGTGCCAGATCGGTGCGGTCCAGATAGCTGATGGCCAGTTCGCGGAACACGTAATCGAGGATCGAGGTCGCATTCTTGATGCTGTCATTGCCCTGCACCGTGCCCGCCGGCTCGAAGCGGGTAAAGGTAAAGGCATCGACGAATTCCTCCAGCGGCACGCCGTATTGCAGGCCGACCGACACCGCGATGGCGAAATTGTTCATCATCGCCCGAAAGCCGGCACCTTCCTTGTGCATGTCGATGAAGATTTCACCCAGACTGCCGTCGTCGTATTCGCCGGTGCGCAGATAGACCTTATGTCCGCCGACGATCGCCTTCTGGGTATAACCCTTGCGCCGATGCGGCAGCTTTTCGCGGTGGCTGCGCACGGCCTCCTTGACGATGATCCGCTCGACCACCTTCTGGGCAATGACGGCGGCCTTTTCCTGCGCGCTGCCGGTGGCCAGGGTTTCCTCGGCGTCCTCGTCATCCTCGACCAGGGCGGCGGCCAGCGGTTGCGACAGTTTCGAGCCATCGCGGTAAAGCGCATTCGCCTTGATCCCCAAGGACCAGGACAGTTCGTAGGCCGCCAGCGCATCGGCAATCGTGGCGCTATTCGGCATGTTGATCGTCTTGCTGATCGCCCCCGAGATGAAGCTTTGCGCCGCCGCCATCATGCGGATGTGGCTGTCGACCGACAGATAGCGGCTGCCCTTCTTGCCGCAGGCATTGGCACAGTCGAATACTGGCAGATGCGCCGGGTCCAGATGCGGGGCCCCCTCCAGCGTCATGGTGCCGCAGACATGGTCGTTGGCGGCGTCGATCTGCGCCTTGCTGAAGCCCAGGTGGCGCAGCAGGTCAAAGGTCGGGTCGGCCAGCTTTTCCGCCGGGATACCCAGGGTTTCGCGGCAGAAGCTTTCGCCGAGCGTCCACTGGTTGAATACGAAACGGATGTCGAAAGCCGCTTCCAGCGCCGACTCGATGCGTTCCAGCTCGCGCGGGCCGAAGCCGTGGCCGATCAGGCTGGCATGGTTGATGGCGGGACAGTTGCCCAGGCTGGCGTGACCCACGGCATATGCGATGATGTCCGCGATCTGGGTCGATGTGTAGCCCAGCGCCTCGAGCGCGGCGGGAACCGAGCGGTTGATGATCTTGAAATAGCCGCCACCGGCCAGCTTCTTGAATTTCACCAGGGCAAAATCGGGCTCGATCCCGGTGGTGTCGCAATCCATCACCAGACCGATGGTGCCCGTGGGTGCGATCACCGTGGCCTGGGCGTTGCGATAGCCGTGCCGTTCGCCCAAGGTCAGCGCATCGTCCCAGCTTTGCCGGGCCAGCGCGACCAGATGCGGATCGGGGCAGTTCTGCGCATCCAGCGCCACCGGGGCGACGTTCACGCCCTGATAGTCGCCGCTGCCATGCGCCGCGGCCCGATGGTTGCGGATCACCCGCAGCATATGGGTGGCATTGCGGGCATAGCCCGGAAACGGCCCCAGTTCGGCCGCCATCTGCGCCGATGTGGCATAGGCCACGCCGGTCATGATCGCGGTCAGCGCCCCGCACAAGGCCCTGCCCTGATCGGAATCGTAGCCCAGCCCCATGGTCATCAGCAGACCGCCGATATTGGCGTAGCCCAGCCCGAGGGTGCGGAAATCATAGCTGCGCTGGGCGATTTCGCGGCTGGGGAACTGTGCCATCAGCACGCTGATTTCCAGGGTCAGCGTCCACAACCGGGCGGCATGGACATAGGCCTCGGCATCGAAATTGCGACCGTTCCAGAAAGTCAGCAGGTTCATCGACGCCAGGTTGCAGGCGGTATCGTCCAGGAACATGTATTCCGAACACGGGTTCGAGCCCCGGATCGGCCCGTCCGCCGGACAGGTGTGCCAGGCGTTCACGGTGTCGTGGAACTGGATGCCCGGATCGGCGCAGGCCCAGGCGGCGTGCCCGATCTGATCCCACAACTCGCGCGCCGAAACCGTGCGCGCCACCTTTCCGTCGGTGCGGCGGATCAGCTCCCAAGGCAGATCCTCACGCACCGCCCGCAGGAAGGCGTCGGTCACCCGCACCGAATTGTTCGAGTTCTGCCCCGAGACCGAGACATAGGCTTCGGAATCCCAATCGGTATCGTAGGTCGGAAATTCAATCGAATCAAATCCCTGACGGGCATATTGCAGAACCCGGTTCACATAGGTTTCCGGGATCATGCTGCGTTTGGCACTGCGAATTGCCGATTTCAACGCCGCGTTCCGGGCCGGGTCGGTCGCATCCTCGATGCTGCCATCCCAGCCACGGATCGCGGCGAAGATTTCGTTCAACTTGCGTTCATGCATCTTGGAACCAGCCACCAGCGCGGCGACCTTCTGTTCCTCGATGACCTTCCAGTTGATGAACTGCTCGATGTCGGGGTGATCCATGTCGCAGATCACCATCTTTGCCGCGCGCCGGGTCGTGCCGCCCGATTTGATCGCGCCGGCTGCGCGGTCTCCGATCTTCAGAAAGCCCATCAGCCCCGAAGATTTGCCGCCGCCCGACAGTTTCTCGCCCTCCCCTCGAAGGGACGAAAAATTGGTGCCCGTGCCCGAGCCATATTTGAACAGCCGCGCCTCGCGGACCCACAGGTCCATGATGCCGCCTTCGTTCACCAGATCGTCGGCAACGGACTGGATGAAACAGGCGTGCGGCTGGGGATGCTCATAGGCGCTGTCCGATCGGGTCAGCTTGCCCGTGCGGTAATCGACGTAGAAATGCCCCTGGCCCGGGCCGTCGATCCCATAGGCCCAATGCAGGCCGGTGTTGAACCACTGCGGCGAATTGGGCGCGCCCATCTGCGCGGCCAGCATGAAGCGCATTTCGTCGTAATAGGCGCGGGCGTCATCCTCGGTGGTGAAATACCCGCCCTTCCAGCCCCAATAGGCCCATGCCCCGGCCATGCGGTCGAATACCTGCCGGGCCGAGGTTTCCCCGATGTAGCGCTCTGCCTCGGGCAATTCGGCCAGCGCCTGTTCGTCGGCGACCGAACGCCACAGGAATTCAGGCACCGATTTTTCGCGCACGGGCTTCAGCCGCGCCGGCACCCCGGCCTTGCGAAAGTATTTCTGGGCGATCACGTCAGCGGCGACCTGGCTCCAGCCTTCGGGAACCTCGACGGCCTCGTTGCGGAACACGATCTGGCCGTCGGGGTTGCGGATTTCGCTGCTGGTGGTCTTGAAAGTGATGCCACCATAGGCCCCGGTTTCGACCTTGGTAAAGCGCCGTTCGATCCGCATTTGTGCCGTCCCTGCCGCCTGGGTGGCGCGAACCGATCGGGCAGATGCCTGCGCATCCCTGCCCGGCCGGCCACCGCCGCCCTCACCTGTTGTTGACCCGATGCGATCTGTTCAGCCACTAAATCTGGTGGCCAGATCGCTACGCGCCACAAACTGGCGTGAGTGAATGCGTGTTTCAACCGAATTATTTTTTCCGATCTCCGCGTTCGCCATTGACAGGCGAGCCTTGCCGCAGCCGCAAAGATTCGTCCCCAGAATGCCGCAGAAGGCGCAGGTTTTCACGCATAGCGCGAAATTCCTGCAATCCGGGGCGCTTCGCAGCCGCTGTTCAAGCATCATCCACAATTTCATCCACAGCGACACGGCATCCGCGTCAGCGTGAATGCTGCATGGGCAAAAATCGACTTCAGGGGCTGGGCGTGATGATTTCCCGGTCGGTGACGATCATATCAAGCGGTTGATCGGTCGGCTCCGTGGGAATCAGGCGAATCTCTTGCCCGGCAAAGGCCAGGCCGATGGCTGTGGTCGGACCGGCAGCGCGCAGCTGCGCCAGGGTCCGGTCGTAAAACCCGCCGCCGTAACCCAGTCGCGCACCGTTACGGTCGAAACCTGCCAGTGGCACGATCAAGACCTGCGGCCGCAACTCGGGCGCATCGGGGGGTGGATGGCGGGTATCATACCGCCCGACTTCAAGCCGCCCGTCGTATCGACGGAATATAAGGGGCTGCGCCGGCGCAGTCACCACCGGCAGACAGACCGGCCCATCGTGAGCCGTCATGGCGGGACGGGGATCGGCCTCGCCCCGCATGGGCCAGTAACCGGCCAATACCTGCCCGGACCAGGGGGCAAGCACTTCCCTTAAATTCTGGCTCAACGCATGCGCATCACCGCCGCGTTCACGCGCCTGCAAAGCCTGCCGGCGCAACGCATGCTTTACATCAACATCCATGATGCCAGGCCCAGAAAGGCGAAAAAGCCCATCACATCGGTCATGGTGGTCACAAATGTTCCCGAAGCCAGCGCCGGATCCAGCCCCAGACGGCTCAGCCCCAGCGGCACCAGCACCCCGCCCAGCGCCGCCACGACCTGATTGACCATCATCGCCATGCCCAGCACCATGCCGATCCAGACCGATCCCAGGATGACGGTGCCCGCCAGAAGCAGGATGGCAGCCAGACCCAACCCGTTCAGCAGCCCGGCGAACAGCTCGCGAAAGATCACGCGCCGCGCGTTGGCACTGGTCAGTTCGCGGGTTGCCAGACCACGCACTGCAACTGCCAGCGACTGCGTGCCGGCGATACCACCGGTCGAGGCGACAATCGGCATCAATGCCGCCAGCACGACCAGCTGTTCCAGCGTCGATTCAAAGCGCGAGATCACCAGCGCCGACAGCGAGGCCGTGAACAGGTTGGTGACCAGCCACGGCAGGCGCTGACGTGCGGTTTGCAGGGGACCGTCGGACACATGGCTTTCGTCGGAAACGCGGGCCATGCGCAGAAAATCCTCTTCATGCTCTTCGTCCAGCACGGCCATGGCATCGTCGATGGTGATGACACCCACCAGCCGGTCGTGATCGTCCACCACCGGCGCGGAAATCAGGTGATACTTGTTGAAGGCATAGGCGACATCGCCTTCGTCCTGCCGCGCGGAAATGGTGCGAAAGCTGTCCTCTGTAATCTCGCGCAGCGGAACATGACGACGGGTGGCCAGCAACTTGCCCAAGGTCACATAGCCCGTCGGATGGCGGCGCGGATCGACAAGGATCACGTGATAGAACTGATCGGGCAGCCATTCCTCGGAGCGCAGAAAGTCGATGGTCTCGCCCACGGTCCAGTGTTCGGGCGCGGTCACCACCTCGGACTGCATCAGACGCCCGGCCGAATATTCGGGATAGGTCAGCGAGCGTTCGACAGCCGCGCGGTCCGAATCGTCAAGCGCGGCCAGGATCGCCTGCTGCTCGGGCTCTTCCATGTCCTCGATCAGGTCGACGACATCGTCGCTGTCCATTTCCCGCACGGCTTCGGCAAGCACCTCGCGCGGCATCTGCTCGACGACTTCCTCGCGGATCGATTCGTCGATTTCGGACAGGATCTCGCCGTCGATTTCGCCCGAATAAAGCTGCAGGAAGGCGCGCCGACGCTGCGGCGTCAGCTGTTCGATCAGGTCTGCGATATCGGCGGCGTGCAACGGCTCGAGCAGCGCGTCCAGTCGCGGGCCGTCACCTTCGTCTATGGCCCGCAAGATCGCATCAAGATCCTGCTTCTTGAGCTGAAATTCTTCCTCGCTGGCTTCGGTTTCGGCGTCGCGCGGGTCAGACATCGGCGGCCCCTCGTGTCAGTTCGGGTCTGAAGGTTAGCGGCACCATAGTGCCCAGCGGCACGGGCCTCAATCGCCGTTCAGCAAATCCAGCGCCTGCGCGTGCAATTCCCGGGAAGCGGCGGCGACAATACGACCGCCGTGATGCGCCGGCCCGCCCTGCCAGTCGCTGACCACACCGCCAGCGGCCTCGATCAGGGCGATGGGCGCCACGACGTCATAGGCTTGCAGCCCCGCCTCGATCACCAGATCGACATGCCCCGCTGCCAGCAGGGCATAGGCATAGCAATCAAGGCCATAGCGCACCAGTCGCACCCGGTCGGCCACGCGGCGAAAGGACCGGTGTTCCTGCGGGGTGCCAACTTCGGGATAGGTGCTCATCAAGGTGGCATCTGCCAGTTCGACCCCCTGGCGGACGGCAAGCGACTGACGGGCGCCGCGCCCGGCCAGCCAGGCCCGACCAAAGCCGCCCTCGAAACGTTCATCCAGATGCGGTTGATCGATCAGGCCATAGATCGGACCCTGCCCATCGGTCACACCGATCAGCACCCCCCAGCTGGGCGCGCCCGCCATGAATGCGCGCGTGCCGTCGATCGGATCAAGCACCCATGTGAGGCCGCTGCTTCCGGACCGCGGACCGTATTCCTCCCCCAGGATAGCGTCCAGCGGCCGCTCGGCCTCGAGGATCGCGCGCATCGCGCGCTCGCTGGCTCGATCAGCCTCGGTCACAGGATCAAATCCGGCCGAAGCCTTGTTGTCGGGCCGCAGGGCCGGGCTGCGGAACAGCCTCAAAGTCTCGAGACGGGCGGCGTCGGCCAGCCGATGCGCCACCTGCACGATCCGGTCGGCCTGTTCGGCCGAAATCTGAAGCGTTTGCGGAACCATCGGCGCACCTTTCCTGTCCCTTTCAGGCAGGTTCTAGCGCCCATTGCAGGCAAGCGAAAGCCTGCGTCGCAGCAGTGTCAGGCGGCGTCGGACAGCACGCGGGCCAGCTCGAAGATCTGGCGCCGTTGTGCTTCGGGCATGGCGTAATACGCCCGAACCAGCTGCAGCGCCTCTTTATCGGCAAGAATGTCGCCGGGCACGGCCTCGGTCAGGTTCGCCTCATCCAGACCTTCAAAGAAGAAGCTGATCGGCACATCGACCGCGCGCGAGATATCCCAAAGCCGCGAAGCCGAAACCCGGTTCATCCCGGTTTCATATTTCTGGATCTGCTGGAACTTGATCCCGACCTTTTCCGCAAGCTGCTGTTGGGTCATGCCGATCATCCAGCGGCGATGCCGGATGCGCTTGCCGACATGCACGTCCACATTGTGTTTCATGGTAACACCTCACTCAATCTAAAGTGGCGCTACACCAAGTTGGCGCAATTTTCGAGTTCGATCATTGGCACTTGTCCAAAAAGACAATGGTCCCCCCAGGCCAGAAAAGGCTGGCGGCCCACCCCTGCCCGGTGTCAAGAATGCGGCGGCATATCCGACGAGCGTTGTGTCGCGAATGTGGTGGAATTTGCCAAGCAGCGCGCTCCGGGCATGTAACGTTGGCTCCGGTCAGGCCGCGAGGTCAAGAGGCATCGGCACGAGAGGCTGAGAGAGGGTTTCCCAGCCATCGACTTTTCGCATCTGGATCTGCCCTGACGCCAGGAGCGCCCATAGCAGCATCGGCACGGTTTCAGCGCAGGGCAGCACGGTCTGGGTCTTGATCCGGCGCCGGAATTCCTCGTTCAGGCGCTCGATGGCATTGGTGGTCCGTGCGGATTTCCATTGTGAAGGATCGAGGCGCGTGAAGCTGAAGAGCCGGTCACCTGCTTCCTCCAGGCTATCGGCCACGGCCCGGCACTTCAGCTTCCACTTCCGCAGGAAAGCCTTGCGACGCTTCTCGATCTCGGCGGCGGTGTCGGCGTAGATCATGTCGCGGTAGTCTTCGCTCAACTCGTCGTGCAGGCGCTTGGGGGCGTGGCCGAGCAGGTTACGGTGCTTGTGAACCGTGCAGCGCTGGATCGGCAGGTCCTCGCCCCAGAGCGCCACAAGCGCGGCCTCAAGGCCGGGGGCACCATCAACGATCACGAACTCGGGCCGTCTGAGGCCCCGCGCATCCAGGTCGGCGAGGAAGCTGCCCCAGGCAGCCGTGCTTTCGCCGCCCATGTTCCTGATCGAGAGGAGCACCTTTTGCCCGTCGCGCCGCACGCCGATCGCCGCCAGCACCGAAATGTTGGTGGCCTTGCGGTCCAGCCGGGTCTTGATGACGGTGCCGTCGAGAATGAGCCGCACGATCTCTTCGCCGGTCAGGTCGCGGGCGGACCAGGCGTCCCAGTCGACCTTCACCTTGCGCCAGGCCCGGCTGACGACATCCTTGCTCACGGCGCCTTCGAATAAGCCGAACAGCGCCCGCTTGACCCGGCGCGTGTTGGTGCCAGCCAGGTAGACCGCTGCGATCAGTGCCTCGGCCCTCTTCGTCAGCCGCTTGTAGCGTGGCAGGGCCTTCGAGCGCCATTCGCTGATCTTGCCGGCCTCGTCCTCGATCCGGGCACGAGGAACCCGCACCGTCTCAGTGCCGAATGTGCCGGTCAGCTGTCGGTCGCGATGCCCGTGGCGGTAGCCCCTGGACCGCTCGTTGCCGCGGCCGTAACGAAGCCGACCAAGAAAGTCGGCAAGTTCCTCTTCGAACATGGCCTCAATGGTGGCCCGGACATTCGCCCGCAGGCGATCCTCGATCGGATCATACCCGCCTGCCTCGGGCAGTAGCGAAAAGGACGAGTTGTCGATATTCTGCTTCATGGCGTGATCTCCCTGGCGGTTGCAGCCGCCGGTTGGGTGGGTGTTGGTTCACCCGGAGATTACGCCACCAGCCAATTTCTACCACTTCCGAGACACGACCCCGACGAGCGCAGGAAGGGACCGATATGGAAAAGCACTGGCAGATCATGCAGGTCAGGGAAATGGAGGGCGATCCGGTGCCCGATACCCATGGGCTGGGCCAACCCGGCCCCGGTCAGGTGCTGGTGCGCATGCACGCCGCCGCGCTGAATTTCGCCGATCTGCTGATGGCCCAGGGCCGCTACCAGGAAACCCCGCCGCTGCCCTTCATTCCAGGGCTGGAAGGCGCGGGCGAGATACTTGCCGTCGGCCCGGAGGTGAGCCTGTCGCCGGGCACGCGCGTGGCAGTCCAGGCGCAGGGCACAATGGCCGAGGCCAACCTTTTCCCGGCTTCGCGTTGTTATCCGATCCCCGAAGGCATGACCTATGAAGAGGCCGCCGGTTTTCTGGTCGCCTATGGCACCAGTCACCTGGCCCTGACCCATTTGGCGCGGCTGCAGGCGGGGCAAACGCTGGTGGTGCTGGGGGCCGCGGGCGGAGTCGGACTGACCGCGGTCGAAATCGGCGCCGCATTGGGCGCGCGGGTGATCGCAGTTGCCCGCGGCAAGGACAAGCTTCAGATTACCCGGGAGGTCGGGGCCAGTGACACGCTCGACAGCGACGACTGCCCCGATCTGCTGGCCGCGCTGCGTGAAATGGGTGGCGTCGATGTGGTGTATGATCCCGTCGGTGGCGCACTGGCCGAACAGGCATTTGCCGCCTTGCGCCCAGGCGGACGCTTTCTGCTGATCGGCTTCGCCAGCGGCAAGCCCCCGGTGCTGCCGCTGAACCATGCGCTGGTCAAGAACATCGCCATTCATGGACTTTACTGGGGCGGATATCATCAGCTTGATCCCGACACCCTCAACAAGGATATTCAGGCGCTGTTCGATCTTTATCGCGCCGGCAAGCTGCACCCTCATGCCGGGGCTGTCGTGAAGCTGCAGAACCTGAAGGACGGCTATGATCTGCTGCGCAACCGAAAGGCGACCGGAAAGGTGATCGTTAGCATCTGAAATTTTCGTCATATCGCCCCCCGAGGCGGACGCGGCGGATTGAAAAAAGTGCCCGTGTGACCAATATTTGGCTCGATGGTGGGCCAATCCGCGGCCGCACCGCGATTTTCGACCGGGGAGAACCTATGCAAGACTACAATTCGATCCGCACGGCCGGGACCGCGACGCGCTCGGCTGCGGTGGATGAAGGCCTGCGCGCCTATATGAACAAAGTCTACGGCCTGATGGCCGTGGCCATGCTTGTCACCGCCGGCGCCGCCTGGGGCATCGCCGGGCTGGCGCAGAATCCCGACGGCACGCTGACTGCGCTGGGCGCGGCGATCTATACCTCGCCGCTGCGCTGGGTCATCATGTTCGCGCCGTTGCTGGTCGTGTTTGCCTTTGGCGCGGCGGTCAACCGCCTTTCGGTCAGCGCCGCTACGACGCTGTTCTATTTCTTCGCCGCGCTGATGGGGCTGTCCATCAGCTGGATCTTCATGGTCTACACCTCGTTCTCGATCGTGCAGACCTTTCTGGTGACGGCAATCGCCTTTGCCGGGCTGTCGCTTTACGGCTACACCACCAAGCGCGACCTGTCGGGAATGGGAACCTTCCTGCTGATGGGGCTGATCGGCCTGATCGTGGCGTCGATCGTCAACATCTTCCTGAAATCCAGCGCCATGCAGTTCGCGATCTCGGTCATCGGGGTTCTGATCTTTGCCGGTCTGACCGCTTTCGACACGCAGAACATCAAGAATACCTATCTGCAGCTGGCGAATTCGGATCGCGACTTCCTGGGCAAGTCGGCCATCATGGGTGCGCTGCAGCTTTACCTCGACTTCCTGAACCTCTTCATGTTCCTGCTGCAGTTCATGGGTAACCGCGAATAAGCCATAGGCTTTGAAAACCATTGCAAAGGCCGGGCATATGCCCGGCCTTTCGCGTCAGGTATTTGCGTGCCGGAACGTAGATGCTTCATTGACCATACCGCTGCGCGACAGCGATCAAGATCACGCGCCGAGAGCCGAAGCGACGGCGCTTCCCGCGATCTTGTGCATCTCCTCATGGATTTGCGGGTTGTCTGGCGGCCGTTCACGTCGCACCGTCTTGGAATCGAGATCGATCAGGGCACAGGTCCGGAAAGGTGAGACCGGATGATCCTTCACCGCCCGCAGCACTGCGTCTCGCCGCGCCATCTGTGCCGTCAGGGCTTTCCCAAGAGATCCCTCAACACCGCATTGTCCATCATGCATCTGACAACAGCCGCTTGAGCTACGCATTCTCATCCTTGAGCTGCTTCAGCCGCCGGGTGTCGTACAGGTCCATTCCGCCATACTGGGCCTTGAGCTTGTAGAAGGTCGCGGGGATCAACCCGTGATTCCGACAGAGTGCGGAGGGTGGCAAGCCAGCCTCCTGTTCCTTGATCATCCCGATAATCCGCGCCTAGGTGACACGGCTTTTCCTCATCTCGTCTGGCCCCCTCTCAGGTTGGGCAGACTCTACATCGCAGCGCGGGAGCTTCCGGGGGCAGGTCGATTCGCTTCCAGCGTGCCTTCGCAATTCTCGAAATGCTCGAGTATTTGCGCGCCCGTGGCGATCCATACGTCATCGCGCCGGACCACGTTTGTCAGGAAATCACGCAGAAGCCGCCAACGCATCGGACGGCCCGAGACCTGCGGATGCAGGACCAGTGTGGTAACACCACCCCACGCATGTGTCGCCTCGAACTCGTCCAGCCACAGCGGCAGGATCGAATCCCGGCCGAAGATTGGACGAGAATCCAGGCGGCTGGTCATACCGAAATTCCAGTCATCAAAGGCATAGTTGACCGGAATTTCCACCGGCCCCGGACGACCGTCCGGCAAGCGATGACGATAGGGACGAATATCATCGCGGAACGAACTTGAATAACGCAGTCCACGATCTGCGAGATAGGCGAGAAGCTCGGGAAAGTTTTCGCCCGATGGAGCGCGATAGCCCACGGGACGCACACCAAGACGGGCTTGCAATGCCTCCAGCCCACGATCGATTTCCTCGCGCGCCTCCTCAAGCCTGTTTCTGTCAGGACACTTGTGCAGATATCCGTGATGGGCGATCTCGTGCCCGGCTGCGACAATGGGCTCACATGCTGCCGTATGCGCCTCTGCCGTCCAGCCGGGAATGAAGAAGGTGGCCGTCAGACCCGTTTCATCCAGCAGTTCCAGAATTTTTGCAATTCCGACACGGGCGTCATAACCACCATATGAGGTCGTGACCATCCGATCCACGTTTTCGGGTCGGTTGCCGATCCAGGCGGTTTCGGCGTCCACGTCGAAGCCGATGAAAACCGCGCTGCGCTTGCCTTCAGGCCAGGGGAAATCCGGCGCGGCAGGTGCCGGGTTCAGCGGGCGGGGCGTCAGGTCATGGGTCATCGGCTATCCGAAAAGAGAGGGCTCGGGCATATCGCAGGTCAGCATTGACGGCAGGCAGCGGCAATCGCTCTGATCCTTGATCGACAAGGTAAATTCGGCCAGCGCCTGGGCCTGGGCCGGCGAAAGCACCATGGCCGACAGCTTGTCGAATTTGGCGCGAATGGCTGCGTCTGTCATTGGTCGCTCGCCCGAACCGGTTGCACGCGGAACCATGCGCGTTTCTTGCGCGCCGTCAGCGAAGGTTACGGTAACCATCGGCTCGGCCATCTGCGGAAGGTCCGGGTCAGGATGAAAGCGGATCCTTGCAAGGAATGCAGCAATGCGGCTATCGCTTCGTGCCTCGGCAGCGTATTGAGCCAGATCGACCCGGCCGAATACGCATAGCGCCGCCAGAGCATAGCCAAGGCTCATCTGCGCGCCGGCCAGGGTATCCAGCCGTGCGGTGCCGCACATATCCATCAGGAATGGGCTGAGCACTACGTCGATGACCTCGATCGAACCTGCATCGCGGTCGGTCTCGGCCAGGATGTCACCGACCGCGTCAATCGCGGAATGCGCGCCCCGGCAGGCGGCATAGGGTTTCAGCGAGGCCCGCTCGATCATCCAGTCCTGGCCCAGGCCACGCGATAGCGCCTCGGGCGCGGCCTGACCTGTAAGGGTTCTGAAAAAGCCCCCCCAGACATCTTCGAATACCAGTGAAGGCCCCGAAAGTCCCGCCCGAGCAAGATCGGCAGCCAGCATGCCACCTTCGGCAGCCCGACCGGCATGGATCTTCTTGGCCTGACTGCCATCGTGAATGAATGCCCATAGCCCAGATGAGAGGCTGGTTGCCATTGTGATCGCCTGCCCGGTCGTGGCGGCATCATAGCCGCGCAAACGCGAGACAGCGGCGGCCGCGGCCAACGTCCCGCAGGTGCCGGTCGAATGCCATCCCGCGCCGTTATGCGCCCCATAGCCGCCAGAAGCGTCCAGAACGCGCCGGCCGACCTCATAACCTGCAAGCCATGCACACAGGAAATCTGCGCCCGCAACCGGCTTTGGCATTCCCGCCAGCGCCGCCAGCAGCGCAGGCAGAACCACCGCCCCGGTGTGATCGCAGCCCCCGGAATCGTCCAGTTCAAAAACATGGGCAGCCACCCCGTTGACCAGGGCAGCGTCGCGGGCGGTGGTCCCTTGTCCGCCGCCCAGCAGCCGGGCCGGGCCGTCCGGGGCCACCAGATTGCGAAGATTTCTGAACTCGACCGAACAGGTGCCAGCCAGCGCTGCACCCATGGTGTCAAGCAGATGCCAAACCCCACGCCGCACCACCCGATCAGGCAGCATGTCGAGTGTCAGCGAACCACAGAATGCAGTCAGTTCCTGAAAATGCGGCGATGCCGTGAAAGCGGGATCGGTTTGCATGTTGCTTTCGGCCTGAAATAGCGGCCCCGGCATTTGCCGGGGCCATTGATGTCAGTTGACGGCTTCGCCGTTGATCATGACCTGATCGAGCATGGTGTGAGCCAAGCCGTATTTCTCGAAGATTTCCTTGTATTCTCCAGACTGCATCAAGGACTTGAGGGCGCCGGCGAAAGCGTCGCGCAGGTCGGTTGCGTCCTTGGGGAATGCAATGCCCTGATGAACCGAGGTGAAAGGCTCGCCGACCACGGCATAGGTGTCGGGTTCAAGCTGCATCAGATAGGGAAGCGTTTCCGCGCCCTGGACGGCACCATCAAGCCGTCCCTGCTTCAACTGGGTGCGCGCATCGGCGGATCCTTCGGTGCCGACAACCTGCAAGGCCGGTTTGCCATTTGCCTCGCAATGTTTCTGACTCCAGGCGGCGGCTTCGTCGGGAAACGAGGTGCGACGGCTCATGCCGACCTTCTTGCCGCAAAAATCAGTCAGTTCCTTGAACTCTGCGGCGCGTTTGGCAGAGGTATAGAATTGTGCGCCAGACTGCATGTAATCGACGAAATCCATGGTTTCGCGACGCGTGGGCAGATCGCTCATTCCGCTCAGCACGATATCGATGCGACCGGTATTCAGTGCAGGCACCATTTGCTCGAACCCGATTTCAGACCATTCGATTTCGGTGCCGAGTTTGCTGGCAAGCGCCTTGCCCAGGTCAATATCCAGACCAATCAGTTCATTCGTGGCGGGATCGCGGTATTCCATCGGCGGGTAGTTTGGCGTGTTCGCCGCGACGATCTTGCCCTTTTCCACATATTTTGCCGGCAGATCCTGCGCCTGCGCGGCAAAGGCCAGCATGCAGGCCGAGACGGTCAGTAGTGCTTTCTTCATTTTGGTTACCTTCCTGTTTTCAATGTTGGACGGCACGAAGGAAATTCGCTGTCCGGGGGTTTTCAGGGTTGGAGAGTATCTTGGCCGACGGGCCATGCTCGACCAGCCTGCCACCTTCCATGAAGGCGACATTGGTGCTGACGTTCCGGGCAAAGCCCATCTCGTGGGTAACGACGATCATGGTCATCCCCGAGGCGGCCAGGTCGTTCATCACGTTCAGCACCTCGGCCACAAGTTCAGGATCAAGCGCCGAAGTCGGTTCATCAAACAGGATCAGCGAAGGCCGCATGCCCAGCGCGCGGGCGATGGCGACGCGCTGCTGCTGCCCCCCCGACAGTTCTGCGGGATAGCTTCCAGCCTTGTCGGCAAGGCCGACACGCGCCAGCAACTCTGTCGCATGGTCCTTGGCGGCCTTGCGGCCTTCGCCCAGCACCTGCACTGGGCCTTCCATGATGTTTTCCAGTGCCGTCTTGTGAGGGAACAGGTTGAAGCGCTGGAACACCATGCCGATTCCACGACGCTGCCGGGCCAGTTCTGCATCCGACATCTCATAGAGCTTGTCGCCTTCGCGCCTGTAACCGATCAGTTCTCCATTGGCCCAGATTGCCCCGGAATCAATGCGCTCCAGCAGGTTGATGCATCGCAGGAACGTGCTTTTCCCCGATCCTGAAGGACCGATGATACAGCTGACCTCGCCCTTCTTGACCTCGAGGCTGACATTGTCGAGCGCCTTGAAGCCCCCGAAGTTCTTGCAGACATCTACGGCTTTGACCAGAATAGCGTCACTCATTGGCCGCCCCTTACAAGGTTGTGCGGCGGGTGCCGCGTGCATAGTATCTTTCGATCCGGGACTGGATCAGCGAAAGCACGGTGACGATGACCAGGTACCAGAAGCTGGCGACCAGCAGCAGTTCAAGCACGCGGGTATTGGCGTAATAGATCACCTGCGATGCGTGCAGGATCTCGGAATACTGGATCACCGAGGCCAGCGAAGTCAGCTTGACCATGCTGATCACCTCATTCCCGACCGGCGGCACCATGACGCGCATGGCCTGCGGCAGCACGATGCGACGCAGCGTTTGCATGCTGGTCATGCCGATGGTCTTTGCCGCCTCATACTGCCCCTGATCGACTGACAGAAGGCCACTGCGCACCACCTCGGACGTGTATGCGCCCTGCTGGATGCCCAGACCGATCAGCGCGGCCACAAAAGGGGTCATCACATCGACGGTATTCACCTCGAACAGGCCGGGGATTCCGATGGTCGGAAAGATCAGGGCCAGGTTGAACCACAACAGCAGCTGCACCAGAGCCGGTGCCCCCCGGAAGATCCAGATATAGACCAGTGCGATCTTTTCGAGGACCGGGTTGCCCGAGATGCGCATGATCGCGATGACGACGCCCAGGAATATGCCCAGTGACATGGCGCAGGCTGTCATCAGCAGGGTGTTCCAGATCGCCTTCACGATCTGCGGCGCAAAGAGATACTGACCTACGACGTTCCACTCGATCTGACCCAGAACGAAGGCACGAACCAGCAGCGCCACCAGCACAAGGACCACGGCGGCAGATATCTTGCGACCCAGGTATCTGCGCGGAACCAGTTCCAGATGCGCAATGTCATGCGCGTCGCGACTGGATTGCGGCAGGGTGATGGTCTGGCTCATGCCGGCACCCCCTGCTCTCGCGACAAGGCCGCCCCCCGTGGCAAGCGGTTCGCCCATTCCTTTTGCATGGCGCAAGTTCTGGCGAAGGCAGCAAGCTGTTCGCGCACCCGATCGGGGGCCGTGCTGCCATGGCCACGACGCGATGCGATAGCACGGGCCGGATCGATCGTTTCCAGCACGCCCGGGGCCAAGGCTGCATCGATTGCAGGCAAATCTGCCTCTGTCAGCCCATCCAGTTCCATGTTGCGAGCCTCGCAGTAACGCACCGTTGCGCCCGAAATGTCATGGGCTCTGGCAAATGGGATGCCTTGGCGCACCAGCCAGTCGGCCACCTCTGTCGCCAGAGTGAAGCCCCGCGGCGTGTCAGCCGCCATGCGCTCGGCGTCGAATTTCAGCGTTTCGATCATGCCGGCAAAGGCGGGCAGGATAAGCTCCAGCAGGTCGATGGTTTCAAACAGGTTGCGCTTGTCCTCGGCAAGATCGCGATTGTAGGCCAAAGGCATGGCCTTCAAGGTTGCCAGCATGCCCGTCAGGCTGCCAATCATCGTGCCCGACATGCCGCGCGTCAGTTCCGCGATGTCCGGGTTCTTTTTCTGCGGCATGATCGACGAGCCGGTCGAATATCCGTCATCCAGCCTGATCCAGGCGAATTGGCGCGATGCCCAGATGCAGATCTCTTCGGACAGTCGCGACAGATTCACGCCCAGCATGGCGGTAATGAACAGGAACTCTGCCACCGCGTCGCGGCTGGCCACGGCGTCGATCGAGTTTTCGCAAGGTGCAGAATAGCCCAGATCGGCGGCCGAAGCCCTGCTGTCGCAGGCGAAGGCCGAGCCTGCCAGCGCCGCGGCGCCAAGCGGCGCCTGGTCAAACCGGCGATCCCAATCGATGAAACGGGAAATGTCGCGGCTAAGCGACTGGGCATGTGCCATCAGATGATGGCCCAGCGACACGGGCTGAGCGGGTTGCAGATGCGTGAAACCCGGCATCAGCGTATCGACATGAGCATTTGCTTGCGCCGCCAGCGCGTCTTGCACCTGCAAGACCAGTCCCGACAATTCACGCGCCTTGCGACGCAGATATAGACGGGTGTTGTTCGCGGTCTGATCGTTGCGCGACCGTCCGGCACGTAGCTTGCCGCCAAGTGCGCCCAGGCGTTCGACCAGCAGACGCTCGTGAAAGGTATGGACATCCTCGTCCGCCTCGCCGGGCGTTTCGCGACCCGCCGAGACATCTGCGTCGATGGCATCGAGCGCATCCAGTATGCGGTCGCGCTCAGACTCTGTCAGAACCCCGGCGCGGGCCAACTCACGAGCATGAGCGCGCGAGCCTGCCAGATCCTCGGGCGAAAGGCGAAAGTAGGACGGGTGCGAACGCGACAACGCAACCAGCTCGGGTGACGGACCGCTGGCGAAGCGCCCTCCCCAAAGCAGTTTAGCCTGACCGGCCATGTGAAGGTCGTGTCTCGGAAGTGGTAGAAATTGGCTGGTGGCGTAATCTCCGGGTGAACCAACACCCACCCAACCGGCGGCTGCAACCGCCAGGGAGATCACGCCATGAAGCAGAATATCGACAACTCGTCCTTTTCGCTACTGCCCGAGGCAGGCGGGTATGATCCGATCGAGGATCGCCTGCGGGCGAATGTCCGGGCCACCATTGAGGCCATGTTCGAAGAGGAACTTGCCGACTTTCTTGGTCGGCTTCGTTACGGCCGCGGCAACGAGCGGTCCAGGGGCTACCGCCACGGGCATCGCGACCGACAGCTGACCGGCACATTCGGCACTGAGACGGTGCGGGTTCCTCGTGCCCGGATCGAGGACGAGGCCGGCAAGATCAGCGAATGGCGCTCGAAGGCCCTGCCACGCTACAAGCGGCTGACGAAGAGGGCCGAGGCACTGATCGCAGCGGTCTACCTGGCTGGCACCAACACGCGCCGGGTCAAGCGGGCGCTGTTCGGCTTATTCGAAGGCGCCGTGAGCAAGGATGTCGTCAGCCGGGCCTGGCGCAAGGTGAAGGTCGACTGGGACGCCTGGTCCGCCCGCGACCTGACCGGCGAAGAGATCGTGCGGCTCATTCTCGACGGCACCGTCATCAAGACCCGGCTGGACCGCAAGGCCACCAACATTTCGGTGCTGGCGGCGATCGGCGTGCGGCGCGACGGGCAAAAGGTGCTCCTCTCGATCAGGAACATGGGCGGCGAAAGCACGGCTGCCTGGGGCAGCTTCCTCGCCGACCTGGATGCGCGGGGCCTCAGACGGCCCGAGTTCGTGATCGTTGATGGTGCCCCCGGCCTTGAGGCCGCGCTTGTGGCGCTCTGGGGCGAGGACCTGCCGATCCAGCGCTGCACGGTTCACAAGCACCGTAACCTGCTCGGCCACGCCCCCAAGCGCCTGCACGACGAGTTGAGCGAAGACTACCGCGACATGATCTACGCCGACACCGCCGCCGAGATCGAGAAGCGTCGCAAGGCTTTCCTGCGGAAGTGGAAGCTGAAGTGCCGGGCCGTGGCCGATAGCCTGGAGGAAGCAGGTGACCGGCTCTTCAGCTTCACGCGCCTCGATCCTTCACAATGGAAATCCGCACGGACCACCAATGCCATCGAGCGCCTGAACGAGGAATTCCGGCGCCGGATCAAGACCCAGACCGTGCTGCCCTGCGCTGAAACCGTGCCGATGCTGCTATGGGCGCTCCTGGCGTCAGGGCAGATCCAGATGCGAAAAGTCGATGGCTGGGAAACCCTCTCTCAGCCTCTCGTGCCGATGCCTCTTGACCTCGCGGCCTGACCGGAGCCAACGTTACATGCCCGGAGCGCGCTGCTTGGCAAATTCCACCACATTCGCGACACAACGCATGTGAACCTCCGTTGGCGGATTTCTGGTTGCCGCGATTTGTCGTGCATGAAGCGGCGCTTGCGCAAACGCAAAGAATCGCTAACGTTATGACGAAAGCGACTTGCTTTCCCGGGGTGTTCGCTGTTGCGCCAACCAGCTGTTCCGATGCCGTCGATGACGGCACTGCGCGTGTTGCTTGCCCTGTCCGAGCGCGGTTCCACCACAGCTGCCGCCGAAAGCCTGCACATGTCGCAAAGTGCCGTCAGCAAGCAGTTGCTGACGCTTGAAGGCATCCTGGGGGCGAAGGTTTTCCATCGCCAGCAGACTGGATTGATGCCTTCGGAGCTGGGAAAGATTTACATCGAGCAAGCCCGTATCGCCGTGAAGGCCATGGAGGATGCGGCGTTTCGCGCTGCACGCCTGCAGGCGGATCCGCATCGCCTGCGGCTGAAGGTTCTGCCGATATTCGGAGATCGCTGGCTATTGCCCCGCATTGCCGATTTCAATCAGCGATACCCCGAGATCGAAATCCAGCACACGACCTTTTCTGCAACCCATTCCCCCGAACAGCCGGATGCCACCTTTCATTTCGGTCCCGACCCCCTTCCCGGAACCGACACCCTGCGCATGTTCGGACAGGATGTTTTTCTGGTATGCGCGCCTGCGTATCTTGAAAGGTTGGAAGGCGCTGAAACGATTGAGGATTTTGCCCGAGGGACTTTTTTCGAGCACCCTGGCACACCGCTGCATTGGGCGCATCTGGCCGAATGGCACGGCCGGCCGGATTTGCAGCCGCGGAATATCGTCCGCTTCGAATACTATACCCTGGTATTGCGCGCGATAATTCTGGGTCAAGGGTTGGCCCTTGTGCCGCCTCAGCTTATCGAAAATGAATTGGCTTCGGGGCAGTTGGTGAATGCAGGCGGCCTGAGTTACAAATCCCCGTGCAGCTACTGGTTCTCGGTTCCGTCGGACCGCAAGCCATCAGCCGCACTGGTAATATTCCGCAAGTGGCTGCTTACGCAACTTTGACGATTTACCGTTTCCGGAACCGCACGGCTGCTGATCTGCCGGACAGCCGGTGTGCTGCCTCAAACGTCAGAGCGGGTGCAGGATGCTTTCCCGCATCATTCCTGCCAATCCGCCTGTTCGCCCCGCCGAAGGTGGCGGGTCCATGGTCCGGGTGACCTCCAGAAGCGTTCGACGCAAGCCAAAGCCCGATCCCCACCCCGAACGCGGTCTTGCCTTCTTCTACCGGGCGATATTACCCGCGCCTTGAGACCGGATCGCTTGCGCTGTGGCGGCCTATGCGCAATCGGTGATTACGACCTGCCCCCATTCATGCGAAAAGGCATTGCCTGGGGGTGCGGTGTCTTACGCCCATCGGTTGAAAGCCACCGCTTCCACGAAAAACCGAGTGTTTTCAGATTGGAATGGTGGGCGACCCTGGAATCGAACCAGGCATGGGTCTCCCCGGCGGAGTTACAGTCCGCTGCCGCACCTTGCAGCACGTCGCCCGCCGAACGCTTTCGGCGTGTGGGGCGGTGATTATCCGCCCCGGTTGGCGTCGTCAAGCGCAGATCGGTGGAAATCTGCACCACCAGTTGTCATTCTGGTTCCGGCCTCGGTGCGGTTGCAATTGGTCGCAAATTCTGCGCAGGGGGGCGCAAAGCGGGAAAGTGACATGGCCGAAAAAACGCAGAAATCCAGAAAACCTAGTTGGGTCATCGACAAGGAACGCGCCCGCCGCGCCGCAGCAGCGGAAACGGTGTGGCTGTTCGGCCTGCATGCGGTGCGCGATGCGCTGGGCAACCCTCGCCGGCACAAGCTGCGTCTGGTGGTGACGCAGAATGCGCTGGACCGCCTGGGCCCCCTGCCCGCCGGCATCACCCCCGAAATCACCGATGCCCGCACATTCGACCGCCAGGTGCCGCTGGCGCCCGACAGCGTTCATCAGGGCGCCGCGCTGGAGGTCAAGCCGCTGTCCTGGGGCAAGCTGGCCGACATCGCCCTGACCGGCGAGGGGCGGCCGCTGCTGGTGGCGCTGGACCGCGTCACCGACCCGCACAATGTCGGCGCCATCCTGCGGTCGGCCGAGGTTTTCGGTGCCCGCGCCGTGATCGCACCCGCCCGCCACAGCGCGCCCGAAACCGGGGCCCTGGCCAAGACCGCCTCGGGCGCATTGGAACGGCAACCCTATCTGCGCGTGACCAACCTGGCCGACAGTCTGATCGAGCTGAAGGCGATGGGCTATACCGTTCTGGGCCTCGACGGCACTGGCGAATCGCTGCTGCCGCAAGCGCTGTCCGAACTGTCCGATCGCGCGCTGTGTCTGGTTCTGGGCGCCGAGGGCCCGGGCCTGCGCGAGCGCACGCGCGAAACCTGCGACCGGATCGTGCGCATCCCCTTTGCCGCCGATTTCGGATCGCTGAACGTGTCCAACGCGGCCGCGGTGGCGCTTTACGCCGCCTCACAGCATTGCACGGCGGCATCACATCGGCGATAGAAACCGGTCCCCCTGGTTGAGAATGCACCGGCGATTTGCCACATGCCCCTGCATAGCCCCAGCCCAGTGCCGCCGATGATTCGCCCGATATTGCCTTGCCTGATCCTGTGTCTGTCTGCGCCCGCTGCCCTGGCGCAGAACTGGGCACTGGACGGCATGGACCCGGTGTCCTACGGCACCGACAATGCCGCGGTTCCGGGCCGCAGCGACCTGGTCACGGTCTGGCGCGGCGAGGCGTGGCATTTTGCCACGGAACACAACCGCAACCTGTTTGAAGCCAATCCCAAAGCCTATGCACCGGGCCTGGACGGCCTGTGCGTGGTCGCCCTGTCCGAGGGCCGGTCCGAGCCCGGCAACCCCCGCTATTTCGTCGTCATCGGCCAGCGCACCTATCTGGTGCGCTCGGAACAGGCACGCAAACGACTGCTGGCCGACCCTCAGGGCATTCTGATGCAGGCAAAACAGATGTGGATGCGGCTGCATCAATAAAATTTCAACTTTTTTCTCAAAGGGGGGGTGGAACTTTATCGCAACACTTCCCATTTATTTAGCGAACGTGACCACGGAACGGTCATGTTCAGATCACTGTCCCTCGTTCCGCACTTGCGCCCGGCCACAACACTGGACCGGGCGCTTTTTATCTGTCACCTTGCGTGAGACTTGGGGAGGATCTCATGACGCTAGCCATTCTTCGCGATCTCGGCCCCTCACTGATCGATGAGGACATCGCCCGGATCGCGCGCAATACGCGCTGCATCGCCATGGTGGGACTGTCAACGAATGAATCCCGCCCGGCTTGGGGCGTGGCGCGATATCTGAAATCTCAGGGCTTTCGCGTGATTCCGGTCAACCCGCAGCACGCCGGGCAAACCATTCTGGACGAGATCGTCTATGCCGATCTGCGCGCGGTCCCGGCCGATTGCAGGGTGGACATGGTCGACATCTTTCGCCGCCCGGAGGCCGTTCCCGAAATCGTTGATGCCGCACTTGAGATGCCATGTCTGCGGGTGATCTGGATGCAGTTGGGCATCAGCCACCCGCCAGCTGCGAATCGGGCCCGCGCCCGCGGCCTGACGGTGATCGAGGATCGCTGCGCAAAGATCGAATTTTCGCGGTTCCTGTAGTTGCTGACGAAAAGGCCCCGCAAAGCGCGGGGCCAAGGATACCGCACGCTGACCTTGCGGGTCAGACGGTCGAATAGAGCCCTTCGTAGATCGGCCCCAGGGTATCGACCTCGAACAACGAACTGACCGAGGTGCCGTTCCAGATATTCAGGATCGCCTGCGCGAACATCGGCGCGGTCGGCACGATGCGGATGTTGGTGGCGTTGCGCACCTTGTCCGTCGGCTCGATCGAATCGGTGATGACCAGCGATTTCATCACCGAGTTCTGCACCCGCTCGACCGCCGGGCCGGACAGGACGCCATGGGTGATATAGGCATGCACCTCGACCGCGCCATGTTCGGTCAGCACCTGGGCCGCCTTGACCAGGGTGCCGGCGGTATCGCAGATGTCATCAACGATGATGCAGGTCTTGCCGGTGACATCGCCGATCACGGTCATTTCGGCCACTTCGCCAGGTTTTTCGCGACGCTTGTCGACGATGGCCAGCGGCGCACCGATGCGCTGCGCCAGCTCGCGCGCCCGCGCGACACCGCCCACGTCGGGCGAGATCACCATCAGGTCCGACAGCCGGTCGCGGAAGTGGTGCATGATGTCCAGCGCGAAGACCGGCGCCGCATAAAGGTTGTCCACCGGAATGTCGAAAAAGCCCTGGATCTGGGCCGCGTGCAGATCCAGCGTCAGAACCCGGTCGACGCCGGCCTGGGTCAGCAGGTTCGCCACCAGCTTGGCGCTGATCGGCGTGCGTGCCTTGGCCCGGCGATCCTGGCGGGCATAGCCGAAATAGGGGATCACGGCGGTGATGCGATCGGCCGACGATCGCTTCAGCGCGTCGGTCATGATCAGCAGTTCCATCAGGTTGTCATTTGCCGGGTTCGATGTCGGCTGGATGATGAACATGTCCTCGCCGCGGACGTTCTCGTAAACCTCGACAAAGATTTCCTGGTCATTGAAACGTTCGACCCGGGCCTCGATCGGGGCGACGTTCATGCCGCGATGCATCGACATGCGGCGCGCGATGGCATTGGCCAGCGGACGATTGGCATTGCCCGCGATCAGCTTGGGTTCGGTCATGGCCGGCATGGCTGCTCCGATGGATTCGTGTGATTGCGCCCCGCTTATCAGCAAGCTAGCCTGCCCGCAAACCCCGAGGACGCAGTGATGGCGCATATCGACTATTACCTGGGCACAATCAGCCCCTTTTGCTATCTGGCCGGCGACCGGCTGGAACGGATCGCCCAGCGGCACGGCGCCAGCATCACCTACAAGCCGCTGGATGTGCTGCAGCTGCTGGATCGCACCGGTGGGCAGCGGCAAGCGCAGCGTCACCCGAACCGCCTGGCCTATCGCAATCAGGAGCTGATCCGTTGGGCCGATTACCTGCAGATGCCGCTAAATCCGCGTCCGGCGGCATTTCCCGTGAACAGCGCGCCTTCGTCCTATGCGGTGATCGCGGCGCAGGCGGCGGGCGGCGGCGACTTGGCCGGGCTGGTGCAGTCACTGCTGCGCGCCGTCTGGGCCGAAGATCTGGACATTTCCGACGACGCGGTGATCCGCGACCGGTTGGCGCAGAACGACTTTGACCCGGCACTTGTGGACAAGGGGTTGTTCATCGGCGCCGAAACCTATGGACGGAACCTTGATCAGGCGGTCGAGGCCGGCGCCTTCGGTGTGCCGTTCTATCATGTGCCGGCGACCGGGCAGTGCTTCTGGGGCCAGGACCGGCTGGAATTCCTGGACCGACACCTGGCCGAAGCATGAGCGCGCTGCATCTGCGGCAATGGCCGGGGGTTGTGGACCGACCGGCTCTGGCGCTGCACTGCATGATGGGCAGCGGCGCCTATTGGCAACCCATTGCCCGGGCGCTGGCAGACAGGGTCCGCATCACCGCGCCCGACATGCCAGGCCACGGCGACAGTCCCGAATGGGCTGGACCCCCGCCCGACTATCATACCCACGTCACCCGAGAGGTTGCCGCATTGATCGACCGGCCGATGGATCTGATCGGCCACAGCATGGGCGCAACCGTCGCCCTGCGCATCGCCATTGCCGCGCCCGAGGCCGTGCGCAGCCTGACACTGATCGAGCCGGTGCTGTTCGCCGCGGCACCCGATCCCTTGCAGGACGCGGTGATGCGCCATGTCCTGGACCACCTGAAGCACGGCCGGGCCGAGGACGCCGCGCGCATCTTTCTGGACACCTGGGGCGGCCTGGACTGGCAGGGGCAAAGCCCGGCCGGCCGCGCCCGTCTGGCGCGTCAGGTGACCCTGGTTGCCGACTCAAATCCGGTTCTGCGCGAAGATACCGCCCATTTGCTGCGACCGAACGGGCTGGAAAACATCGACGCACCAGTGATGATCGTCATGGGACAGGATTCGCCGGCGGTCATCGCCGCCATCGCCGATGCACTGGCCGCGCGGCTGGCGGATGTCGGGCGCGCTGTCGTGCCCGGGGCCGGACATATGTTGCCGATCACCCATCCCAAGCAGGTCGCCGAAATCATCGGCATCAACCTTGACCGTGCCCAGGGCTAGGTCCGGCTAGTCCACGTCCCAATCGTCCAGATGCGGGACCGGGCCAATGGCCAGCCAAGAGGCGCGCACCCTGGCTACACGGGTATCGCCCCAGGTGCGGAACTGCAGTGTGAAACCGTCGAAACCCACATTCACCGCCTGGATATCCGCGCGCTGATTGGCATGGCGATCGATGTCCCACATGTTCAAACCGACATGCACGACCGGCGGTGCCAGAAAGCTTTCGTCGAATCGCACATCAACCGAAGCCACGCGCGGCCCCTCCCCCGTCCACATCGGACCGCCGTCCTCGAAGGCCGAGAACATGTCTGTAGCGCCCTGTTGGACACCGATTGCCGCATGTGAATACCGCTGCACGCAGATCCCCCCTGGCAACCATATGAACGGAAAACGGGAAAATGATAAAGCCCCGGAATTCCGGGGCTTTGTCTCAAACTGTCATACCAAGGGGCTAGTGCGGAAAATTGGCGTGGTTCGGATCCAGACCGATATGGGTGCCCAGGGCTTCCATGTCGGCCAGCAGCTTCACGGCTGCGGCGACGATCTCTTCACCGGCCGATTCCCGCTCTTTGGCAGCCTGCACGCGGCGATGCGCCTGAGCCATCATCTCGTTAAAGACTTCTTGGGTCATCTCAGCGCGCGGATGTCCACGTTCGGCCAGCAGGCTAACCGATTCGTTGTTGATTTCGGCGAATCCGCCGGTCACCGCAAACTGCGTTTCCGACCCATCGGCCGCGATCACCGTGACCAGCCCCGGGCGCAGGTTAACGATGGCCGGCGCATGGCCGGGCATCGCCGTCAGATCGCCCTCGGCGCCGGGCAGGCGCACCTCGCGCACCGGGACGGAAACCAGGTTCCGTTCCGGTGACACCAGGTCGAACTGCATCGTGTCGGCCATGTCGCCCCCTTACGCCGCGTCAGCGGCAAGACGCTGCGCCTTGGCTTTCACATCCTCGATGCCGCCCACCATGTAGAAGGCAGCTTCAGGCAGATGATCGTATTCGCCGTTCACCACCGCCTTGAAGGACTTGATCGTTTCTTCCAGCGGCACCTGCACCCCGTCCGAACCGGTGAACACCTTCGCCACGTCGAAAGGCTGCGACAGGAAACGCTGGATCTTGCGGGCGCGGGCCACGGTCAGCTTGTCCTCTTCGGACAGTTCGTCCATGCCCAGAATGGCGATGATGTCCTGCAGCGACTTGTATTTCTGCAGGATGCCCTGAACCGCACGCGCGACGTTGTAATGCTCTTCGCCGACGATCGCGGGGTCGAGGATCCGCGAGTTCGAGTCGAGCGGGTCCACCGCCGGATAGATCCCCAGCTCCGAAATCGCACGCGACAGCACGGTCGTGGCGTCCAGGTGCGCAAAGGTGGTCGCGGGCGCCGGGTCGGTCAGGTCGTCGGCCGGCACATAGACGGCCTGAATCGAGGTGATCGAGCCGTTCTTGGTCGAGGTAATGCGTTCCTGCATCGCGCCCATGTCGGTGGCCAGCGTCGGCTGATAGCCCACGGCCGACGGGATGCGACCCAGCAGCGCCGACACCTCGGAACCCGCCTGAGTAAAGCGGAAGATGTTGTCGACAAAGAACAGCACGTCGGTGCCGGTCGCGTCGCGGAACTGTTCGGCCAGCGTCAGGCCGGTCAGCGCCACGCGCATCCGCGCCCCGGGGGGCTCGTTCATCTGGCCATAGACCAGGGCCACCTGCGATTCGGCCAGATTGTCCGGCTTGATAACGCCCGATTCCACCATCTCGTGATAGAGGTCGTTGCCTTCACGGGTCCGTTCACCCACGCCGGCGAAAACCGAATAACCCGAGTGCACCTTGGCGATGTTGTTGATCAGTTCCATGATCAGAACCGTCTTGCCCACGCCGGCGCCACCGAACAGGCCGATCTTGCCGCCCTTGGAATAGGGGGCCAGCAGGTCGATGACCTTGATGCCGGTGACCAGGATTTCCGACGCGGTAGCCTGCTGGGCGAAGTCGGGCGCCGGCTGATGGATCGCACGCTTTTCGGTGACGTTCAGCGGCGCGCCCTCGTCCACCGGCTCGCCGACGACGTTCAGGATGCGACCCAGCGTGGCGTCGCCAACGGGAACCGTGATCGGTGCACCGGTATCGCGCACCGGCAGGCCACGAACCAGACCTTCGGTTGCGTCCATGGCGATGGTGCGCACGGTGTTTTCACCCAGGTGCTGGGCAACTTCCAGCACCAGGCGCTTGCCATTGTTCTCGGTTTCCAGAGCGTTCAGAATCGCGGGAAGATGACCGTCGAACTGCACGTCGACGACAGCGCCGATCACCTGCGTGATTTTTCCTTTGGCCTCTGCCATGTGTTTAACCTCTACGTGTCAGAGCGCCTCTGCGCCCGAGATGATTTCAATCAGTTCCTTGGTGATCGCGGCTTGACGCGAGCGGTTGTACTCGGTCGTCAGCCGGTCGATCATGTCGCCCGCGTTGCGGGTGGCATTGTCCATGGCGGTCATCCGTGCACCCTGCTCGGACGCGGCGTTTTCAAGCAGTGCCGCAAACACCTGCGTGGCGACAGAGCGCGGCAGCAGGTCGTTCAGGATCGCGCCCTCGTCCGGCTCGTAATCGTAAAGCGACGAGGCGCCGGCGGCGCCTTCCTCGATCACGGCGGGGATAACCTGGCGCGCGGTCGGCACCTGGCTGATCACCGATTCGAACCGGTTGTAGAACAGCGTCGCGACATCGAACTCGCCAGCGTCGAAACGGTCCAGAATCTGGTCGGCGATCTCGCGGGCATTGTCATAGCCGATGCGCTTGACCTCGCTGAGATCGACGTGATGCACGAACAGCGCACCATATTCCCGCTTGAGCTGCTCGCGCCCCTTCTTGCCGACCGTCAGGATCGCGACCTGCTTGCCCTGGGCTTGCAGTTCGGCGATGCGCTGACGCGCCAGCTTGACGATGGACGAGTTGAACCCGCCGGCAAGCCCCCGCTCGGAGGTCATCACCACCAGAAGATGCCGACGATCCTCGCCGGTTCCGGCCAGCAATCGCGGCGCCATGTCCGAACCGGCCGCCGCAGCGGTCAGTCCGGCCATGACGGCGGCCATGCGGTCGGCATAGGGACGCGCGGCCTCGGCCGCGTCCTGCGCCCGGCGCAGTTTCGCGGCGGCGACCATCTGCATCGCCTTGGTGATCTTGCGCGTGTTCTTGACGCTGCCGATCCGGTTCTTGAGATCCTTGAGGCTGGGCATCTATCCCTCCTCTCAGGCGTAGGTCTTGGCGTAACCGTCCAGCGCAGCCTTGATCGCATCCTCAAGCTCGCCCGCCACCTTGCGGTCGTTCCTGGTCATGTCGTCAAGCAGATCGGCTTTCTGGTTGCGCAGATACTGGATCAGGCCCTGCTCCCACTTGGTCACTTCGGCGACCGGAATATTGTCCAGATAACCCTTGGTGCCGGCATAGATGACAATGACGATCTCGGCGTTGGTCAGCGGCGAATACTGCGGCTGCTTCATCAGTTCGGTCAGGCGTGCCCCGCGGTTCAGCAGCTTTTGCGTGGCGGCGTCCAGGTCCGAGCCAAACTGCGCGAATGCGGCCATCTCGCGATACTGCGCCAGTTCCAGCTTGACCGGGCCGGCAACCGACTTCATCGCCTTGGTCTGGGCGGCAGAGCCCACGCGCGACACCGACAGACCGGTGTTCACGGCCGGGCGGATGCCCTGGAAGAACAGTTCGGTCTCCAGGAAGATCTGGCCATCGGTGATCGAGATCACGTTGGTCGGGATATAGGCCGACACGTCACCCGCCTGGGTTTCGATGATCGGCAGCGCGGTAAGCGAGCCGGCGCCATTGGCCTCGTTCAGCTTGGCCGAACGTTCGAGCAGGCGCGAGTGCAGGTAGAACACGTCGCCCGGATAGGCTTCGCGCCCCGGCGGACGGCGCAGCAGCAGCGACATCTGGCGATAGGCCACGGCCTGTTTGGACAGGTCGTCATAGATGATCAGCGCATCCATGCCGTTGTCGCGGAAATATTCGCCCATGGCGGTCGCCGAATAGGGCGCCAGATACTGCATCGGCGCCGGGTCCGAAGCGGTCGCGGCGACCACGGTGGTATAGGCCATGGCACCGGTTTCTTCCAGCTTCTTGACCAGCTGTGCCACGGTCGAACGTTTCTGACCCACCGCGACATAGATGCAGTGCAGGGTCTTCATGCCGTCGGCTTCGCGGCCGTTGTAGTTCTGCTGGTTCAGGATGGTGTCCAGCGCGATGGCGGTCTTGCCGGTCTGACGGTCGCCGATAATCAGCTCGCGCTGGCCACGGCCGACGGGAATCATCGCGTCGACGGATTTCAGGCCGGTGGCCATCGGCTCATGCACCGATTTGCGCGGCATGATGCCGGGCGCCTTGACGTCGGCCACCGCCATGATCGGGTTTTCGATCGGGCCCTTGCCGTCGATGGGGTTGCCCAGCGCGTCGACCACGCGGCCCAACAGGCCCTTGCCGGTCGGAACCTCCACGATGGCGCCGGTGCGCTTGACGGTATCGCCTTCCTTGATGTCGCGGTCGTCGCCGAAGATCACGATACCGACGTTGTCGGTTTCAAGGTTCAGCGCCATGCCGCGAATGCCGCCGGGGAATTCCACCATCTCGCCGGCCTGAACCTTGTCCAGACCGTAGACGCGCGCGATGCCGTCGCCGACCGACAGCACCTGGCCGACCTCGGCCACTTCGGCGTCCTGACCGAAATTCTTGATCTGATCCTTCAGGATCGCCGAAATCTCGGCAGCCTGGATTCCCATTATCCGACCTCTTTCATGACATTCTGCAGGGAGGCGAGCTTCGAGCGGATCGAGCTGTCGATCATCTGCGAGCCCAGTTTTACGATCATGCCGCCGATGAGGCTTTCATCGACGCGCGCGTTCAGTTTGACCTTCTTGCCCGATTTGGCGGACAGGGTCTCGGCCAGGCGGGATTTCTGCGCATCGCTCAGCGCCTGGACGCTGACCACATCGGCCGTGACCTCGCCGCGCGCATCAGCGATCAGGCCGCGCAGCTTGGTCAGGAATTGCGGCAGGGCAAACAGCCGGCGGTTGCGAGCCATCAGCCGCAGGGTGTTGGCCAGCTCGGGCGACAGCCCCATCTTGGCGGCCAGAGCGCCGATGGCGGCATCCTGCTGCTGGCGGTTGTAAAGGGGCGAAACGGTCAGCTGACGCAGATCCGCACTGGCGTCATAGGCCGCTGCCAGGTCATCCACCTGGGTGGCCAGCGCATCGATGCCGCCCGACGCCCGGACCAGATCGAACAAAGCCTGCGCGTAGCGCCCGGCAATATCAGCGGAAATCGAAGCGGAGTTGGCCACGGTCATCCTTCCGGTTAGCGCAAGCCCCGCAGACGGGCCGCCCGAAAGGACGGTCTGACACGGAGCGCGGTTCAACAGGGCGGCCCCTGTCATCAAGACCAGGGCATCCCGAAATCTGCGGCGTCCTTAGCAGGTGATTGTCACTGCCGCAACCGCCTTGCGCACGGAAAAATCACGACATGGTGCCAAGAGCGTGAACCGCGCGCCACGCGCCCGGATCAGACCTTGCAGCCTCGCATCAGGCGGCTGCGAGGACGCTGCGATCGTCAGCTTGGATCACGCGCGATCCGGCCCGCGCCCTGCCCTGCCGGGCGCGGCCGCGCGATCCCTTCCAGCACATCCAGCGGGCTTGGCACGCTGACCCGGCGCCCGCGCCCGATCGGTGCCGGAACATGCTTGCTGAATTCGATCAATACCACGCCCGCCACCAGCACCTGACTGACGCGCAGACCGATGCGTTCCCACATCTGCGCACTGCGCAGCCAGAATCGCCGATCGAAAGGCGGGGTATAAAGCGCCGCACCCGTGCGCTCGGCCACGAATCCGGCGGCTCGCGCCTGCGCCTCGAGCTGACCTGCCGTATAGCTTCGGCCGAATCCGAAAGGGGTCGTTTCGGATCGTGCCCAAAGCCCGGCGCGGTTCGGCACCATGATCAACATGCGACCGCCCGGACCCAGCACGCGCCAGCATTCGTCCATCAGCGCAGCCGGCTGATCGGCGGTCTCCAACGCGTGCAGCAGCACCAGCCGATCCACGCTGCCGGTATCGACCGGCCAGGCAAGTTCCTCGCACAACACCGAACAATTGGGCAGCCCCGCAGGCCAGGCCATCACGCCCTGCGGCCCGGGCATCAGCGCACTGACACGCCGCGCCCTTGTCAGATAGGGCCGCAGCAACGGCGCTGCGAAGCCATAACCAAGCACGGTCATACCCTGCGTCAATTCGGGCGGCCACATGCTGATCAGCCGATCGCGCAGCACGCGCTGGACCACCCGGCCCATGGCACGGGAGTAGTAGAACTTGCGCAGATCGTGAACGTCGTGATGCATTGCGTCCTGGCCTCTGACCCGCCAGACTGCGTCATGGAAAGGAATTTGCCAATGCCGCTGCAACTCGTTCCCGTTCGCTGCCTTCAGGACAATTACGCCTGGCTGCTGCATGGGCATGGCCGGACGGCGCTGATCGACGCCCCCGAGGCCGCTCCGATCCTGGCCGAATTGCAGGCCCGCGGATGGGGTCTCGACATGATCGCCCTGACCCATCACCATGCAGATCACGTCCAGGCCGTGGCTGAACTGACATCCGGCACAGGCGCCCGCGTGGTGGGCAATATCCAGGATGCCGCGCGCTTGCCCCGGCTGGATCTGGCGCTGCAGCCGGGCGACAGCTTCGATCTTTGTGGCGAGCGCGCCGATGTCATTGCGGCGGACGGACATACGATCGGCCATGTCGCCTACCACCTGCCGACGTCTGCGATGCTGTTCACTGGGGACAGCCTCATGGCCCTGGGCTGCGGCAGGCTGTTCGAAGGCGATGCGCAGACCATGTGGGACACGCTCGCGCGCCTTGCCGCATTGCCTGGACATACGCAGTTGGGCTCGGGGCACGACTATTGCCGTGGCAACGGTGCCTTCGCCCTGTCAGTCGATCCCGACAACCCTGCCCTGCAAGGCCGATTGCAGGCGATTTCCCGCGGCGAACGTCCCTGCGCACCCTCAACCATCGCGGAAGAACGTGCCACCAACCCATTTCTGCGGGTTGCGGAGTTGCGCGACAGGCTTGGCCTTGCAGGCCGTCCCGAAGTCGAGGTCTTTGCCGCGCTGCGCGCGATGAAGGACAGGTTCTGAGTCGCCTCCGCAGACGCGCCGACACTGGCGAAATCACGTCCGCGTGGCCGCCCGCGGCGCCTTGCTTGAAATATAGGCGCCAAATTATCACATCTGATCCAGCAGCCATGGTTTCGGCACGGAGCGCAGCAAATACCGCTTGAATTGCGCAGAAATCCACCGATTCTTAACTGTATCATGACAGTCTGGTCAGGTGGATCGCTAGATATGGCGGCCCATACCGCCAGCCGACTGACAGGAGCTAGAAGTGCCGTCCTTTTCGACCACGCTGGAACAGGCCATCCATTCCGCGCTTGCGCTGGCCAATGAGCATCGCCACGAACTGGCGACGCTTGAACATCTCTTGCTGGCGCTGACAGAAGAGCCGGACGCCGTGAAGGTCATGCGGGCCTGCAACGTCGATCTGGAAGAATTGCGCCGCATGCTGGTCGAGTTCATCGAGGACGATCTGTCGACCCTGATCACCGATGTCGAGGGCTCCGAGGCTGTGCCCACCGCCGCATTTCAACGCGTCATCCAGCGCGCGGCGATCCATGTGCAAAGCTCGGGCCGAACCGAGGTGACGGGCGCAAACGTCCTGGTCGCCATTTTCGCCGAGCGGGAATCGAACGCTGCGTTCTTCCTGCAGGAACTGGACATGACGCGCTATGACGCGGTGAACTTCATTGCGCATGGCGTGGCCAAGAACCCGTCTTTCTCTGAAAATCGCCCGGTGCAAGGCGCCGAACAGCGCGGCGAACAGGCCCAGTCCGAACAGCCGGTGCCCAAGGATGAATCCGCGCTGGCGAAATATTGCGTCGACTTGAACAAGAAAGCCGCCAAGGGCGAGGTCGATCCCCTGATAGGCCGCGCCGACGAGGTCGAACGCTGCATCCAGGTGCTGTGCCGCCGTCGCAAGAACAACCCGCTGCTGGTGGGCGATCCCGGCGTGGGCAAGACGGCGATTGCCGAAGGGCTGGCGCTGAAGATCACGCGGGGCGAGACGCCCGAGGTTCTTGCGGGCTCGACCATCTATTCGCTGGACATGGGTGCCTTGCTGGCCGGCACCCGCTATCGCGGCGATTTTGAAGAGCGGTTGAAGGCCGTGGTCAAGGAGCTGGAGGAGCATCACGACGCCATCCTGTTCATCGACGAAATCCACACGGTGATCGGGGCCGGCGCGACCTCGGGCGGTGCGATGGATGCGTCGAACCTGCTCAAGCCCGCGCTTGCCGGCGGCAAGCTGCGCTGCATGGGCTCGACCACCTACAAGGAGTTCCGTCAGCATTTCGAAAAGGATCGCGCGCTCTCGCGCCGCTTCCAGAAAATCGACGTGAACGAACCCACCGTGCCCGATGCCATCAAGATCCTGATGGGGCTGAAACCCAGCTTCGAAAAGCACCACGATCTGCGCTACACAAATGACGCGATCCGTTCGGCCGTCGAACTGGCCTCGCGTTATATCAACGACCGCAAGCTGCCTGACAGCGCCATCGACGTGATCGACGAAGCCGGCGCTGCCCAGCATCTGGTCGCGGAAAGCAAGCGGCGCAAGACCATCGGCCCGCGAGAGATCGAGGCGGTTGTCGCCAAGATCGCCCGCATCCCGCCCAAGAACGTCTCAAAGGACGACGCCGCAGTTCTGCGCGATCTTGAGGCGACGCTGAAAAGGCTGGTCTTTGGTCAGGATGCCGCAATCGAGGCGCTGGCTTCGGCGATCAAGCTGGCGCGCGCCGGCCTGCGCGAACCCGAAAAGCCGATCGGCAACTACCTGTTTGCCGGCCCGACCGGCGTCGGCAAGACCGAGGTCGCCAAACAGCTTGCTTCGACCCTGGGGGTGGAGTTGCTGCGCTTTGACATGTCGGAATACATGGAAAAGCACGCAGTCAGCCGACTGATCGGGGCGCCGCCCGGCTATGTGGGCTTTGACCAGGGCGGCCTGCTGACCGACGGCGTCGATCAGCACCCGCATTGCGTGCTGTTGCTGGACGAAATCGAAAAGGCGCATCCGGATGTCTACAACATCCTGTTGCAGGTGATGGATCACGGCAAACTGACCGACCACAACGGCCGTCAGGTTGATTTCCGCAATGTCATCCTGATCATGACCTCGAACGCAGGCGCCGCCGATCAGGCGCGCGCCGCCTTCGGCTTCGGCCGCGACCGGCGCGAGGGCGAGGATACAGCCGCCATCGAACGCACCTTCACGCCCGAATTCCGCAACCGGCTGGACGCGATCATCAGCTTCGCGCCGCTGTCGCGCGAGGTCGTGGTGCATGTGGTCGAGAAATTCGTGCTGCAACTGGAAGCCCAGCTGATCGACCGCGGCGTGCATATCGAGCTCAGCCCGGAAGCCGCCGAATGGCTCGCCGAAAAAGGCTATGACGAAAAGATGGGCGCACGACCGCTGGGCCGGGTGATCCAGGAAACCATCAAGAAGCCCCTGGCCGAGGAACTGCTGTTCGGACGCCTGACCAAGGGCGGCGTGGTCCGCGTGCGGATCGAGAACGACAAGCCCGTTTTCGACATCGCCGGGCCGGAAACGCCCAGGATCAGCAACTCGAAACCGCCACTGCTGACGGCGGACTGATCGCCACACGAATGACACAGGGCGGTGCCAAAGCGCCGCCCTGTGTTTTTCCCAGATCCTATGAGCATCGCGGCGTCGTCAGCCCCGCGCCTTCGCATCCTTCAGCTTGGCCGCCAGATCCTTGGCAATCGCGAAGGCACCCTTGATGCGATCGCCCTCTCCGGGCCAGTCGCGACGAATGATGATGCGATTGTCGCTGACCTTGGCCTGACCGCGCTGGTCCTGCAGGAATTCGACAAGGCCGGCCGGGTTTGGAAACTTGTCCTGGTGGAACTGAACGGTGGCGCCCTTGGGCCCCACATCCAGCCGCGCGATATTGGCGCGCTTGGCCATGGCCTTGATGCGGATCACCAGAAGCAGCGTATTCACCTCTCGCGGCAGCGGCCCGAAACGGTCGATCAACTCGGCCGCAAAACCTTCCAGCTCGACCTTGGTGGTCAGCTCGGCCAGACGACGATAAAGCCCCAGCCGCACGTCCAGATCCGGCACATAGGCCTCCGGAATCGTCACCGGCACGCCCAGGTTAAGCTGCGGCGCCCAATCGTCTTCGGGCGTGCCCTCGATCTCCCCGGCTTTCAGCTTGGCGATGGTTTCCTCGAGCATCGCCTGATACAGTTCAAACCCGACTTCCTTGATGTGACCCGACTGTTCCTCGCCCAGCAGATTACCCGCGCCGCGCAGGTCCAGATCCTGCGAGGCCAGGTTGAACCCTGCCCCCAGGCTGTCGATGGCGCCCAGAAATTTCAGCCGCCGCATGGCTTGCGGGGTCAGCGGCACCCGCGGCTTGGTCGTCAGATAGCAGTAGGCGCGAGTTTTTGAGCGGCCGACACGCCCGCGAATCTGGTAAAGCTGCGCCAGACCGAACATGTCGGCACGCCAGACCACCATCGTGTTCGCCGTCGGGATGTCCAGCCCCGATTCGACGATCGTCGTCGCCAGCAGCACATCCGCCCCGCGATCGTAAAAGGCGTTCATGCGGCTATCCAGATCGCCGGCAGCCAGCTGCCCGTGGGCCACGATGAAAGTGACCTCGGGAACATGCTCGCGCAGCCATTGCTCGATCTCGGGTAGGTCCGCCAGGCGCGGCACCACGAAAAAGCTTTGCCCGCCGCGATATTTCTCGCGCAGCAGCGCCTCGCGGATGGTCACGCTGTCGAATTCCGAGACATAGGTGCGGATCGACAGCCGATCGACCGGCGGCGTGCCGATGACCGACAGGTCGCGGACGCCCGACAACGACAATTGCAAGGTGCGCGGTATCGGGGTGGCCGTCAGCGTCAGCACATGGATGTCGCTGCGCAGTTCCTTCAGCCGCTCCTTGTGGGCCACGCCGAAATGCTGTTCTTCGTCCACGATCAGCAGCCCCAGGTTCTTGAACCTGATCTGCTTGGCCAGGACGGCATGGGTGCCGACGACGATATCGACCGTGCCCTCGGCCAGACCCTTGCGGGTTTCAGCGGCATCCTTGGCGCTGACAAAGCGTGACAGCGGCCGCACAGTGATCGCGGTGCCGCGAAAGCGTTCAGCAAAGGTGCGGAAATGCTGGCGCGCCAGCAACGTCGTCGGCGCCACCACCGCCACCTGCCGCCCCTGCGAGGCAGCGATGAAGGCGGCGCGCATCGCCACCTCGGTCTTGCCAAAGCCCACATCGCCGACCACCAGCCGGTCCATCGGCCGACCGGCAGCAAGATCCTCGGCGACATCAGCGATGGCCGCGGCCTGGTCCTCGGTTTCCGTATAGGGAAAGCGGGCGGCAAAACTTTCGATCTCGTGATGTTCGGGCTCAAGGATCGGAGCAGCTCGCAACATGCGCTCGGCAGCAACCCGCATCAGGCGGTCGGCGATCAGCTTGATGCGCTCTTTCAGCCGGGCCTTTCGCGCCTGCCAGGCGCCGCCGCCCAGCCGATCCAGCAAACCTTCCTCATGGCCATAGCGGCTGAGCAGTTCGATATTCTCGACCGGAAGATACAACCGGTCACCACCGGCGTATTCCAGTGCCACACAATCATGCGGCACACCCAGCGCCTTGACCGTTTCCAGCCCGGTGTAGCGACCGATGCCGTGTTCCACATGCACGATCAGATCGCCCGGCGTCAGCGACGTGGTGTCTCGCAGAAAGTTTTCCGCCTTGCGCCTTTTTCTGGCGCCGCGGATCAGCCGGTCACCCAGCACATCCTGTTCCGAGATCACCGCGAGCGGACCGGTGGCGCTGCCTTGCGAGACGAAGCCTTCCTCTAGCGGCCAGATCGCCAGACCCACCGCGCCAGGTTGCGCCGGCAGATCGCGCAGATCGGCAATCGGCTTTACGCCGGTCAAGCCTTCATCGGCCAAAAGCCCGGCCAAGCGTTCGCGCGCACCTTCGGAAAAGCTGGCAATGACGACGCGATGCGATGTTTGAAGTTTTCTGACGTGATCGGATAACGATCTGAACAGATTTGTATTTTCTGCCTGACGTTCGGGCGCGAAATTGCGACCTGGCCGGCCGCCGGCATCCAGCACCCCGGGACCAGGCGGCCTCGCCAGCACCGACAGGCGCAGGACGCGATGGCGGTCAAGCCATTCGTTCCATTCCGCCTCATCCGGGAACATCTCGCCCGGAGGAACCGGGCGATAGACATTATCCGCGCCGCCCTTGCGGCGCAGCGCCTCGCACCGGGCATCGAACTGCTCGGCAATGGTATGGCTGCGCGCCGCGCGCACCTGGTCGATGTGATCGTCCAGCACCAGCGACGCCTCGGGCAGATAGTCGAACAGGCTTTCCAGCCCATCGTGGAACCACGGCAGCCAATGTTCCATCCCGGCCATCTTGCGCCCGGCGCTGATGCCCTCATACAGGGGATCATTCGCGCCGCCACCGTATTCTGCCCGATAATTCTGGCGAAAACGGGTGATCGCAGCCTCGTCCAGGATCACCTCGGACATGGGGGCGAGCTCGACTTTATCAAGCTTTTCGATGGAACGCTGTGATTCCACGTCAAATCGGCGCGCGCCTTCCAGAACGTCGCCGAACAGATCCAACCTGATAGGGCCGGTGTCACCGGGTGGATAGATGTCGATGATGCCACCGCGCAGCGCATAGTCGCCCGGTTCGGTCACGGTGGGCGCCTGGGAAAATCCCATGCGCGTCAGAAATGCGCGCAAGGCCGCTTCGTCCATGCGGCTGCCCACCCGGGCCGAAAACCCCGCATTGCGCAGGGCCTTGCGGGGCGGCACCCGCTGCATCGCCGCCGACAGCGTGGTCAGCAGCACAAACGGGCCGCGCAGCGCCTGATGCGCCAGCGCGTTCAGCACGGCCATCCGCGCCGCCATCACCTCGGCCGCGGGCGAGACACGGTCGTAAGGGGTCGTATCCCAGGCCGGAAACTCCAGCACGACAGCGGTCGGCGCGAAAAAGCCCAGGGCAGCGCGCATCGCCGCCATGCGCCGATCATCGCGCGCGACATGGATGACGGGCTGGCCGCGCTGCAGCTCGCGCGCGATCAGGGCGGCGTCCATGCCCTCGGGCGCGCCGGAAAGGATCAGGTGTTCGGGTTTTGACGACATGCGGGTTCAGGTAAAGTCGGCGCCGCCGAAGTCAAGCGCGGGTTAGAAGGGAAACGGGTTCAGGATCATCCACAGCGCCGCATAAAAGGCGATGACCGTCACGGCCAGCACAGACAGCGCCAGCACCAGCAGGCGGTGGCGCTGCATCAATCGGGCGGCCTCGGCCCCTGCGACATTCGGCGCCATCCCCGCCTCGGCTTGCTGCAACAGCGCCCGCAGTCGGCCGGCCAGCCGCATCTCGAGCCCGAAGATCGCGGCGAAAGGCAGGGCCAGCAACAGCAGCGCCTGCGCCATTTCCAGGCCATATCCGAAACCCAGGATGGCCAGGCCACTGAACAGGAAGGCCGCGACACCGACCAGCACCGCGCCTTCGCGTGGACGCAAGCGCCACCGCGGCAGGGTCAGTGACAACCAGTCCAGCAGCATGATCGCCGCCGGATCGTCGGGGTTCGCGGGCGCGGGGCGCTCGACTGCGGAAATCACGTCCTGGGGCACGCCCAGCACTCGCCGCCCGGCCAGTGACCAGGCCAACATGACCAATAGCCAGAACCAGATCGAGCTGAACGAGCGGCTGTCCAGCAAGGCAAGGATTGCGTCGGCCCGCAGCACGCCTGTTCCATTTTCCCCTGTTGCGCGGGCGCAGGTTAGCGATACTTCCGCGAAAGAAAAGCGCGATTTCGCCCCCTGCGGACAAGGGGTTGCGCGGGGCGTCGTCAGGGTGCAGTTTGCCGGCACCTCCGATTACAGCGTCCGGCCGTGCAGAAAGGCGTCGCCATGTCCCCCACCCCGATCGTCGCCCCGTTTCCGCAATCGCGCCTGCGTCGACTGCGCCGCACCCCCGCCTTGCGCGCGATGACCCGTGAAACCACTCTGGGCGTGGACAACCTGATCTGGCCGATCTTTGTCACCGAAATGGCGGATGGCGCGGGCGAAATCCCCTCGATGCCCGGGGTCGAACGGCTGACGCTGGACGGGGCGCGTCGCGCCGCCGAAACCGCGATGCGGCTGGGGATTCCGGCGATTTGCGTGTTTCCCCATTCCGATCCCGACCGCAAGACCGACGGCTGCGAACGCGCATGGGACCCCGAGAACATCGGCAACCGCGCCATCCGCGCCATCAAGGCCGAGGCGCCCGAACTGGCGGTGATGACCGACATCGCACTGGATCCCTATAATGCCAATGGCCATGACGGGCTGGTGCGCGACGGGGTGATTCTGAATGACGAAACCGTCGAGGCGCTGTGCCGCATGGCGCTGATACAGGCCGAGATGGGCGCCGACATCCTGGGCCCTTCGGACATGATGGACGGGCGCATCGGCGCGCTGCGCGCCGCGCTGGAATCGGCCGGGCACAAGGATGTGGCCATCCTGTCCTATGCGGCCAAATACGCCAGCGGCTTTTATGGCCCGTTTCGCGATGCCGTGGGCGCATCGGGTCGTCTGGTCGGCGACAAGAAAACCTATCAGATCGACCCGGCCAACCGCGCCGAGGCGCTGCGCTGCGTTGCCCGAGATCTGGCCGAAGGCGCCGACATGGTCATGGTCAAGCCTGGGCTGCCCTATCTGGACATCTGTCGGATGGTGCGCGACCAGTTCGCCGCGCCGACCTTTGCCTATCAGGTCAGCGGCGAATACGCGATGCTGGAAGGGGCGATCCGCAACGGCTGGCTGGGGCGTGAGGTGGTGCTGGAAAGCCTGCTGGCCTTTCGTCGTGCGGGCTGCGACGGCATCCTGACCTACTATGCCCCGCAGGCCGCCGAGGCGCTGGCGCGAAACTGAAATCCTGCCTAATCTGCGCTCTCTTGACGGCGAAAGACCACGGTTTGCACGAGGCACGAATGACAAGCGGAACACAGATAAGCCGACGCATGCTGCTGCTGGGTGGCGCGGCGCTGGGCCTGGCGGGCTGCTCCAATGCGATCGGACAGGATGCGCCTTCACGCCTGGATGCCCGAGTCGATGCCACCCGCGATTTCCTGCTGCGCACCTATCCCAACGTTGCGCCGATGCTGCGCAGTGCCAAGGGCGTCCTTTACATGCCGCTGATGACAGAGGCGGGTTTCGGGCTGGGCGGCGCCTATGGCCAAGGCGCACTGCGTATCAATGACGTGACGGTGGATTACTATTCCGCGACCCAGGCCAGCCTTGGGTTTCAGATCGGCGCCCAGCAATATGCTCATGTGCTGATCTTTCAGACCGACGCCGCCCTGGCGGATTTCCGCAAGGCGCCTGGCTGGGTGGCCGAGGCAGGTGCCTATTATGCGCTGCCAGCCGGGGGGCTGGCGGTTGGCACCGATACCATCACTGCCCAGCAGCCGGTGGTCGCGATGGTCTTTGGTCAGTCGGGGCTGATGGCCGGCGCCGCCATCGCCGGCACCAAATACAGCCGCATCATCCCCTCGACATTCTAGCCAGGCACAGCCCGGCCCTAGCTGCCGTGGATGATGCGCACGTAATTGCGGGTTTCGGCATAAGGCGGCACGCCGCCATATTTCGCCACCGCCCCCGGCCCGGCGTTATAGGCCGCCAGCGCGAGGCGCCAGCTGCCAAAGGTGTTATACATCATGCGCAGGTAGCGGGCGCCGCCTTCCAGGTTCTGGATCGGGTCGCGCGCGTCCACCCCCAGTTTTGCCGCCGTTCCGGGCATCAGCTGGGCCAGACCCTGCGCCCCCTTGTGCGACCGGGCCGAAGGGTTCCAGCCCGATTCCTGCTGCACCAGGCGCAGGAAAAGATCCTCGGGGACGCCGTGCTTGCGGGCCATGGCGCGGGCATGGGGAAGATACTGACTGCGCCGATTGCCCCGATAGGCCGGGATCGCCGTGGGAATGTCCAGCTCCACCACGCTTTTCGTCGAGGTGCCGCCTGGTCGCAGCCGGGCCGATTGCTGATACTGCCCAGCCAGCCGGGTATCCATCAACCTGGTCTGCCGTTCGAACTGGGCCAGTCGGGACTTGCTGTCCTTGACCTGCAAGCGCAGACCTTGCGCGGATGCCGGTGCGGCGACGCTCAGCGCCAGCGTCAGGACGGCAGAAACCCGGCCGATACGGCCCAGCAGCGCACGATGGCTTGAAAGCATCTCTGATCCCTCATGCATGACGTGTCTTTTTTTTGGTCGGCAATATAGCCGAAATCGCGGCCGCCGCCGCAAGAGGATTCGTCTGCGGCTTTCCCGCCACAGATATCGGCGGAATCCTGCCGATGCGCCTTCCTTTACCTCGGCGCATCGCGGCACCGCTATCGTCCAGACTGCGGCCGCGCTACACCCGCGCAAGACAAGACAGAAAGGACTGGCGCATGGCAGGCAGCGTGAACAAGGTAATCCTGGTCGGCAATCTGGGGCAGGATCCGGAAATCCGCAGCTTCCAGAACGGTGGAAAGGTTGCGAATCTGCGCATCGCGACCAGCGAACAGTGGAAGGATCGCAATACCGGCGAACGTCGCGAACGCACCGAATGGCATACCGTCGTGATCTATTCCGAACCGCTTGTGCGCGTCGCCGAACAGTTCCTGAAAAAGGGCTCGAAGGTTTACGTGGAAGGCCAGCTCGAAACCCGCAAGTGGCAGGACCAGGCCGGCAACGACCGTTATTCGACCGAGGTGGCGCTGCGCCCGTTCCGCAGCGAACTGCATATGCTCGACGGCCGGGGCGGCGCTGGCGGCGGCGGACGTGACGAAGGCTATGGCGGTGGTTACGCGGGCGGCTATGGTGGCGGCAGCGGTGGCGGCGGCTCAACCCCGGCCGCATCGAACCGGCCCGACTTCGACGACGACATCCCGTTCTGATCGTCGCATCGCAACGATTTTCACGGCCGGCTCAGACCGGCCGTTTTCGTTTTCCCCGGGACAAGGGCCATGGCTTGTCTGGCCCTATCTTTCTGCGCAAACTGGCCCTGGACAGCGGCCGACAAAGGCCCCAGTCATCGCAAGCATGCTTTCGCCCGGAGCCCGGCCATGACCCTTGATCTGAACGCCAACGACATGTCCCATGTGGTCGCCGCCGACCGCAACCATGTCTGGCACCACCTCAGCCAGCACAAGCAATACGAAACCATCGACCCCCGAGTCTTTGTCGAGGGCAAGGGCATGCGCCTGTGGGATGCCACGGGGCGCGAGTTTCTGGACGCGGTGTCGGGCGGGGTCTGGACGGTCAATGTGGGTTATGGCCGCGAAAGCATCGCCAATGCCGTGCGCGACCAGCTGCTGAAGCTGAATTATTACGCCGGCGCGGCCGGCACCGTGCCCGGCGCCATTTTTGCCCGCAAGCTGATCGAAAAGATGCCGGGGATGAGCCGGGTCTATTATTCCAACTCGGGCTCCGAGGCGAATGAAAAGGTCTACAAGATGGTGCGCCAGATCGCGGCGCGCCATCACGACGGGCGCAAGTGGAAGATCCTTTATCGCGACCGCGACTATCACGGCACCACCATCGCGACGCTGGCAACCTCGGGTCAGGATCAGCGCGCGCAGCAATATGGCCCCTTCCCCGACGGCTTCGTGCGGGTGCCGCATTGCCTGGAATACCGCAAGCAGTGGGATGTCGAGAATTACGGCGAACGCGCCGCCGATGCCATCGAAGAGGTGATCCTGCGCGAAGGCCCCGATACCGTCGGCGCCATCGTGCTGGAGCCGGTCACAGCGGGCGGCGGCGTCATCACCCCGCCCGAAGGCTACTGGCCCCGCGTGCAGGAGATTTGCCGCAAATACGACATCCTGCTGCATATCGACGAGGTTGTCTGCGGCGTCGGCCGCACCGGAACCTGGTTCGGCTATCAGAATTATGGCATCCAGCCCGATTTCGTGACCATGGCCAAGGGGGTCGCCTCGGGTTATGCGGCGATTTCCTGCACCGTCACCACCGAACGCGTGTTCGAGATGTTCAAGGACGCACCCGAGGACGGGCTGAGCTATTTCCGCGATATCTCGACCTTCGGCGGCTGCACCGCCGGCCCCGCCGCCGCGATCGAGAACATGCGCATCATCGAGGATGAGGGCCTGCTGGAAAACACCGTGGCCATGGGCGATCGGGTGCTGGCCAACCTGCGCGCGCTGCAGGAACGCCATGCCGTGATCGGGGACGTGCGCGGCAAGGGACTGTTCTGCGGCGCCGAACTGGTCGCCGACCGCACCAGCAAGGAACCGGCCGAGGAAAAGCGCGTGCAGGCCGTGGTGGCCGAATGTCTGGCCCAGGGCGTCATCATCGGCGCGACCAACCGCTCGGTTCCGGGCTACAACAACACGCTGTGCCTGTCGCCGGCGCTGATCTCGACTGCCGATGACATCGACCGCATCACCGACACCATCGATCAGGCGCTGACAAAGGTGTTCGGCGGCTGACAGCGCGCATGAACCTGCGACCGGCCCCGCGCATGGCCCCGGGCCGGTCGTCACAGACGCGCAGCCCCACGCTTTCCCCGCGTCAAGCTGTGCCTTGCGCCACAAGCCGGCGCAATGATAGACCGGGTGCCACCCGGCGTCCGCAACGGACTGGCGGGACAGCAGAATGCACTACGTCGCACCAGGGGGAACACACAGGCATGACGATGACTCGGACCAGCTTTGACAAGAACGATCTGCTGGCCTGCGCCCGTGGCGAGTTGTTCGGCCCCGGCAATGCGCAACTTCCCGAACCGCCGATGCTGATGATGGACCGCATCACCGATATTTCTGCGGATGGCGGCCTGCATGGCAAGGGCCATGTGGTGGCGGAATTCGACATCCATCCCGACCTGTGGTTCTTTTCCTGCCATTTCCCCGGCAATCCGATCATGCCCGGCTGTCTGGGGCTGGACGGTTTGTGGCAGCTGACCGGCTTCAACCTGGGCTGGCGCGGCTGGCAGGGGCGCGGCTATGCCCTGGGCGTGGGCGAGGTCAAGCTGACCGGCATGGTTCGCCCGGACCGCAAGATGCTGCGCTATTACGTGGACTTTACCAAGGCGGTGCAGACTCGCCGCCTGACCATGGGGGTTGCCGACGGCCGCGTCGAGGCGGACGGCGAAACCATCTATGAGGTCAAGGACATGAAAGTGGCCCTGTCGGCCGCCTGACCAATGAACAAGGAGCACGCCATGCGCCGTGTCGTCATCACCGGGCTGGGCATCGTCTCGCCCATCGGCAACAATGCCGCCGAAGTCGCGCAAAGCCTGCGCGATGGTCGTTCGGGCATCGTCTTTGCCCCCGAATATGCCGAATACGGCTTTCGCAGCCAGGTTCACGGCATGCCGCAGATCGTGCTGGAGGATCATATAGACAAGCGCAACCTGCGCTTCATGGGCCCCGGCGCCGCCTACAATTTCATCGCCATGCAACAGGCGATCGAGGATGCGGGCCTGAGCCCCGACCAGGTGTCGAACGAGCGCACCGGGCTTGTGATGGGCTCGGGCGGGCCTTCGACCTCGAACCTGTTCGAGGCCCATCGCACCGTCATCGAAAAGGGCGCGCCCAAGCGGATGGGCCCCTTCATGGTGACGCGCTGCATGTCCTCGACCAATTCCGCCTGCCTCGCGACGCCCTTCAAGATCAAGGGCGTCAACTATTCGATCACTTCGGCCTGCTCGACCTCGGCCCATTGCGTGGGCAATGGCGCCGAGCTGATCCAGATGGGCAAACAGGACATCGTGTTCGCCGGAGGGGGCGAGGAACTGGACTGGACGCTTTCGTGCCTGTTCGATGCCATGGGTGCCATGTCGTCAAAGTATAACGACACCCCCGAAACCGCGTCGCGCCCGTTCGACGCCACCCGCGACGGCTTCGTCATCGCCGGCGGCGCCGGGGTGGTCGTGCTCGAGGAACTGAACCACGCCCTTGCACGTGGCGCCCGCATCTATGCCGAGGTCACCGGTTATGGTGCCACCAGCGACGGCTATGACATGGTGGCGCCGTCCGGCGAAGGTGGCGAACGCTCGATGCGGCTGGCGCTTTCCACCCTGCCCCCAGATCGCACCATCAGTTATGTGAACGCCCACGGCACCTCGACCCCGGTCGGCGATGTCGGCGAAATCAAGGCCCTGCGCCGGGTGTTCGGCGAAGGCTCGGTGCCGCCAGTGTCCTCGACAAAGTCGCTGACCGGCCATTCGCTGGGTGCGACCGGCGTGCATGAGGCGATCTATTCGCTGTTGATGATGCAGCACGGATTCATCGCCGCATCGGCCAATATCACCCAGCTGGACCCCGAAATCCGGCCCGAGGAAATCGCGATGCAGCGGGTGGACGGGGTTGAGTTCGATTCCATCCTGTCCAACAGCTTCGGTTTCGGCGGCACCAACGCGACGCTGGTGCTGTCGAAATACCGCGAATGAACCAGAACGAAGGTCACGGCATGAGCGAGTTGATGAAGGGCAAGCGCGGTCTGGTGATGGGGGTGGCCAATGACCGCTCGATCGCCTGGGGCATCGCCAGGGCGCTGGCCGAGCAGGGCGCCGAACTGGCGTTTTCCTATCAGGGCGAGGCCTTCGGCAAGCGGGTCGAGCCGCTGGCGCAATCCGTGGGCTCTGATTTCCTGCTGGATGTCGATGTGCTGGACGAGGCATCGCTGGATCGTGCCTTTGCCGCCATCGCCGATCGCTGGGGCACGCTGGATTTCCTGATCCACGCCATTGCTTTTTCCGACAAGAACGAACTGACCGGCCGCTTCATCAACACCAGCCGCGAGAATTTCAGGAACTCGCTGACGATTTCCTGCTATTCGCTGATCGATCTGGCCCGGCGTGCGCAGCCGTTGATGCGCAATGGCGGTTCTATCATCACCCTGACCTATGCCGGGTCGAACCGGGTCACACCGTTCTACAATGTCATGGGCGTGGCCAAGGCGGCGCTGGAATCCTCGGTCCGTTATCTGGCCAATGACCTTGGCCCCGAAGGCATCCGGGTGAATGCGATCAGCCCGGGCCCGATGAAAACCCTGGCCGGTGCCGCCATCGGCGGCGCGCGCAAGACCTATCGACATACCGAAGCCAATGCCCCCTTGCGGGCCAATGCCACGCTTGAGGCAATCGGCGGCACCGCCGTCTGGCTGTGTTCGGATTGGGGTGCCTGCACCACCGGCGAAATCGTGCTGGTCGATGGCGGCTATAACGTCCTCGGCATGCCGCAGCCGGAAAACCTGTGATGGAAACCCGGCATTTCCGGGCCGAGGATGGCACCCGCCTCGCCTATACCGATACGGGTGAGGGGCTGGCAGTGCTGGCACTGGCGGGATTGACCCGCACGGGGCGCGATTTCGATTATGTCGCGCCGCATCTGGACGGCGTTCGGCTGGTGCGGATGGATTACCGCGGTCGCGGGCAGTCCGAATGGTCGGGCGCCGCCACCTATACCGTCCTGCAAGAGGCGCGCGACGCCCTGGCGCTGCTGGATCATCTGGGCATCGAACGCGCTGCCCTGCTGGGCACCTCGCGCGGGGGGCTGATCGGCCTGCTGCTGGCGGCGACGGCGCATGATCGGCTGTCGGGCCTGTGCCTGAACGACATCGGTCCGGTGATCGAACGGCGCGGGCTTGAGCGCATCTTCGATTACGTCGGCCGCAATCCTGCGGGCAAGAGCCTGGAGCGTCTGGCCGAGCGTCTGCCCGCAAACATGCCGGGTTTTGCCAATGTGCCGGCCAGCCGCTGGCTGGAAGAGGCGCGGCTGCATTACGCCGAAACCCCCGAAGGGCTGCGCATCACCTATGACCCCGCCCTGCGCGAGGCGTTCCTGGCGGCCTTCGAGGGGCCGGCCGTGGACATGTGGCCGCTGTTCGATGCCACCCAGGGCCTGCCGCTGGCCCTGATCCGCGGGCAGAATTCGGACCTGCTGTCGCCCGAGACCGCCCGGGAAATGCAGCGCCGCCGTCCCGACATGATCTGGGCCGAGGTGCCTGATCGCGCACATGTGCCCTTCCTGGACGAACCCGAGGCACTGGCGGCGCTGCGCGATTGGCTAGACGCGGTCCGTATCCAGCGATCCTGATTATCCCGAAAGGCGGTTGGGCAGCCCCTGTCGGGGCTGCCGATGCGCCGTCATCCAGCCAGCAGCGCGGCGTTGCCACCTGCGGCCGTGGTGTCCACGCACAGGTGGCGTTCGTGGGCAACATGCGCCTGGTCGGGCCGGGCACAGATCAAGGGCGTGATCGGTCCCTTGCGCGCGGCCAGGGCCTTGGCATAGGCGCGGCCCTGATCCTCGGCACCCCACCACAGCACGGCGGAAAAGCCCTGCATCTCGGCCAGCGCCTCGGGCTCCAGCTGGCCGGACGCGGCCACCCCCTGCCCTTTCAGCGCCGCGACTGCCGCCATCTGCGCCTCGACCGCGCGCGGGCCGGGGCCAAGGCACAGCACCGGAGGCCGGCTGCTCAGCGACAGGCGGTTCAGCTCGCCGGTCGGGCCGGGCATCAGCATTTCCTCGACCCGGTGTTCGGCGGACCGGGCCAGCGCGGCGACAATGGCGCGGGCATCTGCGGGCTGGTCCCAGGTCTCGACCTCGGTCGCGACCGGCTGCGGTGCGAAGAAGCGCGGCAGATACAGCGGCCCGCCCGCCTTGGGCCCGGTGCCCGACAGTCCCTCGCCCCCGAAGGGTTGCGAGCCGACCACCGCGCCGATCTGGTTGCGGTTTACATAGATATTGCCGGCGTGGATGGCGTCGGCCACCTCTTGCACGCGGGAATCGATGCGCGTGTGCAGGCCAAAGGTCAGGCCATAGCCACGGGCATTGATGTCGGCGATCACCTTGTCCAGTTCGCCGGCGTGGAAGGTGGCGACATGCAGCACCGGGCCGAAGATCTCGCGCGGCAGGTCGTCGATCCCCCGCACGCGCAGCAATACGGGCGCAACGAAATGCCCGCCCTTGGGCGCCCAGACCCGGTGCAGGATGCGCTGTGCATTCTCTTCGACATAGCTGTCGATGCCCTGCTGGGCCTCGGCGTCGATCACCGGACCCACGTCGGTCGACAGCTGCCAGGGGTCGCCCACGCGCAATTCATCCATTGCGCCCTTGATCATCGCGATCAGATGCGGCGCGATATCCTCTTGCACGTAAAGGCAGCGCAGGGCCGAACAGCGCTGGCCGGCCGAACGGAAGCTTGAGGCGACGATGTCGCGCACCGCCTGTTCCGGCAGGGCGGTGGAATCGACGATCATCGCATTCAGCCCGCCGGTTTCGGCGATCAGCGGCGTGCCCGGCGCCATATGGGCGGCCATCGCCCTGGCGATGATCTGCGCGGTTTCGGTCGAGCCGGTGAACACCACCCCGCCCACGCGCGCATCCGAGGTCAGCGCCGCGCCCACGGTGCCGCCCTGACCCGGCAGCAATTGCAGCGCATGGCGCGGCACGCCGGCGCGGTGCAGCAGTTCAACCGCCATGGCCGCGATCAGCGACGTCTGTTCGGCCGGTTTGGCCAGCACCGCATTCCCTGCCATCAGCGCCGCCGCGATCTGGCCGGTAAAGATTGCCAGCGGGAAGTTCCAGGGGCTGATCGCGACGATGATCCCACGCGGGGCGCCGGTCGCGTTTTCGCCCTCGGCCGCGTAATAGCGCAGGAAATCGACCGCCTCGCGCAGTTCGCCCACGCAATCGGGCAGGATCTTGCCCGCCTCGCGCGCCAGCACGGCAAAGATGGGGCCAAAGTTTTCCTCATAGAGTTCCGCGGCGCGGCGCAGGGTTGCCGCACGCTCGACCGCGGGGGCATCCCAGATCGCGGCATCCTCAAGCGCGCGCGCGACGGTATCGGCATCGGCTTCGGTCACATGGGCGACCAGGCTGCCATCGGTGGGGCTAAGGACCGGAACGCGCTGGCCGCTGCCCGGGCGCAGGGTGATCGGCCCGGCGTCGGCAATGGCGCCGGCGCGGGCCTGGGCGATGCGCGCCAGCGTCGGCTCGTCGCTGAGGTCGAAGCCTTGCGAGTTCTGGCGGCGGGCGCCAAAGATCGCCTGCGGCTCGGCCAGCCCCGCCGGCGGCCTTGCCGACGCCAGCGCCGCGAACGGATCGCGCGCCACCTCCTCGGGGGATACCGATTCATCGACGATCTGATGCACGAAACTGCTGTTGGCGCCGTTTTCCAGCAGGCGCCGCACCAGATAGGCCAGCAGGTCGCGATGCGCGCCGACCGGGGCATAGATGCGGCAGCGGCCGTTGAAATCCTTCAGCACGATGTCGTGCAGCCTTTCGCCCATGCCGTGCAGACGCTGGAACTCAAAGGCGATGTCGCCCACCATTTCCAGCACCGCCGCCACGGTCTGCGCATTGTGGGTGGCAAATTGCGGATAGATCCGGTCGGCATAGCCGATCAGCTTGCGGGCATTGGCGATATAGCTGACATCGGTCGCGGTCTTGGTGGTGAACAGCGGAAAGCCGGGCATCCCCTCGACCTGGGCGCGCTTGATCTCGCTGTCCCAGTAAGCACCCTTGACCAGGCGCACCATGATCTTGCGGTCCAGACGGCTGGCCAGGTCGTAGAGCCAGTCGATGACCAGGCCCGCGCGCTTGCCATAGGCCTGGACCACGACGCCGAAGCCGTCCCAGCCGGCCAGCGAGGGGTCGGACAGCACCGCCTCGATCACCTTCATCGACAGCACCAGCCGGTCCTGTTCCTCGGCATCGATGTTCATGCCCATGCCGGCGGCCTTGGCCTGGCGGGCCAGCGACAGCACCACCGGCACCAGTTCGGCCATGACGCGCGCCTCTTGCGCGACCTCGTAACGGGGATGCAGCGCCGACAGCTTGATCGAAATGCCGGGGTTCATCTGCACCGAGCCCTTGTCGCAGGCCTTGGCGATGGCCGCGATGGCATCGGAATAGTCGCGGGCATAGCGCGCGGCATCAGCACCGGTCATCGCTGCCTCGCCCAGCATGTCGTAGCTGTAGGTAAAGCCCTGCGCCTCGCGGGTGCGGGCGCGCTCCAGCGCCTTGTGAATGGTTTCGCCCAGCACGAACTGCCGGCCCATTTCCTTCATCGCCCGGCCCACGGCGGCACGGATCACCGGCTCGCCCAGGCGACGGATGGCACCGCGCAGGGTGCCGGCGATGCCGCCCTGGTCGTCGTCCAGCACCTTGCCGGTCAGCATCAGCGCCCAGGTCGAGGCGTTCACCAGGCTCGAGGATGCCTCGCCCAGGTGCTTGCCCCAGTCCGAAGGCGCGATCTTGTCCTCGATCAGCGCGTCGATGGTTTCGCGGTCGGGCACACGCAGCATGGCCTCGGCCAGACACATCAGCGCCACGCCTTCGCGCGTCGACAGGCCGTATTCCGACAGGAAATGTTCCATCAGCGTCGGCTTGGCCTCGGCCCGGATGCGGCGCACCAGATCGGCGGCGCGATGGGTGATGGCGGCGCGCTGTTCCGCGCGCAAAGCGGCATCGGCCACCAGCCGTTCCAGCAGGGCTGTTTCGGATTGGAACTTTGCATCGGCGCCAAGGTCTGAAAGGGCAATGCGGGGCATCATTTTCTCCTGCGATATGAGGCGGGTGATACCGGGAAGCGCATGGACGATGTGACCATATTATGCCATCATTGCAGGAATACGCACCATTTTTTGACGGAATGACGGCACATGGACCAGATTCTGGACAATACCAACCGCAAGATCCTGCAGGAACTGGTGGAAAATGCCCGTATCCCGATCACCGAACTGGCACGCAAGGTGGGGCTGTCCAAGACCCCGGTGGCCCTGCGTATTCGCCAGATGGAGGAAATGGGCCTGATCACCGGCTATCGCGCCATCCTGTCGCCGCTGAAGCTGGGACTGACCCATGTCACCTATGTCGAGGCACGGCTGTCCGATACGCGGCAAAAGGCGCTGGAGCAGTTCAATGCCGCCGTGCGCGCCGTCCCCGAGATCGAGGAATGTTACATGATCGCCGGTGGTTTTGACTATCTGCTCAAGGTGCGGTCGCGGGATATGGCGCATTATCGCCAGATCATGGCCGAAAGCATCTCTGCCCTGCCCTATATCCACGCCACCAGCAGCTATGTATCGATGGAGGCGGTTGTCGAACAGAACTGGCCCGGCATCTGAAGGATGCCCGCCGGGTAATCCGTGCCCCAGACACGGCGGGCATCGCGCGCCAGCATTCTTGACTGCACTTCATCCAGCCGTCGCAACGCGGCGCGGGTGCATCCTGTCTCGTCCAGGGCGCGGCGCCAAAGGCGCAGGGCCGAACGACTGCTCCACGGCAGGGCGGCATGCGCCAGCCAATGGCGCAGCTCTGCCGGCAGAAGGTCATAGCCGGCCATGGGTGGTGCGTGCCGCCCGGGTAACGAACTGGCCAGGTTGCGCCGCATGCTCACGCCCCTCCTGCGCCCCAAGCAGGAAAGGGGTCACGCAGGCCAACCCAATCCATCGGGCGGAAATCAGTGGTCGGCAACAGCGCCGCATCCAGGGCCGCGGTGATCGCCCCCTTGTCCATCTCCAGCCCGATGAACACCAGTTCCTGCCGCCGATCCCCCCAGGGTTCAAGCCAATGGCGCCGCAGTTCCGCCCTGGCGTCCGGATGGGAAGGCCAGCGTTCGGCAGGCACCCCCGCCCACCATCTGCCAAGAGGCGTGACCGTCGAGATCGCCCCGGCAAGGCTGAATTCGGCCACCCAGTCGGGACGCGTCGCAAGCCAGAAATGCCCCTTGGCACGAATGACGCCAGGCAGATCGCCGTTCAGCACCCGATGCACACGGCCGGGATGGAACGGGCGGCGGGCGCGATACACGAAGGATGTGACCCCGTATTCCTCGGTCTCGGGGGTGTGGGCATCATGGCCGTAAAGTTCCTGCACCCACAGTGGATGCTGATGTGCGCGGTCGAAATCGAAAAGTCCTGTGTCCAGGATTTCCGCCGGATCGACCCGCCCGAAATCCGCCTCGACAATGCGGGCGTCCCGATTGAGGGCGCGAATGATGCGACGCGCCTGTTCGCAACGTTCGGGTCCGGCATCGCTGACCTTGTTCAGCACCACCACATCGGCAAACTCGATCTGATCTGTCAGCAGGTTCACCAGGCTGCGTTGATCGGCCTGACCCAGATGCTCGCCGCGATCCGCCAGAAAGTCATGGCTGGAAAAATCCCAGGTCAGATTGATCGCGTCGACGACCGTCACCATCGTATCCAGCCGGGCGACATCCGACAGGCTGCGGCCCTGTGCATCGCGGAAGTCGAAACTGGCAGCCACCGGCAGCGGCTCGGCAATGCCGGTCGATTCGATCAGCAGATAGTCGAAGCGTCCCGCTGCGGCCAGACGGCGCACCTCGATCAGCAGATCGTCGCGCAGGGTGCAGCAGATGCAGCCGTTGGTCATCTCGACCAGCTTTTCGTCGGTGCGCGACAGGCTGGCCCCCTCGCGCAACAGATCGGCATCGATGTTGACCTCGGACATGTCGTTGACGATCACCGCCACGCGGCGACCTTCACGATTGTTCAGGACATGATTGAGCAACGTGGTCTTGCCCGCCCCCAGAAATCCCGAAAGCACCGTCACCGGCAGACGCCGATCCCCCGCAGTCATGGCAACGCCTCATAAAAACGTAATGTTATTACGTATGAATTACCATTGACCTCGGCCGTGGGCAAGCGCTTTGACTGGCGCCTTCCTGCAAGCTGGGATAGAGCGGCCGAAAAGGGGGCCGCATGGATTTCAAATGGCTCGAGGATTTCCTGATCCTGGCGGAAACGCGCAGCTTTTCACGCTCGGCCGAACTGCGGGGTGTGACGCAAAGCGCCTTTAGCCGCCGAATCCGCGCGCTCGAGGAATGGCTAGGCACCGATCTTCTGTCGCGCGACAGCTACCCCGTCAGCCTGACCCCCGAAGGTATCGCCTTTCGCGAAACCGCCGAGGAAACCGTCCGCATGATCCTGGCGCGGCGGGCCGAATTTCGCGATCAGGCCCGCGCCCGCGGAGGAGAAATCTCGTTTCTGGCGCTGCACAGCCTGACCGTCACTTTCCTGCCGGGCTGGCTGATGCGTCTGAAAACGGCGGCCGGACAGATGACCAGCCGGGTCAAGCCGGAAAACTTCGACCGCTGCATCGACGCACTGGCCGAGGGTGGTTACGACTTCTTTCTGACCTATGCCCATCCGCAGGTGAACATCCCGCTGGACCCCGGCGGCTATCCGCATCTGGTCGTGGGTCAGGACAGCCTGGTGGCCGTCGCGCGTCCCGGCTGGCCGCCCGAGTGGCGACAGGACGGGATGCCCTTGCTACAATATTCACGCGGTTCCTTCCTGGGAACGCTGGCACGCATGGCCCAGGCCCAACCCGGCGCCCCACGTGTCTATGTCGCACATACCGACGAAGCCAGCATGGCCGAGGCGATGAAAAGCATGGCCGTTGCCGGACATGGTGTCGTCTGGCTGCCGCGCCTGCTGGTTGCCGGCGAAATCGAAAGCGGCCGGCTGGAAATCGTCGCACCCGAATTGCCCATGGAAATTCGTCTGTATCGCAATGCCGCCCGCGGTCGCGGCATCACCGGCCGGGTCTGGCGGGCGGCAGGTGAAATCGGCTGCGGTCATGCAATTCCGGAATAACCCAGCACGACTTGGCATTGGCGTTGCGGACGCAACGCCCCTAGATCGCGGGCATCGGGCGTGTCGGCGCCCATCATGCACATAATCGAAAATCCATGTTTCACGCATGCAGATCCCTGCCCGCCGACGCGGGCCGAACTGTCATGCCATCCGAGGTGACCATGACCCAGACCCGCATCGAACACGATCTGCTTGGCGACCGCGAGGTGCCCGCCGACGCCTATTGGGGGGTTCACACCCTGCGCGCGGTCGAAAACTTCCCGATCTCGGGGCGCAGGATCGGCGAGATCCCCGAACTGGTGCGCGCGCTGGCCGCGATCAAGCAGGCCGCCGCCTTGGCAAATGCCGATCTGGGGCTGCTTTCGGCCGAACGCCGCGATGCCATCGTCGCCGCCTGCGAGGAAATCCGCGCCGGCAAGCTGCACGATCAGTTCATCGTCGATCAGATCCAGGGCGGCGCCGGAACCTCGACCAACATGAACGCCAATGAGGTGATCGCCAACCGCGCGCTGGAAATCATGGGCCACGACAAGGGGCAGTATCAGTTCCTGCACCCCAATGAACATGTGAACATGAGCCAGTCGACCAATGACGTCTATCCGACGGCACTGCGGCTGGCGTCATGGCGCGGCCTGCAAAGACTGATCGCGGCATTGGCCAGCCTGCGCGGCGCCTTTGCCGCCAAGGCGGTGGAATTCTCTGACATCCTGAAAATGGGCCGCACGCAGTTGCAGGAGGCCGTGCCCATGACCCTGGGGCAGGAATTCAACACCTATGCCATCATGATCGGCGAGGATGAGGCGCGTCTGGCCGAGGTGTCGCATCTGCTGTGCGAAATCAACCTGGGCGCCACCGCCATCGGCACCGGCATCACCGCCCATCCCGAATATGCCGAACGGGTGCGCGCGCGCCTGGCCGAAATCACCGTGATCCCGGTGGTCACCGCCGCCGATCTGGTCGAGGCGACGCAGGACTGCGGCTGCTTCGTGCAGGTGTCGGGCGTGCTCAAGCGCGTGGCGGTCAAGCTGTCGAAAACCTGTAACGACCTGCGGCTGTTGTCCTCGGGGCCGCGGGCGGGTCTCAACGAAATCAACCTGCCCGCGCGGCAGGCCGGTTCCTCGATCATGCCGGGCAAGGTCAATCCCGTCATCCCCGAGGTGATGAACCAGATCTGTTTCGAGGTCATCGGCAACGACATGACCATCACCATGGCGGCCGAAGGTGGCCAGTTGCAGCTGAACGCCTTCGAGCCGGTGATCGCCTACAGCCTGTTCCGGTCGGTCGATCATCTGGTCGCCGGTTGTGCGACACTGCAGGACAACTGCGTGACCGGCATCACCGCCAATCGCGAGGTGCTCGGCGAAACCGTGCGACGCTCGATCGGGGTGGTCACGGCGCTGAACCCCTATATCGGTTACGCTGCCGCAACCGAGGTCGCGACCGAGGCGCATCTGACCGGCCGCGGTGTCTATGAGCTGGTGCTGGAAAAGGGGTTGCTGCCCAAGGACAGGCTGGATGCCATCCTGCGTCCCGAAACCCTGACGCGACCCTCCGCCCTGCTGGCCTGAGCAGGGCGTCGCCGGCGACAGCATGTCCTAGGCGTTGTCGCCGGCCACCTCGTCCAGCAGAAAGGCGCGAAACTTGCGAATCGCCGGGCGATTGCGCCGCCCCTGCGGATAGACCAGATAGAAATTCCGCCCGCTGCGGGAGATGATCGGGAACGGCTGGATCAGCCCGCCCGTCGCCAGTTCCAGCTGAAAGAAGCCCGGCTGCAACAGCGCGACGCCATAGCCGGCCAGCGCAGCGCGCGCCTCGTGCAGGTCGGTGCTCATGGTCAAGCCGGGCTTGTGCTGACTTTCCCAGTCCGCCACCCCGGCGGTGCGCATCCACAGCGCCCAGTTGGGATCGCCCCGATCCAGCAGCGGCAGCTTCAGCAGATCGGCGGGCTCGCGCAATTCGTGGCGGCGCGCCAGTTCCGGCGACAGCATTGGCGTGTATTCGACGGGCATAAGGAAATGCGCCTCGAGCCCCGGCCAGTTGCCGTTGCCGGCGCGGATGGCAACCGTCACATCCTCGCGCGCGAAATCGACCAGTGCGTCGCTGGTTTCCAGCCGAACGGCCAGGTTGGGGTTGTTCAGCTGAAACTTGCCCAGCCGCGACGACAACCACGCCCCCGCCAGCGTCGGCACGGTCGAGATGGAAAAGGTCGAGACCGCATCCGAAGCCGGCGCGGCAAAGGTTTCGCGCAGCATCTCGAATGCGTCGATGGTCGGACGGGCGAACATCGCGCCGGTTTCGGTCAGCGTCACCCCGCGCGGATTGCGCAGGAACAGCGGCGAGCCCAACCGTTCCTCAAGCACGCGAATCTGATAGCTGACTGCGGCCTGGGTCATGCCCAGCTCCTCGGCCGCGCGGGTGAAGCTGAGGTGACGGGCCACCGCCTCGAAGGCGCGCAGCGCCGCAAGCGGCGGGATGGACATAAGTTTGCCTTATACGGTCGTGCTGAGGCTTTGTTGGCAGTTTCCGTTGAAAAGTAGCATGTTGGCAGCATCCGGCAACCGCGCAATTCGCGGAAAGGAAAACAGGATGCCATATGACAACACGCCCATTCGGCGGCCATGGGGGCTTGCCGACCGACTGATGATGCTGTTGGGCCGCCGTGCCCATGACAATTTCCGCTGCCAGGACCGTATGGCGGCGCTGGACGATCCCGCGACGCGCCACGCGCTGAAGGATCTGCCCGATCACATCCTGCGCGACATCGGCGCCGAGGTGCATGCCAGCACCCGCACCGACGTCGAGGGCGAGGCGCTGCGCAAGCACCTGTGGTGATGGCGCGCGCCTAGCGCAGCCCCTGACAAAAGCGGCGGATGCGGTGGCAGGCATCCGCCAGCACCTCATCCGCAGTCGCGTAGGAAATGCGGAAATGCGGCGACAGGCCAAAGGCCGCGCCAAAGACGACTGCCACCCCGGTTTCATCCAGCAACGCCGTCGCAAAGGCCTGGTCATCGGAGATCACCCGCCCCCCGGCCGAGGTCTTGCCGATCAGATCCCGGATCGAGGGATAGACATAGAAAGCCCCCTGCGGCACCGGGCAGGTGATGCCCGGGCAATCGTTCAGCCCCGCCACCACCAGATCGCGCCGGCGCTGGAACACCGCCCGGCTGTCGCGGATGTAATCCTGCGGACCCTCCAGCGCCGCCAGCGCCGCATATTGGCTGACCGAACAGGGATTGGACGTGGATTGCGACTGCAAGGTGCCCATGGCCTTGATCAGCGGTTCCGGGCCGGCTCCATACCCGATGCGCCAGCCGGTCATCGCATAGGCCTTGGACACGCCATTCATGGTCAGTGTGCGGTCGCGCAGCCCCGGTTCGACCTGGGCGGGGGTCACGAAGCGAAAGTCGTCGAACACCAGATGTTCATAGATATCGTCGCTGAGCACCCAGACCTGCGGATGTCGCATCAGCACATCGGTCAGGCCGCGCATGTCATCGTGCCCGTATCCCGCCCCCGTCGGATTCGAGGGCGAATTCAGGATCACCCATTTGGTGCGCGGCGTGATCGCGGCCTGCAACTGTTCGGGGGTGATGCGGTAGCCGTTCTGCATCGCGCCCTCGACGATGACCGGGGTGCCGCCCGCCAACATCACCATGTCGGGATAACTGACCCAATAGGGCGCGGGGATGATGACCTCGTCGCCCGGGTTCAGCGTGGCCATCAACGCGTTATACAGGATCTGCTTGCCGCCGGTGCCCACAGTGACCTCGGCCGGGCTGTAATCCAGCCCGTTTTCGCGCCGGAACTTGGCGCAGATCGCCTGTTTCAGTTCAGCGATGCCATCGACGGCGGTATAGCGGGTGTGGCCGGCGTCGATGGCAGCCTTGGCCGCCTCGCGGATGTGCAGGGGGGTGTCGAAATCGGGCTCTCCGGCAGACAGGCTGATGATGTCGCGCCCGGCAGCGGCCAGTTCGCGGGCACGGCCTGTCATGGCGATGGTGGGCGAGGGTTTGACGCGGGCAAGCGTCTGAGACAAGAAGCTCATCGAACAGATCCTGTGGCTGGTTCCGCCCTGTCTAGGCGGGTGCCGATGCGCAGGCAAGCCGGAGGCAAAATGGACGACGACATCGCACGGCTGAAGCGGCTGCGGATGCGCAGCTGGCGGCGCGGCACCAAGGAAATGGACCTGATCCTGGGCCCCTTCGCCGACAGTCAGCTTGAGGGGTTGAGCGCCGAACAGCTCGACCAGTATGAGGCGCTGCTGGCGGAAAACGATCAGGATCTTTACCCCTGGATCAGCGCGCGCAGCCGCGGCGAAAGCTCCGGGCCGGCCGAACTGGCACCGATGCTGGACCTGGTGGCGCGCTTTGCCCTGGCGCGGCTGGCGGGGAAATAGCGACAATTTTAGCTAACTGCTTCGGAATTAACCGAAGATTGGGAAATATGGGGCAAGGTGGCGGAAACAAGCCACGAAACGGATACCGCATATGCATCAGCGCAGCCCTGCCCCATCGATGCCCGCACTGCGGGCCGTGTCGCGAAGCAGCCGCACGGAAGCCTATCTGGAAAGTCTGCAGATCCTTGAACGGCTGCATCGGCTTCTGCTTGATCTGGTCAAGGATGAATTCGAACGGATCGGCCGTTCGGACCTGACGCCGGTGCAGGCCCTGCTGATCTATAACCTGGGGGCGGCCGAGGTCACAGCGGGCGAGTTGCGCTCTCGTGGCATGTATCAGGGTTCCAACGTCTCCTACAATCTCAAGAAACTGGTGGAACTGGGATATGTCCACCACGAACGCTGTGAAATGGACCGTCGCTCGGTTCGGGTGCGGCTGACCGAACGCGGTTGGCAGGTGCGCGACTGCGTTGCGAACCTGTTTGCACGCCACGCCGAGGGGTTGGAGCTTTCGGGCGTCCTGGATGACCCGCCGATCGAGGCTGTTAACCTGCAATGGCGGCGGGTCGAACGGTTCTGGGTCGAACAGATCCGCTATATCTACTGATCGAATGACAGGCGCTGTTGCTGCGGCTGCCCCCTACCAGTGGCCTGTATTTTCCATGCTGGCCCAGGGCTCTTGCGGCGGCAGACGCTCGCCCGCCTGCAAGAGTTCGATAGAGATGTTGTCCGGGCTGCGCACAAAGGCCATGTGCCCGTCGCGCGGCGGTCGGTTGATGGTAACACCCGCTGCCATCAGCCGCTCGCACAGGTCGTAGATGTTTTCGACCTGATAGGCGAGATGGCCGAAATGCCGGCTGTCTGACGGCAGGCCGTCGTCGCCATCCCAGTTCCAGGTCAGTTCGACCGGGGTTTCCGGCTGGCCGGGCGGGGCCATGAACACCAGGGTGAACCGCCCCTGGTCGTTTTCGACGCGGCGAATCTCTTCAAGGCCCAGCAGGCGGTAAAAGGCGATGCTCTTGTCCAGATCCAGCACCCGGACCATGGTGTGCAGATAACGAATTTTCACGACGTTCCCTTCCTGATCTCGCAGCGTGACGGCTGACCTGCCAAAACGGCCGGCACGCCAGCGGGGTTCCTTCTGCAGTTCTTCGCGTATAACTACGCCGCAGGCAGTAAAGGAATCCCCCCATGACCCTGACGACCGAGCAACAGGCCCAGATCGATGAGTTGCGCGCCCAGCCGCGCCCCACCCTGCGTGCTGTCTCCGAGGGGATGGAGCGGCACCTTTACCAGCCGCATCCGGTTCTGGACCATGGCATGGTGCGGGTCATCGACTATATGGGCGATGATGCCGCCATTACCCAGGCCGCCCGGGTCAGCTATGGTCGCGGCACCAAATCGGTCAGCAATGACGAGGCGTTGATCCGCTATCTGATGCGGCATTGGCATTCGAGCCCCTTCGAGATGTGCGAGATCAAGCTGCATGTGAAGCTGCCGGTCTTTGTCGCGCGGCAATGGATCCGTCACCGCACAGCGAACGTGAACGAATATTCGGCACGCTATTCCATTCTCGACCGCGAGTTTTATATCCCCGCGCCCGAGCACCTGGCCGCGCAATCGACCGTCAACAACCAGGGTCGTGGCGAGGTTTTGCAGGGCGAAGAGGCTGCGCGGGTGCTGGACCTGCTGCGCCAGGACGCCATGCGCAGCTATGACCATTACGAGTCGCTGCTCAGTCAGGATGGCCAGCAGGGGCTTGCACGCGAACTGGCGCGGATGAACCTGCCCGCCAATATCTATACACAATGGTATTGGAAAGTGGATCTGCATAACCTGTTCCACTTCCTGCGGCTGCGGGCAGACGCCCATGCGCAATACGAAATCCGTGCCTATGCCGTGGCGATCTGCGACATCGTCCGCGATTGGGTGCCCCATGCCTATGCCGCCTTCCAGGACTATCGGCTGGGCGCGGTGCAACTGTCGGCGCAGGCCGTCGCGGTGCTGCGGCGTCGTCTTGCCGGCGAAACCGTGACGCAGGAAAACAGCGGCATGAGCAAGGGAGAATGGCGCGAGTTCGAGGCAATCTGGTCCTGATCGCGACCTTCTGCCCGGCCGGGACATCATCCCTGCCGGGCAGGCCATCCGCGCCAGATGAAAGTTCGGTCTAAAGTGCCGTCCAGCCGCCATCGACGGATATGGTGGTGCCTGTGATCTGGTCGGCCGCCGCCGAACACAGGAAAACAGCCGTCCCGCCCATCTGCTCGACTGTGGCGAATTGTCCCGACGGCTGGCGTTGCAACATGACCTTGGCGATCACGTCCTCGCGGCTCATGTTATGCGTCTTCATCTGGTCGGGGATCTGCTTTTCCACGATCGGGGTCAGCACATAGCCCGGGCAGATCGCATTGCAGGTTATGGCTTCCTGCGCGGTTTCCAGCGCAGTCACCTTGGTCAGGCCGACAATGCCGTGCTTGGCCGCCACATAGGCCGATTTGAACGGGCTGGCCGTCAGACCATGGGCTGACGCGATGTTGATGACCCTTCCCCAACCGGCCTGCCGCATCAGCGGCAGCGCCGCCGCAGTGGTGTGAAACGCCGAACTGAGGTTGATCGCGATGATCGCGTCCCATTTCTCGACCGGAAACTCGGGGATCGGCGCGACATGCTGGATACCGGCATTGTTGACCAGAATATCGCAGCGACCCGCCCGCTGGATCAGTTCGCGACACTGGTCGCCCTTCGACATGTCGGCCTGGATGTAGCGCGCGCTGACGCCGTGTTCGCGCGCCAGGTTTTCGGCCAGGGCATGGTCGTCGTCGCTGTCGGTAAAGCTGTTCAGCACGACATCAGCCCCGGCGCGGGCCAGTTCCTGCGCAACCCCCAACCCGATGCCTGAATTCGACCCGGTCACCACAGCCGTCTTGCCGCTCAGGAATTTCTGAAACATCGCCCTCTCCTGCCCTCATGACATTTTGACGGGGCGAGCATGAGCAAAAACCCCCGCCCGTCAAGCACGCCGCTCGGACCTGCCATGCGATCGAAACGGGATTGTTCGAATAAAAAAGCGCCCGCACGAGGCGGGCGCAAGTCATGAGGCAGGTTTCATACAGGCAAGAAACCTATCGAGCAGTGATTTATCTATACGCTTTTCGCCGGTTGAGTCCAATGGGGAAGTTTGCCTCGCGGCCAAGGGGCCGCTAATCTTGGCGCCAATCAGGTCAACGACCCCGAAACCAGGGCCTTCGAGCATGCGATTCTTCAAATTTACTAACGATTCCGCGATCTGGCGGACACTCGCCCTTTGCGTGTGTGTTGCATCCATGCCGCTGGCAAGTCCCGCCGAACCCGTCCATGCCATTGCAATGTATGGAGAACCGGCGCTGAAACCGGGCTTTACGCACCTGCCCTATGCCAATCCCGAAGCCCCAAAGGGCGGTGCGATTCGCCTTGCCGAAACCGGCACCTTCGATTCGCTCAATCCCTGGATCCTGATGGGGAATCCGGTCTGGCCGATCTTTACGCAGCCGGGATTGCTGACCGAATCGCTGATGATGCGATCCATCGACGAACCCTTCACCCTTTACGGGTTGCTGGCGGAAAGCGTCGAAACCGACCCTGAACGCAGTTGGGTCGAATTCACCCTGCGTCCCGAGGCGCGCTTTTCCGACGGCTCGCCGGTCACGGTCGAGGATGTGATGTGGTCCTATGAGACGCTGGGGACCAAGGGCCACCCGCGCTATACCTCGGTCTGGGCGCAGGTCGATAAGATGGAGCAGACCGGCCCCAACAAGATCCGCTTCAGCTTCAAGACCCGCGACCGCGAGCTGGCGCTGCTGATGGGGATGCGGCCGATCCTGAAAAAGGCCCAGTGGCAAGGGGTCGATTTCAGCCAGTCCAGCCTGACGCCGCCCATCGGCAGCGGTCCCTATGTCATCGACCAGGTCGATCCGGGCCGTTCCATCACCTTCCGGCGCAATCCCGACTACTGGGGCCGCGACCTGCCGGTGTCGCGCGGGCTGCACAATTTCGACACCATCCGCTACGACTATTTCGGGGACGCCGCCGCCATGTTCGAGGCGTTCAAGGCCGGCGAGATCGACGTGTGGCGCGAACTGGTCGCCGCGCGCTGGGACCGCGATTTCGACTTTCCGGCGATCCGCGACGGCCGGGTGGTCAAATCGGAAATCCCCCACCAGCGCCCGTCGGGCATCATCGGCCTGGTGATGAACACGCGCAATCCGCTTTTCGCCGACTGGCGGGTGCGCCAGGCCATGATCGAGGTCTTCAACTATCGTTTCATAAACCTGACGCTCAGCGGCGGCAAGGATCCCCGCATCACCAGCTATTTCGCCAATTCCGAACTGGCGATGCAACCGGGCCCGGCCCGCGGCCGCGAGGCCGAGTTGCTGGCACCCTATGCCGACAGCCTGCCCCCGGGCGCGCTGGAAGGCTATGTCCTGCCCGAAGGCGGCGACCGTGCCGTGGATCGGCAAGGCATCCGCGCGGCACTGGAGCTGTTGCGACTGGCGGGCTGGACGGTCCAGGAGGGCGAGTTGCGCAACGCACAGGGCCAGCCGTTCAAGTTCGAGATCCTGCTGAACCAGTCGGGCAGCGCCATGCGCACCAGCGCCGAAACCCGGCAGATCATCGACATCTTCGTCGAATCGCTGCGCAATCTGGGCATCCGGCCACAGGTGACGATGCTGGACGCCGCGCAATATGTCGAGCGCACCAACAATTACCAGTTCGACATGACCTGGTATGAACGCGGCCTGTCACTATCGCCAGGGAACGAACAGCGTCTTTACTGGGGCCGCGATGGCGTGACCAAGCCGGGCAGCCGCAACTGGATGGGCATGGATTCCCCGGCAGCCGAGGCGATGATCGATGCGATGCTGCAAGCCAGCTCGCCCGAGGATTACCGCGCCGCCGTCCGCGCGCTGGACCGCGTGCTGACCACCGGGCGCTACGTCATTCCGGTCAGCTATTCGCAGATTTCCCGCTTGGCCCATCGCGCCGACCTGCATTATCCTGAAAAGACGCCGCTTTATGGGGACTGGCCCGGCTTCATGCCGGAAACATGGTGGCGTGGGGAAGAACAATGAACCGCAGGCTGATCGCAACCTTGCTGGTGCTGTTGGCGTTGGCCGGATGCAACACCGTTGCCGGCGTGGGCGAGGATATCACCGGCATGTCGCGCCTGGTGCAGGGCAATCTGGGCGGCAGAGGAGGTTACTGATGAGATGGAGTAACGTTCAGGCCAACTGGTCCGCCTTTTACGAGGCGATCACCGAGAAATGGCCCGAAGTGGACGAGGACGACCTGGACGAGATCGACGGCGATCAGCGCGCCTTCATCCGCTATATCGCCAGAGTGACCGGGCAGGACATCGACGAGGCCAAGGACGAAATCCGCGAATGGCTGGCCGGGGAAATTCCGTCGGATGTGGTCATGGACCCGATCCACGACGGACATTCCATTGCCCTGTCGGCCAAATATGTCGGCGAAGGCGAGGACGAATATGCCGACGATGCCCGTTTTGGCGACGATGACGAGGATGCGGCCGATCTGGACGAGGCCCCGGGTCGCTGAACGCCCGTCGGTGGTTCCGTTTCAGGCGTCCAGATCGACCCAGACCGGCACGTGATCGCTGGGCTTGTCCTTGGCCCTTTCGTCGCGATCGATGCCCAGGTCGATCATCAGGTCCGCCGCCTCTGGTGATAGCAGGATGTGATCGATGCGGATGCCATTGTCCCTTTGCCACGCGCCGCCTTGGTAATCCCAGAATGTGAACGGCCCGCGCTGATCGCCGAAATGCCGGTCGCGCACCGCGTCCAGCCAGCCATCAAAGACGATCCGGCGCAGCGCCGCGCGGCTTTCGGGCTGAAACAGCGCATCCTCGCGCCATTTTTCAGGAAAGGCGGCGTCGCGCGGTTCGGGAATGACGTTGAAATCGCCCAGCATCACCGTCGGCAGCTCGGCCGTCAGCAGCTCGCGCGCCCGGGCGTGCAGTCGCGCCATCCAGGCCAGCTTGTAATCGAATTTGGGCCCCGGCTGCGGGTTGCCGTTGGGCAGATAAAGCCCCGCGACGCGCACCGCCTGCCGGCCGATCACCGTAGCCTCGATATAGCGCGCCTGTTCGTCCGACTGATCGCCGGGCAGCCCGCGCGCCACGTCCTCGAGCGGCAGGCGCGACAGGATCGCCACCCCGTTGAAGCTTTTCTGGCCGTGGGTTTCGATGTGATAGCCCAGATCCGCGATCGGCTCGCGCGGAAAGCCGTCATCCTGGGTCTTGATTTCCTGCAACACCACCACGTCGGGCAGCGCCTCGCGCAGCCAGCCGGTCAGCGTGTCGATCCGGGCGCGAACGCCGTTGATGTTGAATGTCGCGATCTTCATGGCGGCACACTAGCCGCGCGCCGCACGGCTGACCAGATCAGATCGAAAAGCTGGTGCCGCAGCCGCAGGACGAACTGGCATTGGGATTGTCGATGGCAAATCGCGCGCCAATCAGTTCATCGACGAAATCGATGGTCGCACCGGCCAGGAACGGCAGCGACACAGGATCGACCACCACGGTCTGCCCCCCGCCCTGCAGGACAAGGTCATCCTCGGCCACATCGTCCAGGCGGATGTCGTATTGAAAGCCCGAACAACCGCCGCCCGATACCGCGACGCGCAGCGGCCGGGCCGGGCCGTCGCCATTGATTTCGGCCAGCCGCGCAAAGGCACGTTCGGTCACGCGCGGTGGCAGGTTCAGTTCCAGGTTCATGGGGCGTTCCCGTTTCCGTCGTCAGGTTGGGAATATAGGGTTGCGCCGAAATTCTCGCAAGGAATGCACGGAGATCATGACGGTTCCCTATGCCTGCCACCCCCAGGACAGCCGCGGCCGGCGCTGGCCCGAACGCATGTCCACCTTTCGCAGCCCCTGGCAGCGCGACCGCGACCGCATCATCCATTCCTCGGCCTTTCGCCGTCTCAAGCACAAGACCCAGGTCTTTGTGGAACATGAGGGCGATTATTACCGCACCCGCCTGACCCATACCATCGAGGTGGCGCAGGTCGCCCGCACCATCGCCGGCGTGCTGGGGCTGAACGCGGATCTGGCAGAAACCGTCGCCCTGGCCCATGATCTGGGCCATCCCCCCTTCGGCCACACAGGCGAGGACGCGCTGGCCGCCTTGATGGCGCCCTATGGCGGCTTCGACCACAATGCCCAGGCGCTGCGCATCGTGACGCGCCTGGAACGGCATTACGCCGATTTCGACGGGCTGAACCTGACCTGGGAAAGCCTGGAAGGCATCGCCAAGCACAACGGCCCGGTCACTGGCGACCTGCCCTATGCCCTGGCCGAGGTGAATGCCGAATGGGATCTGGAGCTGTCCACCAACGCCAGCGCCGAGGCTCAGGTGGCCGCGGTCGCCGATGACGTGGCCTATAATCACCACGACCTGCATGACGGGCTGCGCGCGGGGCTGTTTGATGAAACCGACCTGGCGCAGCTGCCCGTGGTGGGCGACGCCTTTGCCGAGGTGGACGCCCTGCACCCGGGACTGGAGCCGATGCGCCGCCGGCACGAGGCGCTGCGCCGCGTCTTTGGCGTCATGGTCGAGGATGTGATCGCCGTGGCGCAGAACCGGCTGAGCAGCCTTCAGCCCCAAAGCGCCCAGGACATCCGCGACATGGACGGGCCAATCATCCGCTTTTCCAAGCCGCTCTATCAGAATCTCAAGGCGATCAAGCTGTTCCTGTTCACCCGCATGTATCGCGCGCCCTCTGTTGTGGCGGAACGCCAGCGCGTGACGCAGATGCTGAACGGCCTGTTCCCGCTGTATCTGAACGACCCGTCGAAGATGCCCGACCACTGGTTTCAGGCGGCCGAGGCGGCCGGCGACGAAACCGGCCGCGCCCGCGTCGTGCTGGATTACGTCGCCGGCATGACCGACCGCTTCGCCATTCAAGAGGCCGAGCGCCTTCTGGGCTAGAACGCGCCCGCTTTCCGCCGCCTATTCGGCGGCGTCATGCGCCTTCAGCCAATCCTGCATCATCTGGATTTCGGCGGTCTGGGCCTTGATGACCTCTTCGGCCAGCTTGCGCACCTGGGGATCCTTGCCGTGTTCCAGCACCACCTTGGCCATGTCGATGGCGCCCTGGTGATGCGGGATCATGCCGCGCATGAAGTCCACATCGGCGTCACCGCTGTAATCGATCATCATGTCGTCGTGCATGCGCTGCATCGCCGCCTGATAGCCGGCGCTCGCAGCGTCCTGGGCACCATGGCCCGCGTGATCCATCGTTGCGTGATCTTGGGCCAGGGCCGGTGTGGCCAGCACGGCAACCAGGGCAACTGCAATAAGGCGCATATCGTATCCTCCGCGTCAAATCCCGGAAATCAGGCCCGTTTTCGGAGCGGGACGCAAATGACAAGCCCGTCACCGGCGGCCGTCGCAAAACGTGATTGAACCCGCGCGGTCCCAGTGGCGTTTCCCCTGCAAACCCCCACGGAAATCGCATTTGCAGGAGCGACCGATGATCGTCAATTCCGGTTCGGCGAAATGGCAGGGCGGGCTCAAGGACGGGACGGGCAGTATCTCGACCCGGTCCGGCGCGCTCAGCGACCAGCCCTATGGCTTCAACACCAGGTTCGAGGGCAAGCCCGGCACCAACCCCGAGGAACTGATCGGTGCCGCCCATGCCGCCTGTTTCAGCATGGCGCTGTCCGGCCAGCTTGCCCAGGAAGGCATCACCGATGTGCGCATCGAAACCACTTCGGAAATCGGGCTGGACAAGGACGGCGACGGCTTTGCCATCAAGACCGCGCATCTGGTGACCCGCATTTCGGCCACCGGCGACAAGGCCGTGATCGAGGAATGCGCCCGCCGGGCCGAAAAGGGCTGCCCGGTCAGCAAGCTCTTGAACGCCCGCATCACCCTGGACGTGACGGTCCTGTGATGCTGATCCGATACGGCTATCGCATCACCCTGGAATCGGACGGGCCGGTTCCGCTGATCACGATGATGACCGCGCGCCCTGAACGCCGCATGGATCTGCGCGGCACCGAACAGTTCCGCACCGACCCCGAGGTGGCTTGCGCCACGCATCTGGACGTGTTCGGCAACCTGCGGATGCGCCTGACCGCCCCCGGCGGGCGGTTGACCCTGCAATCCGATGCGGTGATCGCCGACAGCGGCTTGCGTGACCCGATCTGCCCCGCGGCGCAGGAAATCCCGGTTGCATCCCTGCCCGACGAGGTGCTGCCCTACCTCGCACCCAGCCGCTATTGCGAATCCGACATGATGGGACAGATCGCCTGGGATCTGTTCGGCAATGTTGCGCCTGGCTGGCCGCGGGTGCAGGCGATCTGCGACTTTGTCCATCAGCGCCTGGTGTTCAGCTATGGCGATGCCGATGTGTTCCGCACCGCCCACAGTTCCTATGCCGAGCAGAAGGGGGTTTGCCGCGACTATGCGCATCTTGCCATAGCGCTCTGCCGCGCGCTGAACATCCCGGCCCGCTATGCCTTTGGCTATCTGGGCGACATCGGCGTGCCGCCCAGTCCCGACCCGATGGATTTCGCCGCCTGGATGCATGTCTGGCTGTCGGGTCGGTGGTGGGCGTTCGATCCGCGCAACAACAGCCCGCGTATCGGGCGCATCACCATCGGCCACGGCAGGGATGCCGCCGATGTGCCCATGATCGCCAGCTTCGGCACGCACCGCCTGGTCGATTTCAAGGTCTGGACCGATCAGGTCAAGGACGACCCGACCGATCCCCAAGACGGCTAGACCATCATTTCCTTGGTTGCGGTCAGCTTCAGTTCCGGGTGATCGCGCTGCACCCGGTCGATGTCCCATTGCAACCGCGTCAGATAGACCAGATCGCCATCATGATCGCGCGCCATGTGCTGCTTGTTGGCATTGGCGAACTGGTCGATGCGCTCCTTGGGGCCAGCCACCCAGCGGGCGCTGGTGAACTGCGACGGCTCGAACCGCACGGGCAGGCCGTATTCCAGTTCGATCCGGCTGGCCAGCACCTCGAATTGCAGCGCGCCCACCACCCCGACGATGAAGCCCGAGCCGATCATCGGCTTGAACACCTTGGCCGCGCCTTCCTCGGCAAATTGCATCAGCGCCTTTTCCAGGTGCTTGGCCTTCATCGGATCGCCCGCGCGTACGGTTTGCAACAGCTCGGGTGCAAAGCTGGGGATGCCGGTAAAGCGCAGCGCCTCGCCCTCGGTCAGCGCGTCGCCGATGCGCAGCTGGCCGTGGTTGGGGATGCCGATGATGTCGCCGGCCCAGGCCTCTTCGGCCAGTTCGCGGTCGGCGGCCAGGAACAGCACCGGGTTCGACACCGCCATCGGCTTTTTCGACCGCACGTGCAAAAGCTTCATCCCGCGCTCGAAATGCCCCGAGGCCAGGCGCACGAAGGCCACCCGGTCGCGGTGCTTGGGGTCCATGTTGGCCTGCACCTTGAACACAAAGCCGGTGACGGCGGATTCGTGCGGCGCGATTTCGCGTTCGGCCGAGTTCTGCGGCTGCGGCGGCGGCCCGAATTCGCCGATGCCGGTCATCAGCTCCTTGACGCCAAAGCTGTTGATCGCACTGCCGAACCAGATCGGGGTCATGTGCCCTTCCAGAAAGCTCTGGCGATCAAAGGCGGGCAGCAGTTCGCGCGCCATCTCGAGTTCCTCGCGCAGCCTGGCCAGCAGGTCGGCGGGCACGTGATCGGCCAGCCGCGGATCGTCCAGCCCCGAAATCTGGATCGATTCCGCCACCCGGTTGCGGTCGGCACGGTCCATGATCTCCAGCCGGTCATGCAGCAGGTCATAGGCCCCGACAAAATCGCGGCCCATGCCGATGGGCCAGCTTACCGGGGCGACATCGATGGCCAGGTTTTCCTGGATTTCGTCGATGATCTCGAAGGTATCGCGACTTTCACGATCCATCTTGTTGCAGAAGGTCAGGATCGGCAGATCGCGCAGGCGGCAGACCTCGAACAGCTTGCGGGTCTGGCTTTCCACACCCTTGGCGCCGTCGATGACCATGATCGCCGCATCGACTGCCGTCAGCGTGCGATAGGTGTCCTCGGAAAAGTCGCTGTGGCCGGGGGTGTCGACCAGGTTGAAGCGGTATTGGCCAAAGTCGAAGGACATCGCCGAGGCCGACACCGAAATCCCCCGGTCCTGTTCCATCTTCATGAAGTCCGAGCGCGTGCGCCGCGCCTCGCCCTTGGCGCGCACCTGGCCCGCCATCTGGATGGCCCCGCCGAACAGCAGGAATTTTTCCGTCAGCGTGGTCTTTCCAGCGTCCGGATGCGAAATGATCGCAAAGGTGCGGCGGCGGGCGATTTCGGGGGGCAGATCGGGTTGGTTGCTCATGCCCGGCCGTTTATCGCGGGCACGCGCGGTTCTCAAACGAATTGTTCGCGCATCAGGCGCTCTTCCAGCCCGTGACCGGGATCGAACAGCAGTCGGTGGCTGATCGACAGCTCGGTGCGAACCTCGACCCACAGCACGGAATCGACCCCCCGGGAATCGGCGTCGGCCATGACCGGACGCTTGTCCGATTCCAGCACGTCAAAGCGCAAGGTGGCCGAACTGGGCAATATCGCTCCGCGCCAGCGTCGGGGGCGAAAGGCGGCAATTGCGGTCAGGGCAAGGACATCCGACCCCAGCGGCAGAATCGGACCGTTGGCGGAATAGTTGTAGGCGGTTGAGCCCGCCGGCGTGCACAGCAACGCCCCATCGCAAACCAGTTCGCGCATCCGCACCTGCCCGTTGACACTGATCTGCAGACGCGCCGCCTGCGGACCCGCGCGCAACAGGCTGACCTCGTTGATCGCCAGGGCGCAGTGCTCATGTCCGTCGGTGGTTCCTGCTGTCATCGCCAGCGGATGAATGACGGTTTCCTCGGCCGCGCGGATGCGGGCGGGCAGGTCGTCATCGGAATAGGTGTTCATCAGGAAACCGACCGTGCCGCGATTCATGCCATAGACCGGCAGGCCGCGGTTCTGATGCATGACATTCAGCATCAGCCCGTCCCCCCCCAGCGCCACGATCACTTCGGCCTCGCGCATGGGAACGTGGCCATAGCGTTCTGACAGGGTTTCGGCCGCGGTAACCGCAGTTTCCGTGCTGCTGGCGATGAAATGCATCTTCATGCATGCCATCTTGCCGTCCGCACGCGCCGGCGCAAGCCCCTGCGACGGCGGCAAATCCTGCCGCATCGCCGTCGCATCCATCCTAGCCGGCGGCGACAAAACCCGCTAGAACCCCGCCAGGCCGCCTTTATGCATGAGGACCAGATGACCGACACCGGATTTTTCACCGAGACGCTGGATAGCCGCGACCCCGAAATCTTTGGCGCGATCCGCAAGGAACTGGGCCGCCAGCGCGACGAGATCGAACTGATCGCGTCGGAAAACATCGTCTCGAAGGCGGTGCTGGAGGCTCAGGGTTCGGTCCTGACCAACAAATATGCCGAAGGCTATCCCGGCAAGCGCTATTATGGCGGCTGCCAGTATGTCGACATCGTCGAAGAACTGGCGATCGAGCGCGCGAAAAAGCTTTTCGACTGCCAATTCGCCAATGTGCAGCCCAATTCCGGCAGCCAGATGAACCAGGCGGTATTCCTGGCACTGCTGCAGCCCGGCGACACCTTCATGGGGCTCGATCTGAATTCGGGCGGGCACCTGACCCATGGCAGCCCGGTGAACATGTCGGGCAAATGGTTCAACGTGGTCAGCTATGGCGTGCGCCAGCAGGATCAGCTGCTGGACATGGATGAGGTGCGCAGAAAGGCATTGGAACACAAGCCCAAGCTGATCGTGGCCGGCGGCACCGCCTATAGCCGCATCTGGGACTGGGCGGCATTCCGCGCCATCGCCGATGAGGTGGGCGCCTGGCTGATGGTGGACATGGCCCATATCGCCGGGCTGGTCGCGGGTGGCCAGCATCCCTCGCCCATCCCGCATGCGCATGTGGTCACCACCACCACGCACAAGTCGCTGCGTGGGCCGCGCGGCGGCATGGTGCTGACCAACGACGCCGATATCGCCAAGAAGATCAATTCGGCGGTGTTCCCCGGCCTTCAGGGCGGTCCCCTGATGCATGTGATCGCCGCCAAGGCCGTGGCTTTCGGCGAAGCGCTGCGCCCCGAGTTCAAGGACTATGCCGCGCAGGTCGTGGCCAATGCCCGCGCCATGGCGGACGAGCTGATGAAGGGCGGCATCGACATCGTGTCGGGCGGCACCGACAACCACCTGTGCCTGGCGGACCTGCGCCCCAAGGGCGTGACCGGCAAGGCAACCGAGGCGTCGCTGGGGCGTGCCCATATCACCTGCAACAAGAACGGTGTGCCCTTCGACCCCGAAAAGCCGTTCGTGACCTCGGGCATCCGCCTGGGCGCCCCGGCTGGCACCACCCGCGGCTTTGGCGAGGCCGAGTTCCGCCAGATCGCCCGCTGGATCGTCGAGGTCGTGGACGGCCTGGCTGCCAATGGCGAAAACGGCAATGCCGAGGTCGAGGCCAGGGTCAAGGCCGAAGTGGCTGCCCTTTGCGCGCGCTTCCCGCTTTACAACGGCATGTGAATGTCTGCCGGCGCGGGCTCAGACCAGTCCGCGCCGGGTCATGATCCAGACCGCGACCCCGGCCAGCACCAGCAACCCCAGGGCCACGCTGGCCGCAAAGCCTGCCATGCGCCCACGCATGCGCGCCCCCTGCCCCAAGGGCCGCAGATGCGCCAGCAGCGCGCGATGCGCCTGTCCCACGCGGGCCAGGTCGACCTGGCGGGCAAGGCGGGGGTTCTCGGCCAGGCGGTCGGCATCGGCCAGGATGCGGGCTTCGCGCCGCAGGCGACGCGGCAGAGCCCCACCCCGCTTGCGCAACATGATTTCAAGGCTGGCGTGCTGACCGCGACGCAGCCCGCCGTGGCGCGCGGCGATCAGGCTGGCGATTTCGTCAGCCATCGGCCTGATATCGTCAATCCGCATCGACATTTCCTTTCCCCAGCCAAGCTAGCCGCTCTGGTCACGGCTGACCAGTAGCGCTAGGCTGGCGGAATGATGTTGCAGTATACAGAAACCGGAACCGACACCGGGCAACCCCCGGTTTTGATTGCACACGGGCTGTTCGGATCGGGGCGCAACCTGGGCGGGCTTGCGCGGCGACTGGGCGAGACCCGGCGGGTGGTGCTGGTGGACATGCGCAACCATGGCGACAGTTTCCACGATCCCGACCACAGCTATCCGGCGCTGGCGCAGGATCTGGCGCAGGTGATCGACCATATCGGCGGACCCGCGGATCTGGTGGGTCATTCGATGGGCGGCAAGGCGGCCATGTGCCTTGCGCTGACCCGGCCCGATCTGGTCCGGCGGCTGGTGGTGCTGGACATCGCCCCCTACGCCTATGACCATAGCCAGAACGGGCTGATCGACGCAATGGAGGCGACAGATCTGACCGGCCTGCGCCTGCGGTCCGAGGCTGATGCACGTCTGGCACAACATATCGCGGATGCCGGCGTGCGCGCGTTTCTGCTGCAATCGCTGGACATGAAGGCCGAACCGCCGCGCTGGAAATTCAACCTGGCCGCATTGCGCGACCAGATGCCGTTGATCACCGGCTGGCCACGGATCGAGACGAACGGCTTCGACGGTCCGGCGCTGTTCCTGGCCGGAAACGAGTCGGATTATTGTCGCCCCCAGCAATGCGATGCCATCGGCCGGCATTTCCCGCAGGCGCAGATCATCCATATCCCGGGCGCAGGTCACTGGCTGCACGCCGACAAGCCCGCCGAAATCGCCGAGGCGGTGCTGTCCTTTCTGGGCTGACAGTCAGGCGCTCAGCCGCAATCCAGCGCCAGCCGCGCCTCGCCGGTATCGCCGGGCAGGCGCGTGATCAGACTGCCGGGAATCGCGCGGCAGCCGGTGGCCTGTTCAGCCGCCTGCCGCATCAGATCGGGAACCGGCGCCCTCTGCCGCGGCGTCAGGTAACCCAGGCGGATGACCTGAGCCCGGTTGCCTTGATGAAACACGGCAAAGCGGATGCCCTGTAGCGTGACATCGTGCCGCGCCGCGCCGAAAAACCCCGGCGAAGGCGAGGCGCAGGCGGAAACCAGCAGCACGATCAGACGGGCGAATCGCATCATGCTGGCATTGTCGCCTCGGCGGGTTAAGATCGCATTAACGGAACCTGACCAATAATCCGGCGTTTTTTGCTACAACCATGACCGAGCAGGAGCATCTGATGACCCGTTTTGCCAAGCTTATCCCTGTGTTTGCCCTGTTGGCGCTGGCCGCCTGCGAAACAGTCAAGGGCGCGGGGCGCGATCTGCAAACCGCAGGTCAGGTGGTTTCGCGCGAAAGCGCACAGGTGCAATCGGGCATGTAACCATTCCGCAAAGCGCGCCTCACCCCGGCAATTTTCCGCCGCCAGCCTGTCACCGCGATCAATTTCCCGCGGATCGCCACGACAAGCCGCGCAAGGCACTGGGAAGGGCGCGCGGCTCGGGCTAGAAAACCGGCATAGCACGATCACAGGACATTGCGATGCCCAGACTGACCATTCTATGCCCTCTGCTGGCTCTGCTGACCCTGGCCGCCTGCGAAACCATGCAAGGCGCAGGACGAGACATGCAGACCGCCGGCGCCTTGCTGACGCAACAGGCCGCCACCAGCCAAAGCCAGATCGGCAGCTACGCGCCCAGTGCAGCCGCCCCGGCACCTGGTTATTGATCCTGGCTTCGGCCGACGGGGGGCGGTATCGCGCCGCCCTTCTTGCTGCGCAAACGGCATGTTAAGATGAGCATCATCGCCTTGACGGGTCTGCGATCTGAAGGAGCGTGCGATGTTCGGAAACAGCGCCGAGCGGGCCGCCCCAGCTGCGGCCGACTATTCCATCCTTGACGACCTGCGACGATCCGAGCGCTATTACAGCCGCACCGCCCTGGTCAATTACATCTTTCACCATGCGGCGACCTGGGCCATCCTGGTGCTGTCGACGGCAATTCCGTTGCTGACACTGTCAGGCCTGCCTGATGGGCAACAGAAATGGCTGATGGCGATGCTGGGTGCGGCGGTGGCCGTGCTGCAGGGCTCGAAACAGATTTTCAACTGGCACGAACTCTGGATCACCTATCGCACCGCCCGGGAAGGGATCCGCCGCGAAAAGCTGCTGTTTCAATCTGCTGCCGGTCCATACGCGGCCTTGGGGGCGCCCGACCGGCAGGCACTGCTTGCCCAGCATATCGCCGCAATCCTCGAGGCCGAGGCAAAATCCTGGGTAGTCATCCGCGGCCGCGACAGAAGCGGCTCGGACAATGGCACGCCCAATCCGCAGGGGGTCGAAACCGGAAAGACGGAAACCGCGGACGACACGGCGAATGCCGCCTCCCATGCACAGCCGCCGGTCCGCCCAGGGGCCAAGGGCGGCTGACGCCGCCACGCAGCCAAGGCTCAGTTGTCCATCTTGAGCGCCTGGATGAAGGCGGTCTGCGGGATCTCGACCTTGCCGAATTGCCGCATCTTCTTTTTCCCGGCCTTCTGTTTTTCCAGCAGTTTCTTTTTCCGCGTCGCGTCGCCGCCATAGCATTTGGCGGTCACGTCCTTGCGCATCGCCGACAGGGTTTCGCGCGCAATCACCCGGCTGCCGATGGCCGCCTGGATCGGGATCTTGAACATGTGGCGCGGAATCAGCTCCTTGAGCTTTTCGACCATGGCCCGGCCGCGACTTTCGGCGCGGTCGCGATGCACCATGATTGCCAGCGCGTCCACCGGCTCGTCATTGACCAGGATCGACATCTTGACCAGATGATCCTCGCGGTATTCCGACAACTGATAGTCGAAACTGGCATAGCCCTTGGTCACCGATTTCAGCCGGTCGTAGAAATCGAACACCACTTCGGCCAGGGGCAGGTCATAGACCACCATGGCGCGATTGCCGGCATAGGTCAGATCCATCTGGATGCCGCGGCGGTCCTGACACAGTTTCAGCACATCGCCCAGATATTCGTCCGGCACCATGATCGTGGCCTTGATGCGCGGCTCTTCGATGTGGTCGACATAGGTCAGATCGGGCATGTCGGCGGGGTTGTGCAGGTCGCGCACCTCGCCGTCCTTCATGTGCAGCTTGAACACCACGCTCGGCGCGGTGGTGATCAGGTCCAGATCGTATTCGCGTTCCAGCCGGTCGCGGATCACCTCGAGGTGCAAGAGCCCCAGGAAACCGCAGCGAAAGCCAAAGCCCAGCGCCGCCGAGGTTTCCATCTCGTAGCTGAAGCTGGCGTCATTCAGGGCCAGTTTCTCGATGGCGTCGCGCAGCGCCTCGAAGTCATTGGCATCGACCGGGAACAGCCCGCAGAACACCACCGGTTGCGCCGGCTTGAACCCCGGCAGCGGCGTGTCGGTGCCCTTTTTCTCATGCGTGATGGTGTCGCCGACGCGGGTGTCGCGCACCTGCTTGATCGAGGCGGTCAGCACCCCGATCTCGCCCGGGCCCAGTTCGGGAATGTCCTGCATCTGCGGGCGCAGCACCGCCAGCTTGTCGATGCCATAGACGGCGCCGGTCTGCATCATGCGGATGCGGTCGCCCTTGCGGATCACGCCATCCATGACACGGATCATCACCACGACGCCCAGATAGGGGTCATACCAGCTGTCCACCAGCATCGCCTTCAGCGGCGCGTTCCGGTCGCCCTTGGGCGCCGGCAGGCGGGTCACGATCGCTTCCAGCACATCGGGGATGCCCAGACCGGTCTTGGCCGAAATCGGGATCGCGTCCGAGGCGTCGATGCCGATCACCTCCTCGATGTTTTCCTTGACCCGCTCGGGCTCGGCGGCGGGCAGGTCGATCTTGTTCAGCACCGGCACGATTTCATGCCCGGCGTCGATGGCCTGATAGACATTGGCCAGGGTCTGCGCCTCGACCCCCTGGCTGGCATCGACGACCAGCAACGATCCTTCGACCGCGCGCATCGAGCGGCTGACCTCATAGGCGAAATCGACGTGACCGGGGGTGTCGATCAGGTTCAGGATATAGGTTCGCCCATCGCGCGCCGGATATTCGATGCGCACGGTATTGGCCTTGATGGTGATGCCGCGTTCGCGCTCGATGTCCATGCTGTCCAGCAGCTGGGCCTTCATGTCGCGTTCGGCGACCGTGCCCGTCATCTGGATCAGGCGGTCGGCCAGGGTGGACTTGCCGTGGTCGATATGGGCCACGATCGAGAAATTGCGGATGAGATCAAGGTCGGTCATGGCGCGGCTATAGCGTGGCTTTGGCGTTGCGGAAAGGGGGATTCAGGGCGCAAGCAAACCTGCCTCGCGCAGCAGTCGCCGGCGCAGCAACGCCTCGCGCCACATGGTGTAGCACCCCGAGGCGACGATGATCGCGGCCCCGGTCATGGTCAGCGCATCCGGCCGCTCCCCGAACACCAGAAAGGCGAGGATCAGCGCGAACACCAGCCGCGCATAACGATAGGGCGCCAGCGCCGACGCCTCGCCCACCCTTGTGGCCGCCACCAGCAGCGCATAGCCACCGACACCCACCGCGATGCAGGCCAGAAACAGCAGCCATTGCCGGCCGTCAGGCATGACGAATTCCTGACCCAGAACCCATCCCATCAGCACCGAAGCGATCAGGATGGCGAAAAAGGCGGCGGCGGCAAGCTGTTCGGATCGCACCTGCGCCGGCACCCGGCGCGTCATCAGGTCGCGCGCAGCCAGCCCCACCACCGCCAGCAATGCCATCAGCGATACCGGCCGGAACCCCTCCAGCCCGGGGCGGATGACCAGCAGCACCCCCAGAAAGCCGACGATGATCGCGCTCCACCGTCGCCAGCCGACCGGCTCGCCCAGAAACAGCGCTGCGCCCAGCACGATCGCCAGCGGCAAGGCCTGCATGATCGCCGAGGTCGACGAAAGCTCGGTCAGAGCCAGTGCCACGACAATCCCGATCGAGCCCACCGCCTCGGCCAGGCTGCGCAACAGCACCACCGGCCGCAGCAGGTCAGGCGTGAACAGCCGCCCGCCTTTCAGCCACAGCATCCCGGCAAAGCTGGCAAAGCCCAGCAGCCCGATCAGCCCCAGCACCTGGGCATAGGGCAGTTCGGCCGCCAGCAGCTTGATGAACATGTCCTCGAAGGCAAACAGGACCATGGACACGACCATCAGCATCGCGCCGCGAAAGTTTTCGGTGACCATCTGGCCGTCGCCTCATGTCAGGGAATTGCAGAACCCGGGGTTTGCCGCGATCATAGGCAGATTGTCAGCCAAGCGAAAGGACGGGTCGATGAAATTCCGCGTCAGCGACATGAGCTGCGGCCACTGCACTGCCGCCATCGAAAAGGCCGTGGCCGAGGCCGGAGGCCAGGCAAAAGCCGATCTTCAGGATCACAGCGTCACTGTTGAAGGCCTGACCCCGGAACGCGCGGCCGATGTGATTCGAGAGGCGGGCTATACCCCCGAACCCGCCTGAGGCAGATATAGCGTCAGACCAGCCGGCAACGCCCAGATCCGTGCGCCCGTCGCCGTTGAGCGCGCCCAGGCTTTCTGCTAGCCTGCGGACGCAGAGGCGCGGCCGAAAGAGGGTGTTCAGCCCCGGTGCCGCACAGGCCCAAGCCGAGGAGACAGAGATGTTCGACCGCCTGATGATCGCCGCGGCCGCGGTGGTGCTGATCGTGCCGCCAGCCGTCGCCGGTCCAATCGATTCCGCCTGCATGCGATCGGATCGCGGAGCGCGCAGCACGCAGTTGTGCGGCTGCATCCAGCAGGTCGCAGACCAGACCCTGTCGCGCGCCGATCAGCGCCGCGCCGCACGCTTCTTTCAAGATGCCGACGCCGCGCAGAAGGTGCGCATGTCCAAAAGTGATGCCGACAACGCCTTCTGGGGGCGCTATAAGAACTTTGCCGCTGCGGCCGAGGCTTATTGCGCAAACTAGAGGTGTGAATGCGAATTGCCGTCCTGACCGGCGCCGGAATCTCGGCGGAAAGCGGCATTCGCACCTTTCGCGCCACCGATGGTCTGTGGGAGGAACACCGCATCGAGGATGTCGCTACCCCCGACGGCTTTCGCCGCAATCCCGTGCTGGTGCATCGATTCTACAACATGCGCCGGGCCGATGCCGCCCGCGCCCAGCCCAATGCGGCCCATCGAGCACTGGCGCGGCTGGCGCGTCACCATGACGTGACGCTGATCACCCAGAATGTCGATGACCTGCACGAACGCGGCGGCTCGACCGATGTCATCCACATGCATGGCAGCCTGCTTGGCGCCTTGTGCGCGCATTGCGGCCACCGCTGGCCGGCAACACTGATCATGCGCTCGCGCGATCCCTGCCCCGCCTGCAACACAGCCGCGACCCGCCCCGATATCGTCTGGTTCGGCGAGATCCCCTATCACATGGAACGGATCTGGGCCGCGGTCGAGGATGCAGACATCTTTGCGGCCATCGGCACTTCGGGTCAGGTCTATCCGGCAGCGGGCCTTGCCCAGCACGCCCGCCGCCACGGCGCGCAGACGGTTGAATTGAACCTGACCGCCTCGGCCATCAGCGGGGATTTCATGGACCACCGCACCGGGCCGGCGACGCAGGTGGTGCCCGCATGGGTGGACGAACTTTGCCGATGACGCTACGGGCCGCGCGCAGAGACTTGACGGCCCCCGTCGTGGCTGGTCCTGTGCCCGCCGCCACCCCGAACCGGACCGACATGACCGCACAGATCCTTGCCAATGCCCGCCTGATCCTGCCCGATGCCGTGAAAGCGGGGGGGCTGATCCTGGACAACGGCCGGATCGAGGCCGTCCTGCCCGATGGTCGGGTGCCGGCCGGCGCGCTGGACCTGCAGGGCGATTTTCTGGCCCCCGGCCTGGTCGAGTTGCATACCGACAACCTGGAACGCCACCTGCGGCCGCGTCCGGGCGTCGACTGGCCCCATGCCGGCGCGATATTGGCCCATGACGCCGAACTGGCGGGATGCGGCATCACCACCGTCTTCGACGCCATGCGGGTGGGCTCGATCCCCAGCGATTCCCCCGACGCCGATTACGACAAGTATGCCCGCGCGCTGGCCCACGAACTGGCAGCGATCCGCAATCGCGGCTGGCTGCGCATCAGTCACTTCCTGCATCTGCGGGCCGAGGTCTGTTCCGAAACGCTGCTGGCGGAACTGGACGAGTTCGGCCCCGAGGACGCCGTCGGCATCGTCAGCCTGATGGACCACACCCCGGGCCAGCGCCAGTTCCGCGACCTGTCCAAGCTGGCCCAATACGTTCAGGGAAAATACAAGCTGAGCGACAGCGATTTCGCCGACCATGTCGCCCGGCTGAAGGCCCTGCGCGCCCGGTATGGCGACGCGCATGAGGCGGCTGCGGTCGAAATCGCCCACCGTCTTGGCGCGGTGCTGGCCAGCCACGACGATACCACCGCCGAACATGTGGCCGTATCCGCCCGCCACGGGGTGCGGCTGGCCGAATTTCCCACCACGGCCGAGGCCGCCGCCGCCTGTCACGACCACGGCATCCGGGTGATGATGGGGGCCCCGAACCTGATCCGGGGCGGCAGCCATTCGGGAAACATCTCGGCCGCCGAGCTGGCGCGTCAGGGGCTGCTGGACATCCTGAGTTCGGACTACGTGCCCGCAAGCCTGCTCGCCGGGGCAATGATGCTGGCCCGGATCTGGGACGATCTGCCGCGCGCCATCGCCACGGTCACGGCCAATCCCGCCCGGGCGGCGGGGCTTGCCGATCGCGGCAGCATCGCGCCGGGCCAGCGCGCCGACCTGATCCGCTTTGCCACCATGGACGACACCCCGGTGATGCGCGCAACCTGGGTCGCGGGGCAGCGCGTCTGACCGCCCCGCCGCGCGCCGCCGAACTCAGGTGATCACATCGGGCTGGCTGCGGCCGGTGCGGGCGCCGATCCCGGCCAATTCGTCAGCGGCGCGAATGATGCCCGCCAGCGCCTGCTGCGGGTCGTCCTGCATCCGCGCGGGGTCGGTCTCCAGCCGCTCGAGATAGACGCGCAGGGTCGCGCCCTCGGTGCCGGTGCCCGACAGCCGCAGCACGATGCGACCTCCGCCTTCGGTGCGGATGCGCAGACCCTGCCCTTCGGCCCGCGACCCGTCCACCGGGTCGTCATAGGCGAATTCGTCCGCAGCCTCGATCCGCAACCCGGCGACGGTCTGGCCCGGCAGATCCGGCAATCGGGCGCGCAGATCGGCCATCAGCGCCTGCGCAGCAGCCGCATCGACCGCCTCATAGTCGTGGCGGGAATAGTAATTGCGGCCAAAGCGCGCCCAGTGTTCCGCCATGATCTGCGCCACGGGCTGGCGCCGCGCCGCCAGCACGTTCAGCCAGAACAGAACCGCCCACAGCCCGTCCTTTTCGCGCACATGGTCCGATCCGGTGCCCGCGCTTTCCTCGCCGCACAGCGTGGCGCGGCCGTCATCCAGCAGATTGCCAAAGAATTTCCAGCCGGTCGGGGTCTCGTGGCAGGGAATGCCCAGCGCCGCAGCCACCCTGTCCACTGCGCCCGACGTCGGCATCGACCGCGCCACCCCGCGCAGCCCGCCGGCATAGGCCGGCACCAGATGGGCATTGGCCGCCAGCACCGCCAGGCTGTCCGAGGGCGTCACATAGGCCCCTCGCCCCACGATCATGTTGCGATCCCCGTCCCCGTCCGAGGCGGCGCCGAAATCCGGCGCGTCGGGGCCGAACATGGCCTGCATCAGCTCGCGCGCCCAGATCGGGTTCGGATCGGGATGGCCGCCGCCGAAATCGGGGCTGGGTTCGGCATTCACCACCGACCCGGGGGCGGCGCCCAGATCGTGCTCGAGAATGGCGCGCGCATAGGGGCCGGTGACGGCGTGCATGGCATCGAACCGGATCCGAAAGCCCGAGGCGAACAGCGCCCGGATGGCATCGAAATCGAACAGGCGCCGCATCAGCGCGTGGTAATCGGCAACGGGATCGACCACCTCGACCTGCATCCCGCCCAGCATCCGCATTCCGGGCTCCGACAGGTCCACGTCCTGCGCGTCAAGGATGCGGTATTCGCTCAGGCTGCGGCTGGCGGCATGAATGGCGTCTGTCACCGCCTCGGGGGCGGGGCCGCCGTTGGCGATGTTGTATTTGACCCCGAAATCGCCCTGCGGGCCGCCCGGATTGTGGCTGGCCGACATGATTATGCCGCCATCGGCCCCACGCTGGCGGATCAGGTTCGAGGCCGCCGGCGTCGACAGCAGCGCGTTGCGCCCCACGATCACCCGCGCCGCACCCGAGGCCGCGGCCATGCGCAGGATCACCTGCGCCGCGCGATCGCTGAAATAGCGGCCGTCGCCGCCCAGCACATAGGTCTTGCCCTCGGCGCCGCCGGTCCCGTTCCAGATCGCCTGCACGAAGTTTTCCAGATAGTGCCGCTGCATGAACACCGGCGTCTTCTTGCGCAGGCCCGAAGTTCCGGGCTTCTGGCCGTCGATGGGCTGGGTGGGGACGATATGGATGGTCATGAAAGCTCCTGTCGGCCGTTGCCGGGCCCATGCTTGGCAGCTTGGCCGCGCGCAGGCAATCCCCCGGTCCGGGGCTAGAAATCCAGGCCCAGGTCCAGCGTGCGGGCCGAATGGGTCAGCGCCCCCACCGAGATGTAATCGACCCCGGTGGCCGCCACCTCGGCGATCCGCGCCAGGCGCATGTTCCCCGATGCCTCCAGAATCAGCCGGCCTTGCGTCATGCGCACGGCCTCGGCCAGGGTGGCGGTGTCCATGTTGTCCAAAAGCACCACATCGGCCCCGGTCTCGTCCAGCACTTCGGCCAGCTGGTCCAGCCGGTCGACCTCGATCTCGACGCGCATCATGTGCGAGGCGCGGGCCTTGACCGCCCGCAGCACCGGCCGGATGCCGCCGGCGGCGGCGATGTGATTGTCCTTGATCAGGATCGCATCGGACAGGCTGAAACGGTGGTTGAAACCGCCGCCGTGCAGCACCGCCTGCTTTTCCACCAGCCGCAGCCCCGGCGTCGTCTTGCGGGTGCAGGTGATGCGGGCGCGGGTGCCGGCGGTCTGGGCGACGTATTCCGCCGTCTGGCTGGCAATGCCGCTGAGCCGGCCGGCAAAGTTCAGCGCCACCCGTTCCCCGGTCAGGATCGAGGCCGCCTCGCCCTCGATCTCGGCCAGCACCGCGCCCTTGTCAAAACTTGCGCCGTCCCCGACCAGCGCGCGAAAGGCCAGGCCCGGATCGACCAGGCGAAAGGCGATGGCCGCCAGCTGCATCCCCGAGGCCACCCCCGCCTCGCGCGCGACGATACGGGCGCGGTAACGGGTGCCGGCAGGGATCACGGTGCGGGTGGTGATATCGCCATAGGTGCCCAGATCCTCGATCAGCGCGGCCCGCACCAGCGGCTCGAGGATCAGATCGGGCAAGGGGGGCATCGGGGTCATGGCTTCCTCTGGGTGATGGCATCGCGCAGCTCCAGCGCCTGGGCCAGGGTCATGCGCGAACGCTGGCCCTGCGCATGTGTCTGCGGAAAATCGCTGCGCCAATGGGCGCCGCGACTTTCCTGACGCAGCAAGGCGGCGGCGGCGATCAGCGTGGCGGTCGCGGTCATGTTCAGCAGCGCCGGACAGTCGGGCTGGGCGGCCTCGACCGCCGCGATTTCGCGCAGGCAGGCCTCAAGACCCTGGGCGTCGCGAATGACCCCGGCACCTCGTGTCATCGCCTGACGCAGCCGTGTCACCAGCGCCGGGTCCGGGCCGGGTGCCGGAGGCAACGCTGGCAGCACGACCGGCTCGGCAGCCACGGGCGCCGCGCCCAGGGTCTGCCCGATCGACAGCGCACAGCGACGGGCATAGACCAGCGCCTCGAGCAGTCCGTTCGAGGCCAGCCGGTTCGCCCCATGCAGCCCGGTCGCAGACGCCTCGCCGCAGACCCACAGCCCGGCCAGGCTGGCGCGACCCTGGTCGTCCACCGCCACCCCGCCCATGTGATAATGCGCCGCCGCCGCCACCGGAATCTGCTGGCGGGTGGGGTCGATCCCCGCCCGCAAGCAGGCCCCCGCCACGGCCGGGAAATCGTCCAGTATCCGCGCGCCCAGACAGGCACGCGTGTCCAGCATCGGCCGCAGCCCGGCCTGGGTCTGGGCAAAGATTGCCCGCGCCACCACGTCGCGCGGCGCCATTTCCGCATCGGGGTGCAGCGCCAGCATGAAGCGTTCGCCCCGGCTGTTGACCAGCACCGCCCCCTCGCCGCGCAGGGCCTCGGTCGCCAGGGGGGCGGGATCCTCGCCGATGTCGATGGCGGTCGGGTGGAACTGCACGAATTCGGCATCGGCGATCACCGCCCCGGCCCGGGCCGCCATGCCCATGGCCTGGCCGCGGATGCGCGGCGGGTTGGTGGTCACCGCATAAAGCCCGCCTGCGCCCCCGCCCGCCAGCAACACCGCCGGCGCCAGCAGCCGCAGCGGCGTCGAAACCTGCGGGCCCGCCAGACACAGATCGACCCCGACGACGCGGCCCCCATCCACGCAAAAGCCGGTCGCCATCACCCCTTCCAGCACCTGGACCGAGGGCGTCGCCCGCACCTGCGCCACCAGCGCCTGCATGATCTCGGCACCGGCCTGATCGCCGCGCACCCGCACCACACGCGCGAAACTGTGCGCAGCCTCGCGCGACAGCACATAGCTGCCGTCCGGCGCGCGATCGAAGGGTGTGCCCAGTTCGGTCAGGTCCAGGATATGGGCCCGCGCCTCTTCGGTGACCATGGCGGCCACGGCGGCGTCCACGGTTCCGGCGCCCGCCCGAAGGGTGTCGCGGGCATGGGCCTGGGCGCTGTCGGCCGGGTCCATCGCCGCGGCCACGCCGCCCTGCGCCCAGGCCGAACTGGCGCCCTGGCCCAGCGTTTCGGGCGAAATCATCAGCACCGGCCGCGGCGCCAGCTTCAGCGCCGCGTAAAGCGCCCCCAGGCCGGCGCCGACGATCACCACCCGCGGCGTCGCCAGCTGCGCCATTTCAGCCGGCAATCCGGCGCGACAGGTCGATCATCCGCTGCACCGCCCGGCGCGCGGGTTCGGCCACGGCGGGATCGACCTCGATGGCGGTGGTCATGGTGTGCAGCGACCACAGCACCTTTTCCAGCGTGATCTTCTGCATATAGGGGCACATGTTGCAGGGGCCCAGGAACTCGACATCCGGGTTCGCGTCCGAGATGTTGGCCGCCATGGAACATTCGGTGACCAGCATCACCTGCCGCGGCTGTTCGCGTTCCACCCAATCCTGGATATTCGCGGTCGAGCCGGCATAGTCCGCCTCGGCCACGACATCGGGCGGACATTCGGGATGGGCAATGATGCGGATGCCCGGATTCCATTCGCGGAAATCGCGCAGATCCTGGGCGGTGAAGCGTTCATGCACCACGCAGGCGCCGTCCCACCAGACGATGCGCTTTTGCGGCACTTTCCTGGCCACGTTCTGCGCAAGCCACTTGTCCGGGGTCATGATCACGGTATCGCCGTCCAGCGCCGCCACGATCTGCGCCGCATTGGCCGAGGTGCAGCAGATGTCCGAGGCAGCCTTTACCTCGGCGGTGGTGTTGACATAGCTGACCACCGGCGCGCCGGGGAAGCGCGCGCGCATCTCGGCGATGCCCTCTGCGGTGATGCTTTCGGCCAGCGAACAGCCTGCCTCCATGTCGGGCATCAGCACGGTCTTGGCCGGGTTCAGGATTTTCGAGGTTTCGGCCATGAAATGCACGCCGCATTGCACGATCACGTCGGCCTCGACCTCGGTGGCCTTGATCGCCAGGTGCAAGCTGTCGCCCACGACATCCGAAATGCCGTGATAGATCTGCGGCGTCATGTAGTTATGTGCCAGAACGACCGCGTTGCGCTCCTTTTTCAGCCGGTTGATGGCGGCGACATAGGGGGCATGGATCGCCCAGTCCGGCCAGGGCATCACCCGACCCATGCGGGCGTGGATGTCGGCCATGGCCTCGGCCAGTTCCAGCGAGGGCGCCAGATCGTAATGCGAGGCCAGCTCGCTGCGGATATGGGTCAGGTCGAGCATCTGTTCCCCCCTGGCTCTGCCTGCTGCACAAAGGCCCCGAACGCGCCCGCGGCCCCGAGGTCTCGTATCGCGCGGTTACTAAAAGAAAGCTGCGGGCACGGCAACGCAAATGCACCGCGTGCCACCAAAAGGCGCTAGCACCCGTGCCATTGTGCCGGGATCAGCCCGCGCAGGGCGTTGCCCACCCACAGCCGCACCTTGGGCAGATCTTCGGCCAGCAGGATTTCCTCGTGGCATTGGCCGCGCGCCAGCATGGTCCCCCGCAAGACGCCAGGCAACAGGCCGCAGCCAAGGGGCGGCGTGCGCAGCCCTTGGCCGCGGTCAAAGAACAGCGTGGTGATGCTGCCGTCGCAGACCTGTCCGTGCTGGTTCAGGAACACCACCTCGTCCAGCCCCGGCGCCAGCGCGGCGCGGGCGGCATCATAGGCCGCCCGGCGCGTGGTCTTGAGCCGCAACCACGGATCGTCGGCATCCAGCCGCGCCGCCGCCAGGCCCAGGCGCCATTCTGCCGCCGCAGCCGGCAGCGGCCCCGATTGCAGCGACAGGCCGCCCGCACGATCCAGCGTCAGGCGCAGGCGCGCGCCCTGCCCGGCCGGCCCGGTCAGCGCACGCCGCGCCGCCGCCAGATCGCAGGGCCAGCCCAGCGCCGCCGCCCCCCAGGCAAGGCGCGACAGATGCGCCTCGAGCAGCGGACAGTGGGTACCGTCCCACAGCACGGTTTCGATCAACCTCAGGTCGGGGTCGTCAGATCCTGCACGAAACGCGCTTTCCACAACGCTTCCTCCCATTCGCCATCCGGGGTCGAATCCTGCACGATCCCGCCGCCCACATTCAGCGTCACCTCGCCATCGGGCCAGACCGACAAGGTCCGGATGGCGACAGAAAAACAGGCCGCGCCATCCGGTGCCATCCAGCCGATCGCGCCGCAATAGATGCCGCGGGCAAATGGCTCGACCTCGCGGATGATCTGCATGGCCCGGATCTTGGGCGCACCGGTGACCGAGCCGCAGGGAAACAGCGCCCGCAACAGCGGCTCCAGCGCGGCCGGCTGTTGCAGGCGGCCGGTCACGCGCGAGCTCATCTGATGCACGGTGGCGAAACTGTCCACGGCGAAGAGTTCCGGCACCCGCACCGAGCCTGGATGCGAGATGCGCGCGATGTCGTTGCGCAGCAGATCGACGATCATCAGGTTTTCGGCGCGGTTCTTTTCCGATGCCGCCAGCGCCGCCGCCAGCGCCGCATCGCGCTGCGGATCGGGGTCGCGCGGGGCCGTGCCCTTCATCGGGCGCGTCTCGATCACGCCTTGCGCGTCAAGACGAAAGAACAGTTCTGGCGAGCGTGAAACCACGATGGGTCCGCAGCCCGGATCGGCATAGGCGCCAAAGCCGACCGGCTGGCGCGCGGCCAGCGCGGCGTAGAGTTCCCAAGGATTGCCCTGGCGCAGCCGGCTGGCGATCGGAAAGGTCAGGTTGATCTGATAGCAGTCTCCGGCGGCAATATAGTCCAGCGTGCGGTCAAAGGCGCGACGATAGTCACCGGGTGCAATCATCGGGCGCAGCGGATCCAGCCGCACCGCCGGCGGGGGCGGCAAGGCCGGGGCTGGGCCGGGGGCGTCATAGGCCCCCATGGCCAGCAAGGGGCCGCGCCGCGCATCGGGCATCTGTGCGGCCAGCGCCGGTTCCAGCGCATAGCCCAGTTCATAGGACAGACAGCCGGCAATCCACGCGCCCTGCCTGCGCAGATGTTCCAGCCGCTGCAGCGCCGGGGCAACCTCGGCCGGGGTTTCGGCCACGACCGTTTCCGCCGGGCCCTGAAACAAGGCCGGGCCCTGGGGGCCGAAATCGCACAGCAGGCTGCCCGGCGGCGGGGCGGGTCGCGTGGTCATGCGCAGCCAGCGCCCAGCGGCATGGTGAAGGTAAAGCGGGTTTCGGCCGGCGACGAGGTCACGCCCAGCGTGCCGCCATGCCCGCGCGCGATCTGGGAACAGATGTAAAGCCCCAGACCCAGCCCGCCATGGGCGCTGTCTGCCTGGCGGAAGAACGGCTGGAAAAGGCGCTGTTGCACCTCGGGCGGGATCGGAGTGCCAGCGTTGGACACCGATAGGCAAAAGTTGTCGGCATCGGTCACCGCCTCGAAGCGGATTGGTTGATCCGGGCAACCATGCGTCACCGCATTGCCCAGAAGGTTCGACACCATCTGCGCCATCCGGCGCGGATCGACCGCCACCGGCCGGTCGATGCTGATCCGGGGCTCGATGCTGCGATCGGGATGGGCGCGCAGGATCTCGCCCAGCGCCTGCTGCAACGTCTCGGCCAAGGGCACGCTGGCATCGGGCACGATCTCGATGCCCTGCGACAGTCGGCCGCGCGCCAGATCCAGCAGATTGTCCACCAGGTCTGTCATTCGGTCCACGGTCTGCTGCATGGTCACAACCAGCTGCGCTTCTTCCTCGGCAAGATCGGCGCGCGCAAGGATATTGGTGCCCGCGCGCAGCGCCGCCAGCGGATTGCGCAGATCATGGCCCAGAACCGCCAGGAACTGTTCGCGCAGCCGACCGATCCGGCGGCTTTCGCCCAGTTCCGCGCGGCCATCCCGCAGCGCCCGCCTGTCATCGATGGCGCGGCCGATCATCTGCGCAAACAGCCGGCACATGGGCAGGGCGGGGCCGCTCAGCAGAGGCACGGGCGTGGCACCGATCGCACAAAGGGTGCCGAAAACCGTGCCGTCGCCCAGCAGGATCGGCACCGAAAGATAGCTGCTGAGCCCGTATCGCGCCGGCACCGGATGGTCGGCATAGACCGGGTCGCGGGTGATATCCTCGATCACGATTTCCTGACGCAACTGCGCCACCTGGTGGCACAGCGTCGCCTCGGCCGGCAGCTGCTGGCCCGCCGCCAAGCCCGAACGCAGATGATCGGCCACCGCGCAGGCGGTCCACTGCTGCCCGGCCACGCGGCTGATGGCGGCAAAGCCCATGCCGCTGGTCTGGCAGACGACCTTCAGCAGATCGGGGACGAAGTCGATTTCGCCAATGATTTCGACCCAGTTTTCAGTGGCGGCGGACAAGCGTTCTCTCCTGCATTTCGGCGGCACGTTATCTTCTTGCAGAAACCTCGTCACGCGGTTTCGCAGGCGCGCCGCATCGCTGCCATCCGCCCGCCGCGCCCATGCCGTATTGCAGGCCACGGAAAGAACATTTATAGAACATTGCATGAAACGTTCCTTGCAGGACCGCCTGGCCATCCTGGCCGACGCGGCCAAATACGATGCCTCCTGCGCCTCCAGCGGCACCCGCCGGCGCGACGCCCGCCAGGGCGGCCTGGGCTCGACCGAGGGCATGGGCATCTGTCACGCCTATACGCCCGACGGGCGCTGCATCTCGCTTCTGAAGATCCTGCTGACGAATTTCTGCATCTATGACTGCGCCTATTGCATCAATCGCAGTTCCAGCAATGTCGCCCGCGCCCGCTTCAGCCCCGACGAGGTGATCTGGCTGGTGCTGGAATTCTACCGTCGCAATTATATCGAGGGCCTGTTCCTGTCATCGGGCATCGCGCGCAGCGCCGATCACACCATGGAACAGATGGTGCGGATCGCCCGCGACTTGCGGCAACGCCATGGCTTTCACGGCTATATCCACCTGAAAACCATCCCCGAGGCCTCGCCCGATCTGATCGCACAGGCTGGCCGCTATGCCGATCGGTTGTCGATCAATGTCGAACTGCCGACCGATCGCGGCCTGGCCGATCTGGCCCCCGAAAAGCGGCCGGGTCAGATCCGCGGGGCCATGGCCGACCTGCGGCTGCGGATCGAAGCCGCAGCCGAGCCCACCCTGCGCGGCCGGCGCCAGGATTTTGCCCCGGCCGGGCAATCGACGCAGATGATCGTGGGCGCCGACGGTGCCGATGACGCCACGATCCTGGGTGCCTCGGCCCGGCTTTACGACAGCTATGCGCTGAAGCGGGTCTATTATTCCGCCTTCAGCCCTATCCCCGATGCCTCGTCGCGGTTGCCGCCGGTGAAACCTCCCTTGCTGCGCGAACACCGCCTGTATCAGGCCGACTGGCTGTATCGGTTCTATGGCTTTTCGATGCAGGACATTACCAGCGCCCGACCGGACGGCATGCTGGACCTGGACCTTGACCCCAAGCTGGCCTGGGCGCTGGCCCATCGCGCCGCCTTTCCCGTCGACATCAACCGCGCCCCGCGCGAGATGCTGTTGCGCGTGCCCGGTCTGGGGCTGCGCACGGTCGAGGCGATCCTGAGCGCGCGCCGTCACCACCGCCTGACGCTTGATGATCTGGGCCGGCTGCGGGTGTCGTTGCGCAAGGTGCGCCCGTTCGTCTGCGCGCAGGGCTGGACGCCGCTGCGCCTGATCGACCGCAGCGACCTGCGCCAGATGTTTGCGCCGCCCCCGCAGCAACTGGCGCTGCTGTGATGCGACTGACGTTGCGGTCACAGGCCGATGCGGCCGAATGGCGCCAATTGGCGCGGGCGGCGTTTCAGGCCGGGTTGCCGCCGGAGGCGACGCGCTGGCAGGTGGATCCCGCCGCGCCATCCTGCCCGAAGGATGCAGGCCCCGCCATCCGCCCGCCGCCGCGCGTGCCGCGCGCCTTTCCCGATCTGGCAGCCAGCGCGCTTTGCCACGTTGAACCCGCGCGCTTCGAGCTGCTTTACAGCCTGTTGTGGCGCCTGCAGGATCGGCCGCAATTGCTGGACGATGCGACGGACCCCCAGGTATCGCGCCTGCGCCGGCTGACCCGGGCCGTGCGGCGCGATTGCCACAAGATGCACGCCTTTCTGCGCTTTCGCGAGTTGCCGGGCGATGGTCGGCGCCGCTTTGTGGCATGGTTCGAGCCCGATCATCACATCGTGGCCCGCGCCGCACCCTTTTTCGCTGCCCGCTTTGCCGACATGGACTGGCAGATCCTTACCCCTCGGGGCAGCGCCTGCTTTCACGCCGGCCGCCTGCGCTGCGACGAACATCCCGCCGCCAGGCCCGACCTGCCCACGGACGCGACCGAGGAATTGTGGCGCAGTTACTATGCCGCCACCTTCAACCCCGCTCGGCTGAAACTGCGGGCGATGCAATCGGAAATGCCCCGCAAATACTGGACCAACCTGCCCGAGGCGCAGCTGATCCCCGACCTTGTCGCGGGTGCCGAGGCCAGGGTGCGCGCCATGCAGCATCAGCCGCCGCGACAGCCGCCCGCTTTTCACGAACGCCTACAGGCCCGGCGCCAGGCGCAGGGCGCGACTGGCAAGGCTACCCCTGACGATCAGGGATGACATCGCCCTTTGTGACTTGAGGCGCGGCTTGCTGCTGACGCGCTGATGTGACCGGGCCGTGACGCCGCCTTACCCCTGCACCAGTGCGCGCAGGCTGGCCATGGTGCGGTCGTGATCCTGCTGATAGCCGATCAACCCGGCATAGGCGCCGTCGCGATCGAAGAGCAGCATCATCGAGGAATGATCCATGGTGTAGTCGCCGCCCTCTTGCGGCACCTTGCGCGCATAGATGCGGAATGCCTTGATCGCCTTGGCCATTTCCTCGGGTGATCCGGTGACGCCGGTCACGCCCGGCACCCAGGACAGGTATTCGCGCAGCGTCTCGACATCATCGCGTTCGGGGTCGACGGTGACAAAGAACACCCGCAACTTGTCCGCGTCCGCGCCCAGTTCCTCGCGCCAGGTGGCGATGTCGCCCAGCGTCGTGGGGCAGACATCCGGGCAATGGGTAAAGCCGAAGAAAACCGCCGAGGGCTGACCCTTCAGGGTTTCCTGGCTGAACGTGCTGCCATCGGTCGCGGTCAGCGCATAGTCGCCCTGCCCCAGGCTGGCCGCCCCCACCGCGGCGACCGATCCCCCGTTGCCGTGAACCGCGGCCAGACGCGGGGCCACGAACTGAAACCAGGCCACCGCCGCCAGCGCGGCCGCAACCAGCAACCACAAGGCCAGGCGCAAGGCCCCGACGCTGGATCCGGTTTTCCGCTGTGCCATCTGACTCTCCTGCCTTGCGCGCATCGCTGCCCCCTTGGGGGCCGGGCATGATCTGGCCGCTGGGCTGGCTGCTGTCAACCGGCTGCGCCATCGCCGCGCGCGACAAATCCGCGCGGCGGGCGGGGTGTTGTGCCTGGCCGCGCCACGGTTCATGCTGCGGCTTGCGGGTGAAAAGGGATATGTCATGTGGGACACGCTGCTGCTGATCGGAAAGGCCGCGCCGCTGGGTGACAGCGGCCTGGACAGCGCCATTGACAAGCGGCCGGTCGATCAGCCGCTGTTGCTGACCGCGACAGGCTTCGTCGGCGACGAGCAGGCCGACCGCCGCGTGCATGGCGGGCCGGAAAAGGCGGTCCATCACTATCCCCGCGATCATTACCCGACCTGGACCGGCGAATTGGCGGGGCTTTCAGGATCCGCGCCGCAGCCGGGGGCAACGGGGGCGCCAGCCCCCGCGGCGCGGCCTGCCCTCGATGGGCAGGCCGGGGCGGGCGCGCTCATCTCGGTGCAGACACTCCTCGCCCGACCAGGTGCCTTTGGCGAAAACATCTCGGCCACCGGCCTGACCGAAACCGATGTGGCGGTGGGCGACATCTTCCGCCTCGGCCGCGCCCTGGTGCAGGTGTCGCAGGGCCGACAGCCGTGCTGGAAACTGTCGCGCCGCTTCGGGGTGCCCGACATGGCCCGCCGGGTCCAGGACAGCGGCCGCACCGGCTGGTATTACCGCGTGCTGGAACCGGGCCCGGTGGCGCCCTGCGACCGCCTGATCCTGGTGGATCGCATCGCCCCAGACTGGACGCTGCACCGGCTGTGGCACGCGCTTTATGTCGAACGCCTGAACCGGGACGAACTGAGCGCCATCGCCGCGCTCGACATCCTGTCAGAGGGCTGGCGCCGCTATGCCGTGCGCCGGCTGGAAAGCGGTAGGGTCGAGGACTGGGCCCCCCGGCTCGAGGGCCGCGCATGAGCCTGATCATCTCGATCCAGAGCCAGGTGGTGATGGGCCATGTCGGCAATTCGGCGGCGGTCTTTCCGCTGCTGGCGGCCGGGCATCAGGTCGCGGCGGTGCCGACGGTCATCCTGTCCAACATCCCCGAATACCCGACGCTGCGCGGCCGCCCGCTGCCCGAGGATTTCTTTGCCGAATTGCTGCAGGGGCTTTGGGACCGGGAACTGCCGCAGCGTGCGGATTTCCTGCTGTCGGGCTATCTGGGCACGGCCGGAAATGCCCGGCTACTGGCCGATTTCGTCGCCCGCGCCAAGGCCGAAAACCCCGGCCTGCGCTATTACTGCGATCCGGTTCTGGGCGATGACGACCCAGGGCTTTATGTCCCGGCCGAAATAGCGCATATCCTGCGCGACCGGTTGTTGCCGCTGGCCGATCTGGCCTCGCCCAATGGGTTCGAGCTTGCCTGGCTGACCGGCACGCCCATTCGCAACCTGCGGGACGTGGACCGTGCCGCCCGGCAATTGCAGCTGGCTGCGGGGGCGCGGCTGATCGTGACCGGCTGCACCCTGGCGGACACCGCCCCCGGGATGATCGAAACCCTGATCCTCGATCAACAGGGCATTATCCGGCACCCCGCGCCGCGCCTGCCGGTGGCGCTGGCCGGAACCGGCGACCTGTTCGCAGCCCTGGTCACCGCATCGCTGGCCCAGGGTCAGGATCTGAACCAGGCGGTCGCATTTGCCCAGGCCCAGACCGCCCGCGCCCTGGCCGAAGGGGCGCGGCTGGGCCAGCGCGAAATCGCGCTGTCCGACCCGCAGTTCCGGGCCGCGCTGCTGGGCTAGCCCTTGCGCAGCGCGTTCATCAGGGCCGCGCCCAGCGCCCCGGGCTGATCCTGGACGCGGCCCGCGCCCTTGCTGGCCGGCGGCTTGGCCGCACGCGCATCCCGGCTGTCGCGGGTCGAGCCGCCACCATCCCGATTGCCACCGTTCTGGCCGCCGCCATCCTTGCGCATGGTCAAGCCGATGCGCTTGCGCGCCACATCGACCTCGGTCACCCGCACCTTGACCACATCGCCCACCTTCACGACCTCGTTCGGATCCTTGACGAAGCGGTCGGCCAGCTGGCTGATATGGACCAGCCCGTCCTGATGCACACCGATATCGACAAAGGCGCCAAAGGCCGCGACATTGGTCACTGTGCCCTCGAGCAGCATCCCCGGACGCAGGTCGCCGATCTGCTCGACCCCATCCGCGAAACTGGCGGTGACAAAGCTGGGGCGCGGATCGCGGCCGGGCTTTTCCAGTTCGGCCAGGATGTCGCGCACCGTAGGCAGGCCGAAATCGGCATCGACGAAATCCTGCGCCCGGATGCCGCGCAGTGCTTCGGGTTGCCCCATGATCTGGCGGATGTCGCGGCCGCAGGCGGCGACGATGCGGCGGGCCAGCCCATAGGCCTCGGGATGCACGGCCGAGGCATCCAGCGGCTCGTCCCCGTCGCGAATGCGCAGGAAACCGGCGCATTGCTCGAACGCGCGCGGTCCCAGCCCCGCAACCTTCTTCAGCGCCGCGCGGCTGCGAAAGGCGCCGGCGGCATCGCGATGGGCAACGATGGCCTGCGCCAGTGCCGGACCCAAACCCGCGACATGCGCCAGCAAGGGGGCCGAGGCTGTGTTCACATCCACCCCCACCGCGTTCACCGCGTCCTCGACCACCGCCTCGAGCGTGCGGGCCAGCTGGCGTTGATCGACGTCATGCTGATACTGGCCCACGCCGATCGATTCGGGCGGCACCTTGACCAGTTCGGCCAGCGGATCCTGCAACCGCCGTGCGATCGACACCGCCCCGCGCAGCGACACGTCCAGATCGGGAAACTCCCGCGCCGCCAGTTCCGAGGCCGAATAGACAGACGCCCCCGCCTCGCTGACGATGACCTTGACCGGCGCCTTGACTCCCGCCGGCAGCTTCCTGAGCACCTCGGCAACGAAGCGCTCGGTTTCCCGGCTGGCAGTGCCATTGCCGATGGCTACCAGTTCGATGCCATGGCGGACGATCACGGCGGCCAGCTGCGCCTCGGCTTCGCGCAGCTCGGACTTTGGTGGGAACGGATATAGGGTTGCCGTCTGCACCAGCTTGCCGGTGGCATCTACCGCGGCCAGCTTGACCCCGGTGCGGATGCCGGGATCAAGCCCGATGGTCGGCCGCGGCCCGGCGGGCGATGCCAGCAGCAGGTCCTTGAGGTTGCGGGCAAAGACCCTGATCGCCTCGGCATGGGCGCGGCTGCGCAATTCGGTCAGCAGATCGACATACATCGTATTCGACAGCCGCACCCGCCAGCACCATGCGGCGACCTTGCGCAGCCATTGATCGCCCGGATGTTCGCCCAGCGGCGCCAGTGCCGCACAGATGATGGCTTCGGCGCGCGCCGCACCACCCTCGGCTGGCGGGGCGATGTCGATGGTCAGCACCTCTTCCCTGGCGCCGCGCAGGATCGCCAGCGCCCGATGAGCGGGGATGCTGGCCCATTTTTCCGCATGATCGAAATAGTCGCTGAACTTGGCCCCGGCCTGTTCCTTGCCAGCCACGACCTTGGCGGCGATCACCGCCTCGGCCTGCATATAGGCGCGCAGACGCCCCAGCAGGTCGGCGTTTTCGGACAGCTCCTCGACCAGGATGTCGCGCGCCCCGTCCAGGGCGCCCTTGGCATCCGGCACGGCATCGGAAACATATGCCGTGGCCAGATCCTCGGGCGCGGCGCGGCGGTCGGCCTGAATGGCGCGCAACAGCGGCTCGAGCCCGTTTTCGCGGGCGATCATCGCCTTGGTGCGCCGCTTGGGTTTGTAGGGCAGGTAGATATCCTCAAGCGCGGCCTTGCTGTCGGCCGCATGGATGGCGCGAGCCAGATCGTCGGTCAGCTTCCCCTGACTGCGGATCGATTCCGTAATCACCGCCCGGCGCGCCTCAAGCTCGCGCAGATAGGACAGGCGCTCGGCCAGGCTGCGCAACTGGGTATCGTCCAGCCCGCCCGTCACCTCCTTGCGATAGCGCGCAATGAAAGGAACCGTCGCCCCGCCGTCAAGCAAGCCCGTGGCGGCAGCAACCTGGGCGGGACTGGCGTTGATTTCAACCGCAATGGTTCGGAAAATTCTGTCGGCTGCGTTCAAGTCTGGCATCCCCTGCAATCAGAAGGATGTCATAGACGATGCATCATCCGCATGAAAGCACTGCCGCCAGAGACGCTTTCAGCGCATGACGCGCCTCAGGCGATATTGGCCTGGGTTGCGCGCAAGCGCGCTTCAAAGCGGGGGGCAAGGCTGGGCATACGCATATCGCCCTTGGCCGAATCCATCGCTTGCCACAGGTCTGCCAGCACGGGCCAGTTCAACCCCAGCGGACCCTGGGTTTCCACAAGCCGCACCCGACCGTCCTGACGGCGCAGAGCCAGCCCCCGCAGCAGCGAATTCAGATGCGCGATCACCTCGGCCTCCAGTTCCGGGTCCACCTGCGCTTCGGCCAGGGCAAGCAATCCCGCACAATCGCCATCCAGATAAAGGCCTTGTGCCTCCAGCAGGTAGGTTTCGCAGATGGAAAAGCCCAGATCGCACCAATCCGTCATCGTGCCACCAAAGGCAATCTGCCCGTCGTCCGGCAGATGAGACCGCAGAGCGGCCGACTGATCGGAGTGACGCGCCGCACTGCTCATGCCCATGTTACCGCTTCCAAACATGAATGACCAACCTTCAATTGATTTACCGCTTAACAAGTTCAATTTTAGGGAATTGGTTCCCTGTGCCTAGCTAACCTTTCGGTCAGGTCGAAACAAGTTGAGGATTTTATTTCATAACATTGTTATTTATATTGAATTTCTTCAGAGCATCTTGTTTGGCGCACCAACCGATGGTTGTGACGAAGCAAATTCACCCTGTCCCGCCATGAAAAATGGCCGCCCCAGAGGGACGGCCAGAGGCATCGCCGCAGGCGGCAATCAGCAGCTGTAATACATCGCGTATTCGATCGGGTGCGGCGTATGCTCATAGGCATAGACCTCTTCCCATTTCAGCTTGATATAGGCCTCGAGCTGGTCGCGGGTGAACACATCGCCCGCCAGCAGGAAGTCCATGTCCTTCTCCAGTTCTTCCAGCGCCTCGCGCAGGCTGCCGCAGACCGTCGGGATCTCGGCCAGTTCCTCGGGCGGCAGGTCGTAAAGATCCTTGTCCGAGGCAGGGCCCGGATCGATCTTGTTCTTGATGCCGTCAAGACCGGCCATCAGCAGCGCGGCAAAGGCCAGATAGGGGTTGGCCGCCGGATCGGGGAAACGGGCCTCGACGCGCTTGGCCTTGGGGCTTTCCGTCCACGGAATCCGCACGCAGCCCGAACGGTTACGGGCCGAATAGGCGCGCAGCACCGGGGCCTCGAAGCCGGGGATGAGCCGCTTGTAGCTGTTGGTCGAGGGGTTGGTCAGCGCGTTTAGCGCCTTGGCGTGCTTGAGGATGCCGCCGATGAACCACAGCGCCTCCTGGCTGAGATCGGCGTATTTGTCGCCGGCGAACAGCGGCTTGCCATCCTTCCAGATCGACATGTTGACGTGCATGCCCGAGCCGTTGTCGCCCTTCATCGGCTTGGGCATGAAGGTCGCGGACTTGCCATAGGCATGGGCGACGTTGTGGATGACGTATTTGTATTTCTGGATGTTGTCGGCCTGTTCGACCAGTCCGCCGAAGATCATCCCCAGCTCATGCTGGGCGGTGGCGACCTCGTGGTGGTGCTTGTCGACCTTGATGCCCATGCGCTTCATCGTCGACAGCATCTCGCCACGGATGTCCTGGGCGGCGTCGATCGGGTTCACCGGGAAATAGCCGCCCTTGTGGGGGGCGCGGTGGGCCAGGTTGCCGTCCTCGTAATGGGTGTCGGTGTTCCAGGCGGCGTCGGCCGAGTCAATCTCGAACGAAACCTTTTGCGGCGTGATCGAATATTTCACGTCGTCGAACAGGAAGAATTCAGCCTCGGGGCCGAAATAGGCGACATCGCCGATGCCCGAGGACTTCAGATAGGCCTCGGCCTTGGCGGCGGTGCCGCGCGGATCGCGGGGATAGGCCTCACCGGTGTCGGGCTCGACCACATTGCAATGCACGCACAGCGTCTTTTCGGCATAGAACGGATCGATATAGACCGAGGACGGATCGGGCATCAGCTTCATGTCGGACTGGTCGATCGACTTCCACCCGGCGATGGACGAACCGTCGAACATGAAGCCTTCCTCGAAGAAGTCCTCGTCGATCAGGTCGACGACCAGCGTCACGTGCTGCAGCTTGCCCTTGGGATCGGTGAAGCGGACGTCGACATATTCGACCTCTTCCGTCTTCAGCAGATCCAGAACGTCCTTGACTTTCATTATGGTCATTCCTCCGTCAGTCGTCCCGGCGGCAAGGCCGGGCCATGGTGTCGTTTTGGTTGGCGGGCAAGGGATCAGACGGCGTCGTCGCCGGTTTCCCCGGTGCGGATACGGATGGCCTGTTCGACCGGGATGATGAAGATCTTGCCGTCGCCGATCTTTTCGGTGCGCGCCGCCGAGATGATCGCATCGACCGCCGCATCGACCATATCGTCGGGCAGCACCATCTCGATCTTCACCTTGGGCAGGAAATCGACGACATATTCCGCGCCGCGATACAATTCGGTATGCCCCTTCTGGCGGCCAAAGCCCTTGACCTCGGTCACTGACAGGCCCTGGACCCCGACTTCCTGCAGGGCCTCTTTGACGTCGTCCAGTTTGAAGGGTTTGATGATGGCTTCGACCTTCTTCATCGCCTTGTCCTTCTTTCGCGGCTTGCCTGCGTCCTGATTGGCGGGTTTGATGGGGCACGTCCATGCAGGTGAGCCCCCGCGATGGACCAGAGACCCGGATTTCGGCCGGTCTGCACAATATTTCATCATATTGCCTGAAAAATGGGCGAACAGAGACCATGAGCGAGCAGATCCTGACGATTCGGCAGATGCGGGCAGTCGAAGCTGCCGCGATGGCCTCGGGTGTGGCAGGTCGCGTGTTGATGGCACGCGCCGGCGCGGGTGTGGCGGGCATCCTGGCGCAGGCGCGCAGCGGCGAGCGCAGGCGGGCGGTGATCCTGTGCGGACCGGGCAACAATGGCGGCGATGGCTATGTCGTGGCGCGATTGCTGCGCGATCAGGGCTGGCATCTGCGCGTCGCGGCCCTGGCCGCGCCGGCGACGCAGGACGCCGCCGACGCGGCGCGGGCCTGGACTGGCCCGGTTGTCGCGCATGACAGCTTGCGCCCCGAGGATTTCGGCCCCGCCACGGTCTGCATCGACGCGCTGTTCGGGACCGGACTTGGACGGCCCATTCCGGCTTCGGCGCTGGGACTGCTGCAACAGGCGGCTGGCTTGGGCAGCCCGATCGTGGCGGTCGATATCCTCAGCGGAGTTTGCGCCGACAGCGGCCGGGTGCTGGGCGGGCTTGATCTGCCATCGGCGGCGCTGACCGTCACCTTTCACCGCCCCAAGCCCGGACATCTGCTGGCGCAGGGCGGCGATCTGGGCGGGCTGCTGCGCGTGGTCGATATCGGGCTGGAACCCTGGGCCAAGGTCGCTGGCCCAGACATCCGCCGGGCGGGGCCGTTGCCGGCGCTGCTCAAGCGCGCGGGGCATAAATACGATCATGGCCATGCGCTGATCCTGGCCGGCGGGCCGGGCAAGGGCGGGGCCGCACGGCTGGCGGCAAGGGCGGCGCTGCGCAGCGGCGCGGGGCTGGTGACCCTGGCCTGCCCGCCCGAGGCCCTGGCCGAAAACGCCGCGCGGCTGGATGCGGCGATGCTGCGCGCCCTGCCCGATGCCGCCGCGCTGGGTGCAAGCTTGCGCGACCCTCGGCTGACCGCACTGTGCCTTGGCCCGGGGCTGGGTGTTGATCGCGCGCCGGCGCTGGTCGAAGCGGCGCTGTCCTCCGGCCGACCCTGCGTGCTGGATGCGGATGCGCTGACTGCCTGGGCGGAAAATCCCCCGGCGCTGCTGGCGCAGCTGCATGGGGATTGCGTGCTGACCCCGCATGGCGGTGAATTTGCCCGGCTGTTTCCCGACATCGCCGCCACACTGGCGGCGCCGGCCGACCGCGGCCCGGCCTTTTCGCGCCTGGACGCGGCGCGGCTGGCGGCAGCACGGGCGGGCTGCGTGCTGCTGCTCAAGGGGCCGGACACGGTGGTGGCCGCCCCCGACGGCGGGGCGTTCATCGCGGCGGCGGTCGGCGAACAGGCCGCGCCCTGGCTTGCCACCGCTGGCTCGGGCGACGTTCTGGCCGGTCTGATCTGCGGATTGCTGGCGCGAGGGTTTGCCCCGCTGACGGCTGCAGCGACCGCCGCATGGCTGCATGCCGAGGCGGCGCGCGGCTTTGGCCCCGGCCTGATCGCCGAAGATCTGCCCGACCGGATTCCGGCGGTGCTGCAAAGCGTCGAGCGGCTTTTTCCCCCTCGCACCGCCGGCGCAGCTTTGCTATAGCGGCCGCGGCCCGTTCGATCGGGGACGGGGCCTTCGTGCGGGTGTGGCGAAATTGGCAGACGCACCAGATTTAGGTTCTGGCGCCGCAAGGCGTGGGGGTTCAAGTCCCTCCACCCGCACCATCGATCTGTCGGGAAGCCCTGCGGGCAATTTGTTGCGGACCCTGCGTTCCGCCGTTAAGAGGCCCGGCAAAGACAGGAGAATCCGATGATCCCGCGCTATTCCCGCCCCGAGATGGTCGCCATCTGGTCGCCCGAAACCAAGTTCCGCATCTGGTATGAGATCGAGGCGCATGCCTGCGACGCGCAAGCCGATCTGGGCGTGATCCCGCGCGAGAACGCCGAAGCGGTGTGGAAGGCGCGCGACGTGGAATTCGATGTGGCCCGCATCGACGAGATCGAGGCCGTGACCAAGCACGATGTCATCGCCTTTCTGACCCATCTGGCCGAGCATGTGGGTGCCGAAGAGGCACGATTCGTCCATCAGGGCATGACCAGTTCGGACGTTCTGGACACCACGCTGAACGTGCAGCTGGTGCGCGCCGCAGACATTCTGCTGGCCGACATGGACCGTGTGCTGGCAGCACTGAAAAAGCGCGCCTATGAGCACAAGGATACCATCCGCATCGGCCGCAGCCACGGCATCCACGCCGAACCGACGACCATGGGCCTGACCTTTGCACGGTTTTACGCGGAAATGGATCGCGGTCGCAAACGCCTGGAACTGGCGCGTGACGAAATCGCCACCGGCGCGATCTCGGGCGCGGTCGGCACATTCGCGAACATCGATCCCCGGGTCGAGGAACATGTCTGCGCCAAGCTTGGCCTGCGCCCGGAACCGATCAGCACCCAGGTGATCCCGCGCGACCGTCATGCGATGTTCTTTGCCACGCTGGGCGTGATCGCCAGCTCGATCGAGAACATCGCCATCGAGATCCGCCACATGCAGCGCACCGAGGTGCTCGAGGCCGAGGAATATTTCAGCCCCGGGCAAAAGGGCAGCTCGGCCATGCCGCACAAGCGCAACCCGGTGCTGACCGAAAACCTGACCGGCCTTGCGCGCCTGGTGCGCATGGCGGTGATCCCGGCGATGGAGAATGTCGCCCTGTGGCACGAACGCGACATCAGCCATTCCTCGGTCGAGCGCGGCATTGCGCCGGATACGACGATCACGCTTGATTTCGCGCTGAACCGGCTGGCGGGCGTGATCGAAAAGCTGGTGGTCTATCCCGATAACATGCTGAAGAACATGAACAAGTTCAAGGGGCTGGTCATGTCGCAACGGGTGCTGCTGGCGCTGACACAGGCCGGCGTATCGCGCGAGGACGCCTATCGCCTGGTGCAGCGCAACGCGATGAAGGTCTGGGAACAGGGCGCCGATTTCAAGACCGAACTGTTGGCCGACCCCGAGGTAACGGCGGCGCTGTCCCCCGCCGAGATCGAGGAAAAATTCGATCTGGGCTACCACACCAAGCACGTGGACACGATTTTCGCGCGCGTTTTCGGCGATCAGGCCGCGCGTTAACCGGTCATTGGCATTTTGCTGGCAGATTGCCCCCGGACGAAACGGAATCGGGGGCAATCCATGGGTGTGCCGACCATCGCACAGGCAGCGCTCAATCCCAGGCAGAAGGCGGCTGTGATCGTGCGGCTGATCCTGGCCGAGGGTGAGGATCTGGACCTGTCGCGCCTGCCGCCCGAATTGCAGACCGATCTGGCCCAGGAAATGGCGCTGATGGATCTGGTCGACCGTGACACCCGCAATGCCATCGTTGCCGAATTCTGCGACCGGCTGGAATCGGTGGGCCTGTCGTTCCCCGGCAACATCGATGGCACGCTTGAATTGCTTGGCACTCACCTGTCGCCCGGAACCACTGATCGACTGCGCCGGCTTGCGGCGCTGAACGGAACCGGCGATCCTTGGGACCGCATCGCCATCATGGCGCCGGCGGTCCTGGCACAGCTGGCACAGACCGAGGCGGTCGAGATTGCCGCGGTGATGTTTTCCAAATTGCCGGTGCCCCGCGCGGCCGAGGTCTTCGCGCTGCTGGATGCCGACCTCGCGCGCCGGATTGCTCATGCGATGTCGCTGACCGGTCGCATCCAGGCAGAGGCCCTGCAGCGCATTGGCAAGGCCTTGATCCAGGCAGCCGATGCGCTGCCACAGCCGCAGATCGCGGGCGATGCCGGCGAGCGGGTTGGCGCGATCCTGAACTCGTCGCCTTCGGCCACCCGCGACCGGGTTCTTGACGGGCTTGAGCGCGAGGATCCGGAATTTGCCAATGCGGTGCGAAAGAACATCTTCACATGGGCACATATTCCGCGTCGTATCGACCCCCGCGACATCGCCCGCATCATCCGCGAAGTGGACAATGCCGTGCTGATAAAGGCGCTTGCCGGGGCGACGGGCGAACTGGCCGACACCGCCGATTTCCTGCTGGCAGGCCTTTCCACGCGCCTTGCACAATCCTTGCGCGAAGAGATGCAGGAACTTGGCAAGGTGTCAGCCCGCGACGCGGAAGAGGCGATGGATCAGGTGGTCGCCGTCATCCGGCGCATGGAAGCTGCAGGCGACCTGTTCCTGATCTCTGCCGAAGCCGAAGATGAGGGTGCAGTGCCGGGGCCGCCATCCGACGACGGGTCAGCGGATGGCAGCGGATAAGGGCTTGACGGCCTTGCACCCCACCAATCCATGTGTCTGGCACATGATAAACAGACCTGGATGCATCAGGCTGCTGAACCGGATCACACAGCCCCAGGAGAACAAAGGAACAAGGCAAGGTGACAAATCAGATTGCGGTGGTGTTGGGCGCGCTGATTCTGGCGTTCCTGGGCATCGACCTGCTGACTCAGGACGGCCGGCTGACGCTGATGCTGGCGCGCCATCTGGCAGATTTCATCGAATATCTCAGCTTCTGGCGGTGATGTCGCACGATGCGCGCCATTCACGGGCAAATGCGCAGTTTTCACGGCTTTCAGCGGCGGTCCCCCTTTGCGTCCCGCCGCAAGCCGGGCTATCAGCAGCGCGACACATCATCAGCGTCGGAGGGATACCATGGCTGTCAAGGTGGCGATCAACGGCTTTGGCCGGATCGGTCGGAACGTGCTTCGCGCGATCATCGAATCGGGGCGCACCGATATCGAGGTGGTCGCAATCAACGATCTTGGGCCGGTTGAAACCAACGCCCACTTGCTGCGCTACGATTCGGTCCATGGGCGTTTCCCCGGCAAGGTCACGGTCAGCGGCGACAGCATCGATGTCGGGCGCGGTCCGATCAAGGTGACCGCGATCCGCAACCCGGCCGAGCTGCCCTGGGGTGATGTCGACGTGATCATGGAATGCACCGGCATCTTCACCTCGAAGGAAAAGGTGCAACCGCATCTTTCCACGGGCGCCAAGCGGGTGCTGATTTCCGCGCCCGGCGACAATGCCGACAAGACCATCGTCTTTGGCGTCAATGACAACACCCTGACCCGCGACGACATCGTGGTGTCGAATGCCAGCTGCACCACCAACTGCCTGTCGCCGGTGGCCAAGGTGCTGAACGACGCGATCGGCATCACCCGCGGCTTCATGACGACGATCCACAGCTATACCGGCGACCAGCCCACGCTGGACACGATGCACAAGGATCTCTACCGCGCCCGCGCAGCGGCACTGTCGATGATCCCGACATCGACCGGCGCGGCCAAGGCCGTGGGTCTGGTCCTGCCCGAGCTGAAGGGCAAGCTGGACGGCGTCGCCATCCGCGTGCCAACGCCGAATGTCTCGGTCGTCGATCTGGTGTTCGAGGCCGCCCGCGATACTTCGGTCGAGGAAATCAATGCCGCCATCCGCGCCGCCGCCGACGGCCCGCTGAAGGGCATCCTGGGCTATACCGACGAACCGCTGGTATCGTCGGATTTCAACCATGATTCGCATTCCTCGGTCTTTCACCTGGATCAGACCAAGGTCATGGAAAAGCGCATGTGCCGCATCCTGACCTGGTATGACAACGAATGGGGCTTTTCCAACCGGATGTCAGACACCGCGGTCGCAATGGGCAAGTTGATCTGACGGCCCCGCTGGCCTGCAAACGAAAACGCGCCCTTGCGGGCGCGTTTTTCATTTCCGGCCTGCGCCAGGCAGGCGTCACTTCTTTTTGGAAAGCCGGCGGACATTCGCCTTGGTGCGCCGGCGATAAGGACGCAGTGCCGCCGCCATCACCTTGTCGGCGCGCTGCCCCTGCCCCGCGGCCCGAATCGCCGCCTGCATCGCCTCGGATGCCGCATTGGCCTTTTCGATCACCATGCGCTGGGGCTCGGCCGCGTCCTGGCGGATCAGTCCCATCATGCCTGCCGTGCGCAGGGCAATCACTGTCTGCGCCTCGATGCTCATCTGCGCCACTTGCCGCCACAACAGCAATGGCGTCTGCATCGACCATAAGCTGAACATGGCCGTCACCTTTCACAAACCGCACAAAAGCAAGCCTTGCACCCACGCGAAAGCCTTGCCAAGCCCTTTCGTCGAACATTCTTTTGCCCTATGGCCGTAGCGCCATCCCCGCTACAGAGCGATTTCATGACCCAGACCGTAACGCTGCGACGTCCCGACGACTGGCACCTGCATCTGCGCGACGGCCAGATGCTGCAGGCAGTGGCTTCATATTCCGGCCATTTCGGCCGCGCGATCATCATGCCGAACCTCGTGCCGCCGGTGGTGACGGGGGCGCAGGCCGCCGCCTATCGCGACCGCATCCTGGCGGCATTGCCTGCCGGCGTGACGCTGCGTCCGCTGATGACGCTGTATCTGACCGAAACCACCGACGCCGCCGATCTGCTGGCCGCGCATCAGGCCGGCATCGTCACGGCGGTCAAGCTGTATCCCGCCGGGGCCACGACCAATTCCGCCAGTGGCGTGCGCGATTTCGACAAGGTGCGCGGCGTGCTCGAGGCCATGGCCACGGCCGGGATCCCGCTGTGCGTTCATGGCGAGGTCACCGATCCGGCCGTCGACATCTTCGACCGCGAGGCGGTGTTCATCGACCGTGTGCTGGAGCCGATCCGGCGCCGCACGCCGGGGCTGCGGGTGGTCATGGAACACATCACCACCACCGAAGGCGCCGATTACGTGCGCGCCAACGACGACATTGGCGCCACCATCACCACCCACCACCTGGTCATCAACCGCAACCACATCCTGGTGGGTGGGATCCGACCGCATTACTACTGCCTGCCGGTGGCCAAGCGCGAAACCCATCGCCTGGCGCTGCGCGCGGCCGCGACCTCGGGCGATCCGCGCTTCTTCCTGGGCACCGATTCGGCCCCGCACCCCGATCGGGCCAAGGAATCGGCCTGCGGCTGCGCCGGCTGCTTCACCGCGCCCAACACCCTGTCGATCCTGGCCCAGGTGTTCGAAGAGGAAGGCGCGCTGGACCGGCTCGAAGGATTTACCTCGCTGCACGGCGCGGCCTTCTATGGTCTGCCGGCCAGCGATGACCGCATCCGGCTGGTGCGTCGCGACACGCCCGCCAGCTATCCCACGCATATCTCTGCCGGCGACGACACGGTGACCGTGTTCGACCCGGGCTTTCCGCTGTTCTGGCACGTCGAGGATCCCGCATGACCCTGCCCTTTCCCCCGCGCGAGGAAATCGCCCGGCTGACCGCCCGCATGTTGCTGGAAATCAAGGCGGTGCATTTCAACGCCGTCGAGCCCTATACCTATGCCTCGGGGTTGAAGGGGCCGACCTATATCGATTGTCGCAAGCTGATCAGCTATCCGCGCATCCGCTCGACGCTGATGGATTTCATGGCGGCGACCGTCCTGCGCGACGCGGGGTTCGATGCCTTCGACAACATTGCCGGCGGCGAGACCGCGGGCATCCCCTTTGCCGCGCTGGTGGCCGAGCGGCTTGAACTGCCGATGACCTATGTGCGCAAGAAGCCCAAGGGTTACGGCCGCAACGCCCGCATCGAAGGCACCATGACCGAAGGCCAGCGCGTGCTGCTGGTCGAGGATCTGACCACCGACGGCGGCTCGAAGCTGAGCTTTGTCGATGCGATCCGAGACACCGGCGCCAGCTGCAACCATACCGCGGTGATCTTCTATTACGACATCTTTCCGGAAACCCGGCAGCGTCTGGCCGATCACGGCGTGACCTTGCATCATCTGTGCACCTGGTGGGATGTGCTGGCCGAGGCCAAGGACCAGGGCTTTTACGACGCCGCGACCCTGGCCGAGGTTGAAAGCTTTCTGACCGATCCGCGCGCCTGGCAGGCCGCCCATCCCTGACAAACTGCGTGCCGGAGGCAGCATCACCGACCCGTTCCCCGGACCACGGCGCGGGTCGGATTTCCTCCACAGCTTATCCACAGGATATCCCGATGGACCCCGCCCCGGATAAGGTGGATAAGGGCTATCTGTCCCCGTCGAACTTCCGGAGCCAAGGATGAGCGAGTTGCGCGCCGTCGAAATCAGGAAGCCCAGCGAGATCGCCTCGGCCGCGGCCGAACTGGCCGTGCCCTTTTCCATCGAGGCCGAACAGCAGCTGCTGGGTGCCTTGCTGACCAACAACGAGGTTTATGACCACGTTTCGCGTCTGGTTCAGGCCCGGCATTTCTACGACCCCGTGCACCGGCGCATCTATGAAATCTGCGTCGAACGCATTTCCAAGAATGCGCTGGCCAGCCCGGTGACGGTCAAGGCCTTCATGGAAAACGACCCGGGGCTGCGCGAACTGGGCGGGCCCGCCTATCTGGCGCGGCTGGCGGGGGCGGCGATTTCGTCCCATGCCGCGCGCGATTACGCGCAGATGATCCGCGAATTCGCCCTGCGCCGCGACCTGATCGCGCTGGGTCACGATATCGCGGCGCGCGCAACCACCGTTTCTGTCAACGATTCCGCCGAGGACCAGATCAAGGAGGCCGAGCAGACGCTTTACAAGCTGGCCGAACAAGGCGTGGCAGAACGCGGTTTCCAAAGCTTTCTGGCGGCTGTCACGGGCGCACTGAACGCCGCCAACGCCGCCTTCAGCCGCGGCGGCGGGCTGTCGGGGATTTCCACCGGTCTGATCGACCTGGACAACAAGATGGGGGGGCTGAACCGTTCCGACCTGATCATCCTGGCGGGACGGCCTTCGATGGGCAAGACTTCGCTGGCCACGAACATTGCCTTCAACGTGGCCAAGGCCCATCGCATGGGGGAATTGCCCGATGGCAGCCACGGCACCGTCGCTGGCGGCGTCGTCGGCTTTTTCAGTCTGGAAATGTCGGCCGAACAGCTTGCTGCCCGCATCCTGTCCGAGGCGGCCGAAGTTCCCAGCGAGGCGATCCGTCGGGGTGACATGACCGAAGAGGAATTCCGCCGCTTTGTCCAGGCCGCGCATGACCTGTCGAACTGTCCCCTCTATATCGACGATACGCCGGCATTGCCGATCAACCAGCTGGCGGCGCGGGCACGCAAGCTCAAGCGGACGATGGGGCTTGACCTGCTGATCGTGGACTATCTGCAGCTGCTGCGCGCGGCCTCGGCCAAGGACAGCCGCGTCAATGAAGTCAGCGAGATTACCCAGGGCCTGAAGGCCGTGGCCAAGGAACTGGACATCCCGGTCATCGCCCTGTCGCAGTTGTCGCGCCAGGTGGAATCGCGCGAGGACAAGCGCCCGCAGCTTTCCGACCTGCGCGAATCGGGTTCGATCGAGCAGGACGCCGATATCGTCATGTTCGTCTTTCGCGAGGAGTATTACCGCGAGCGCGAAAAGCCGGCCGATCATGATCTGGACAAGATGGCCGCCTGGCAGCAGATCATGGAGGCGTGCCACGGCAAGGCCGAGGTCATCATCGGCAAGCAGCGCCACGGCCCGATCGGCACGGTCGAACTGTCCTTCGAGGGGCGGTTCACGCGATTCGGCAATCTCGAGAAACATCGCTCATGGGATCGTTCGGAATGAATCTGCCGGTGCCCGTGGTAACGGTGGGGCTGCTCGTGGCCTCGAATCTTTTCATGACGATTGCCTGGTATGGGCATCTGAAATTCAAGTCGGCGCCGCTGCTGACGGTGATCCTGGTCAGCTGGGGCATTGCGTTCTTTGAATATGTCCTGCAGGTGCCGGCCAACCGCATCGGCTATGGCCATTTCAGCGCCGCACAGCTGAAAACCATTCAGGAAGTCATCAGTCTTTCGGTTTTCGTGCTGTTTTCATGGGCCTATCTGGGCGAAAAGATCACCCTGAACGTCATTGCCGGCTTTGCGCTGATCTGCCTCGGCGCGTTCCTGATCTTTCACAATTTCGGCACGTCGCATTGAAAGCGGCGTAACGTCGCGTCAACGGACCGTTGCCTTCCGCACCCACAATGCGGATGAAGCAGAGATGACAGCCGCCGTATCCGTCCCGCCCCGCCGCCCGCATCTGATCACGCTGGTGCTGCTTTCAGCAACCGGCGCCCTGGCCATGAACATCTTCCTGCCCTCTCTGCCCGGAATGGCACGGGATTTCGGCGTGGAATATGCCTTCATGCAGCTGTCGGTATCGGCATTTCTGGGTGTCAGCGCGGTGCTGCAACTGCTGTGCGGGCCGATCAGCGACCGATTCGGGCGCAGGCCCGTGGTGCTGGGCGCGTTCGGCATCTTCGTGCTGGCGACGCTGGGAACGTTGTGGGCACCCGATGCACATTGGTTCATGGCCTTTCGCCTGATCCAGGCCACGGTGACCGTGGGCTTCGTGATGAGCCGCGCGGTGGTGCGCGACATCGTGCCGGCGGAATCGGCGGCCAGCATGATCGGCTATGTCACCATGGCCATGTCGCTGGTGCCGATGGCGGCGCCGATCCTTGGCGGGGTGCTGGACGAGGCTTTCGGCTGGCAGGCCAGTTTTGTGGTCATGGGCGTGGCCGCGCTGGCGGTGATGGCCGTCTGCTGGTTCGACCTGAACGAAACCGCGCGCGGCGGCGGCGTGCCGATGCGCCAGCAATTGGCCACCTATCCCATCCTTGCCCGATCGCAACGCTTCTGGGGCTATGCCCTGGCCGCGACGCTGAGCGCGGGGGCGTTCTATGCCTATCTGGGGGGCGCCCCCTTCGTGGGGCGCACGGTTCTGCACCTGTCTGCGGCCGAGGTGGGTTACTGGTTCGCTGCCCCCTCGATCGGCTATGCGCTGGGCAATTTCATCTCGGCCCGGTTCTCGACCCGGGTGGGCATGAACCGGATGATTCTGGCCGGGGGCGTGGTCGCCACCGTGCCGCTCTTCGCGGCCTTGCTGGTCGATCTGGTGGCCGAACAGACACCGCTGATCTTTTTTGGTTCGGTCGCGTTCATGGGGCTGGGCAACGGAATGCTGCTGCCCAATGCCAACGCCGGCATGATGAGCGTGCGCCCGGAACTGGCGGGCACCGCGAGCGGGCTTGGGGGTGCAATGGCGGTCGCGGGCGGCGCGGGACTGGCCGCGCTGGCCGGGGCATTCCTGCACGATGACGCCACTGCAGCGCCGCTCTTGGCGATCATGACGCTGGTTTCGCTGGGTTCGATCCTTGCGGGGGTCTGGGTGATCCTTCGCCAGGCTCAGGTGATGCGCGCCGGCGTCTGATACCCCTTGCCCACCCCCCTTTGCAAAGCATATCCGATAATTTGCAAACGGGGTTGGTCCAGATGGCTACGCAAAAGATCTATGCCGGGGTGGCTTTGCGCGAGACGCGCGCGCGCGCGGGCCTGACCCAGCGGGCCTTTGCCGACCGGCTTGGGGTCTCGCTGCCCTATCTGTCGCAGATGGAAAACAATCACCGCCCGGTGTCGGCGGGGGTGCTGCTGCGGCTGGCGGCCGAATTTTCCGTCGATCTGGGCGCGATGGCGGTCGGCGACGCCGAACGCATGGTCATCGACATGGCCGAGGCGCTGGCCGATCCGCTGTTCGACAACCCGCCGCCGCGGGCCGATCTGCGCCTTGCTGCCACCAACGCTCCGGCGCTGGCACGCGCCTTTCTGGACCTGTATCGCGCCCATCGCGAAGGGCAGGAAAGGCTGGCGGCGCTGGACGAGGCGCTCGGTTCTGGGGCGCAGAATGCCACCTCTTCCGCATGGGAAGAGGTCCGCGATTTCTTCCATTATTGCGACAACTACATCGATGCGGTGGATCGCGCGGCGGAACATTTTGCCCGCAGCCAGCCAGAGATGCCGCCGCTGCAGCGGGCCATTGCCGCATTGACACAGCGCGGAATCACGGTCAGCACCCAGGAACTGGGCGTGGGGCCCGTCTATCGTCGCCAGGGCCAGCACATCACCCTGAATGCAGCGGCCGAACCGGCGACCCAGGCCTTTCAGCTGCTGCACCTGCTGGCGCTGGAAAGCCGCGCCGAACTGCTGGAGGCCACCCTGGAACTTGGGCGGTTCCGAAATGTCTCGGCGCGGGATATCGCACGCCTTGGGCTGGCGAACTATTTCGCCGGTGCGGCGATGATGCCCTATGGCCGTTTCCTGAGCGCCGCCCGCTCCGAACGCCACGATCTGGAACGGTTGGCGCATCTGTTTCACGCCTCTCTGGAGCAGGTTGCGCATCGCCTTTCAACCCTGCAAAGAGGCGGGGCGCGCGGGGTGCCGTTCTTTTTCGTGCGTGTGGATCAGGCGGGCACCATTACCAAGCGCCATTCCGCGACCCGGATGCAGTTTGCCCGCTTTGGTGGCGCCTGTCCGCTGTGGAATGTCCATCAGGCCTTCGAGACGCCGGGCCGCTTTCTGCGTCAGCTTGCCGAAACGCCGGATGGCAAGCGCTACCTGTTGCTGGCGCGCGACGTTTCCAAACCGGCCGGAGCCTTCGGGGCGCCAGTGCGCCGTTTTGCGATCGGACTGGGGTGCGAGATCGCCTATGCCCGCGATCTGGTCTATGCCGACGGCCTGGATCTGGGCAACCCCGCCTTGTTCGAGCCGATCGGCGTGTCCTGCCGGATCTGCCCGCGACCCAACTGTCATCAGCGCTCGGTACCCCCGGTTGACCGCACCATCCGCATTCCCCCGGACCGCCCCGGCCCCCTGCCCTACGAGTTTTCCTGAACCGCTACCCCGCCAGAGACGGCTGACCCAACGCGGCAAGACCGGCAAGGTTCCACCGGTCGCCCCCCTGCCATAGGCATCAATCCGCCCAAGGTTTGGTCGCCGTTTCGTGGCATGTTGCGGTTTTGGCACAGTTCCGATTTATGCATGCCAGCCGCAACCGCCCCTGCCTGGGTGGTCATGCAACAACAATGGATCCGGGACATTGCGCATTACCCATAGTCTGAATTCGGTGCTTGAGCGCTGGCTGCCTGAACAGCGTCTCTTCCTGAAATCGGAAAGCTCGACGCGATTTCTGCGCCTGCGACCGACCACCCAGCTCGCCGCCCTGGGCGGGATTGCGCTGCTTGTGGGCTGGTCGATCATCGCCAGTTCCATCCTGGTGATCGATGCCATCAGTGCGGGATCGTCCCGCGACGAAGCCCGCCGATCACAAATGGCCCTGGAATCGCGGCTGACCGATCTGTCGGCCGAACGCGACACGCGCGCGGCCGAAGCGGCGGCCGCACAGAACCGCTTTGCGGTAGCGCTGGATCAGGTTTCGCGCATGCAATCGCAGCTGCTGGAGTCCGAGGCCCGCCGGCATGAGCTGGAAACTGGCCTTGGCGTGGTGCAAACCAACCTCCAGCAGGCCGTCGCCGCCCAGCACAAGGCCGAAAGCCGGCTGTCCGCCACGGACGCGCCTGCCGATGCCGCCGAACTGCAGGCGGCGCTGGATATCCTGTCGGGTGAACTGCGCCAGGCGGCAAGCGAACGGGCCACGGCCCTGCGCGAGGCACAGGACGCGCGGCGCACGGCCCAGGCGCTGGAAATCGAGCGCGACCAGATCATCGCCCGCAACGACGAGATCCTGACCCAGCTGGAAGACGCCGTGACAGTTTCGGTCAAGCCGCTGGACGACATGTTCCGCAGTGTGGGGATGAATCCCGATCAGATCCTCGAGACCGTGCGCAAGGGGTATTCCGGCCAGGGCGGGCCGTTGAACCCGATCAGCTATTCCTCCAGCGGCAATGCCGAGATCACGCAGGGCGAAGCCAAGGCCAACGAGATCCTGATCACGCTGGACCAGATGAACAGCTATCGCATTGCCGTGGAAAAGATGCCCCTGGCGATGCCCGTGCAGTCTGCATTCCGGTTCACCTCGCCTTTCGGCCGCCGCTGGGGCCGCGCCCATGAAGGCATCGATCTGGCCGCCCCGGTCGGCACGCCGATCCATTCGACCGCCGAGGGCACGGTGATCTTTGCCGGATGGCAGCGCGGCTATGGCAACCTGATCAAGATCCAGCACGCGCTGGGTGTCGAAACCCGCTACGGCCATCTGTCCAAGATTCGGGTCAAGGTCGGGCAAAAGGTGTCGCGTGGCACGCGGATCGGTGATATGGGCAATACCGGACGCTCGACCGGTTCGCATCTGCATTACGAAGTGCGGGTGAACGGTCAGGCCATGAACCCCATGACCTTCATCAAGGCTGCCCAGAATGTTTTCTAAGACCCGTGTCACCGAACCCGGCCCCCGCACCCAGACGGCGCCCGAGCCCGCGACCGCCCGGCCTCTGGAAAACCCGGCTGATGTCCCCGCGGCCCAATCCGCCGCGGCTGCGCGCGGCCGCACCGCACCGTCGATCCTGTCGTCCGATCTGACGGTCAGCGGAAATCTGCAAACCGAAGGCGATATCCAGATCGAGGGCACGATCGAAGGCGATATCCGTGCCCATCAGCTGATTGTCGGCGAAAGCGCCACGATTCGCGGTGAGATCGTCGCTGAAGAGGTCGTGGTGCATGGGCGCGTCGTCGGCCGCGTGCGCGGTCTGAAGGTGCGACTGACCGCCACCGCCCGCGTCGAGGGCGACATCATCCACAAGACCATCGCCATTGAATCGGGCGCGCATTTCGAGGGCTCTGTGCAACGCCAGGAAGACCCGTTGACGAAATCTGCCGCGCCAAAACTTGCGGCTCCGGTCACGCCCCGGCTGGCCAACAGCGAATAGTCAGGACGGCGTCAGTCGATGTCGGGCGGCCCTGCGGCCGCCCTTTTTCATGCCCGCAGTCGCAAGGGTTCAGGGGTCGGGTCGGGCATCAGCTGGCGATACATGTGCCAACTGGCGTGCCCAAGAACCGGCAGCACCACCAGCAACCCGATGAACATTGTCGCGATGGCCGCAAACAGCAGCGCCGCGATCACTGCTGCCCAGACCGCCAGCACCAGCGGATTGGCCGCGACCGCCTGAAAGCTGGCAATGATTGCGGAAATCAGGTCGACCTCACGGTCGAGAATGAGCGGCAGGCCAACGACAGTGATCGAGAACAGCACCGCCGCAAAGCCGCCGCCGATCAGCGTGCCCACCAGAAGCATCACCAGCCCCCTGCCGTGAAACAGGATCTCGGCCGATTTGGTGATGTTGGTCAGCGACGACACGCCCATGAACAGCGCAAAGATGGTGTGGGCAACAAATACCCAGAACATGAACATCAGCAGGATCACCATGGCCATCGAGGGAACCTGTCGATCCTTTTGCGCCACCACCACCCCCAGGATCTGGCGCCAGTCCAGGGGCTGATCCATCTCGATGCGGCGGCTGACCTCGTAAAGGCCTACGGCGGCAAAGGGTGCAAGCAGGGGAAAGCCGACGACAAAGGGCATCAGCCACCACTCCTGCCCTGCCGCCAGCGCCACCGTGGCCAGCACCCAGCCGCCCAGCACGTAAAAGGCCGCAAACAGCAGGCCAAAGGCCGGCGCCCTGCGGAAGTCGCGCCACCCCTCGACCAGCACCTGTCCGATGGTGCCCATGCCGATGATGGCAGGCAGGGGAATTTCATCCGGGCCCGGGTCCGGCGCCGGATCGGGTAGCGGCGGTGGCTCACGCTCGGGTATGGGCTGCGGAAACGGCCTGGGTTCGGTCATGCCTGTTACGTCCTGTGTCGACGAACACAGGTTAGCAGGCTGTGGCAAAAGCGAAAGTCTCAGCGGGCGAATCGGGCCTTCAGGGCCTGCTCGACCGCAGGCGACACGAATTTCGACACATCCCCGCCCAGACGGGCGATTTCCTTGACCAGTTTCGAGGCAATGGCCTGGCGCCGCGCGTCCGCCATCAGGAACACGGTCTCGATATTCGAATCAAGCGCGCGGTTCATGCCAACCATCTGAAACTCGTATTCGAAATCGGCCACGGCGCGCAGGCCGCGCACGATGACCCTGGCACCCACGTCGCGCGCGCAGTCGATCAACAGGTTTTCAAAGGGATGCACGACGATTTCCCCGCCCGAGGCAGCGGCGATGCGGTCGCATTCGCTGCGCACCATCGCCACCCGGTCCTCAAGCGGGAACAGGGGCCCCTTGTCCCGGTTGATCGCCACGCCGATCACCAACCGGTCGACCAGTTCCATCGCGCGCTCGATGATGTCGATATGACCCAGGGTGATCGGGTCGAAAGTGCCGGGATACAGGCCAATGCGCATGATGGCTCCACCTTCGTGCGGATTCCCGCAGTCAAACAGGATTTCCGCGAAACTGCAAGCGGTTGCGCCCACTGGCCTGCGCAGGCGACGTCAGTTGCCCATGATCATCCCGGTCAGCGCCTCTTTCTCGGCCGCCAGTTCCTTGAGCCGGGCGGAAACCGCATCGCCGATCGACACCAGGCCGATCATCTCACCGGCGTCGTTCACCACGGGCAGGTGGCGGAAACGTCCCTGGGTCATCCGTTCAAGGATCACCAGCGCGTCCTCGCCCTTGGTGCAGGTCATCGGCTTTCGGGTCATCAGCTCGCTGATTGGCGCATCAAGGACGGGTGCGCCGCGCCGGCCCAATTCGCGCACGATGTCGCGTTCAGACAGGATGCCCAGCGGGATCTTTCCATCCTCGGACACCACCACCGCGCCGATCCGCTTCTCCGACAGCAGCTTGGCGGCCTCGGCCACGCTGGCGCCGGGGGCGATGGTGAAGATATCGCCATTGGGCTTCATCGACAGGATCTGGGTGACGAGCATGTTTGTCCTCCTGGCATCAGGCTCATGAAACGGCCTTGTGTCAGCGTTGCCGCAACCCGCGCTTGCGTCAAGGCCGATGTGCAGCCGCAGCAATCAGGGCTGCACCAGCGCCTCGAGCCGCGCCACCTCGGCCCGCAGCCCCTGGGCCAGCGCCTCGGCCAGCCGGGTCATGCGCTGGGACCGGCGGTCGTCGGCATGGCGGATCAACCAGAAGCTGCGTTTCAGCGCGATCTGGTCGGTCAGCACCCGCTGCACCCCCGGGCAAAACGGAATGGCGAAATCGTGCACGATTCCCAAGCCCGCCCCGGCGCGGATCGCCTGCATCTGCACCGACACCGAGTTCGAGGTCAGCTGCGCCCAATCGGCCCCGGTTTCGGGCAGATAATCCAGTTCGCGGTCAAAGATCATGTCGGCGATATAGCCGATCATGCGATGCCCCTGCAGGTCGGCGCGGCTGCGGATCGGCGGGTGCCGGCGCAAGTAATCCTGATGCCCGGCCAGATGCAGGTGATAATCGGTCAGCCGCTGCACCACCAGCCGACCCGCCTGCGGCTGGGATACGGCGATGGCCATGTCCGCTTCGCGCCGCGACAGGTTGAACACCCTGGGCAGGGCGACGATCTGGATTTCCAGCCCCGGGTGCGATTCGCACAGCCGCGCGCAGACCTGCGGCAGCAGATAGTTGGCACAACCGTCGGGGGCGCCGATACGCACCTGCCCGCCGAGGTCGCCGGGGCCGGTCAGCGCCTCGGCCGCGCCGGTCAGCGCCGCCTCGGCCGCCTCGGCATGGGGCAGCAGCCGCTCGCCCTCGGGCGCAAGCGCATAGCCCTGTGGCGTCTTGAGAAACAGCTTGGCCCCCAGCGCCGCCTCAAGCCGCGCCACCCGGCGGCCCACGGTCGAGGCATCGACACCCAACCGCCGGCCGGCGCCGGACAGGCTGTCGGCACGCGCCACCGCCAGAAAGATGCGCAGATCATCCCAATCCATGCCCGGCCTTTGCAGAAATGCAAAACGCTTTTGCCACACTGCCTCTTTCTGCGGCAGGGATGCAAGCCTATGATCCCCGCGACAGCGAACCCGACGGAGACAGCCATGCAGGAACTGAGCCACTGGATCGACGGCAAAGAGGTCAAGGGCACCTCGGGCCGGTTCAGCGATGTCTATAACCCCGCCACCGGCGAAATCATCGCCAAGGTGCCGCTGGCGACGCCGGCCGAACTGGACGCGGCCGTGCGCAGCGCCGAAAAGGCACAGGTCGCCTGGGCCGCCACCAACCCCCAGCGCCGCGCGCGGGTGATGATGAAATTCGGCCAGCTCATCAACGACAACATGGACGCCCTGGCCGAGCTGGTCAGCCGCGAACACGGCAAGACCCTGCCCGACGCCCGCGGCGACGTGCAGCGCGGCCTTGAGGTGATCGAGGTCTGCATGGGCGCCCCGGCGATGCTCAAGGGCGAATACACCGGCGATGCCGGCCCCGGCATCGACCTTTACGCCATGCGCCAGCCGCTGGGCGTGGTCGCCGGCATCACGCCGTTCAACTTTCCGGCCATGATCCCGCTGTGGAAGATGGGGCCGGCGCTGTCCGCCGGCAATGCCATGATCCTGAAGCCCTCGGAACGGGTTCCCTCGACCTCGATCATGCTGGCAAGGCTGGCGCAGGAAGCGGGGCTGCCCGACGGGGTGTTGCAGGTGGTGAACGGCGACAAGGAAATCGTCGACGCGATCCTGGATCACCCGACCATTCAGGCCGTGGGCTTTGTGGGCTCGACCCCGATCGCGCAATACATCTATGGCCGCGCGGCCAGCAACGGCAAGCGCGCACAGTGCTTCGGCGGCGCCAAGAACCACATGCTGATCATGCCCGACGCCGATCTGGACAAGGCTGCCGACGCGCTGGTCGGCGCGGGCTTCGGCGCGGCGGGCGAACGCTGCATGGCGATCTCGGTCGCGGTGCCGGTGGGGGAAAAGACCGCCGATGCGCTGATCGAACGGCTGGTGCCGCGCATCGAAAAGCTGAAGGTCGGTCCCTATACCGCCGGCGAGGATGTGGATTTCGGCCCGGTCATCACCAGGGCCGCGCAGGAGCGCATCAACCGGCTGATCGAATCCGGTGTGCAGCAGGGCGCCGATCTGGTGGTCGATGGTCGCGGGCTGAGCATCCAGGGCTACGAGAACGGCTTTTTCTGCGGCCCGTCGCTGTTCGACCGCGTGACCCGCGACATGGACATCTACAAGGAAGAAATCTTCGGTCCGGTATTGTCCACGGTCCGCACCCAGAACTACGAAGAGGCGCTGAAGCTGGTCATGGACAATGACTATGGCAACGGCACCGCGATCTTTACCGCCGATGGCGATACCGCCCGCGATTTCGCCAGCCGGGTGAACGTGGGCATGGTCGGCATCAACTTTCCGATCCCGGTGCCGCTGAGCTATTACACCTTCGGCGGCTGGAAGAAATCGGCATTCGGCGATCTGAACCAGTATGGTCCCGACGCATTCCGCTTCTATACCCGGACCAAGACCGTGACCGCGCGCTGGTTCTCGGGGATCAAGGACGGGGCCAGCCTGAACTTCAAGGCGCTGGACTGAAACGATCGGGCGGGGGCGACCCCGCCCGCAGCCCGTCGCCATTCGGGACGGCAAGCACGACATTCGCAAGGGGGGACGCATGGATTTCGCATTGAGCGAGGAACAGCAGGCCATCTTCGACATGGCACGGGATTTCGGGGCCGAACAGATCGCCCCCAATGCCCGCGCGTGGGAGGATCAGGGCACCATCCCCCGCGATCTGTGGCGCCAGGCCGCCGAACTGGGCTTTGGCGGGGTCTATGTCGACGAGGAATTCGGCGGCACCGGCCTGTCGCGGCTGGACGCCACCCTGGTGTTCGAGGCGCTGGCGATGTCCTGCCCCTCGGTCGGGTCTTTCCTGTCGATCCATAACATGTGCGGCGGCATGATCGACAAGTTCGGCACGCCCGAGAACAAGGCCCGCTGGCTGCCCGATCTGTGCAGCATGCAGAAGGTGTTTTCCTATTGCCTGACCGAACCCGGCTCGGGATCGGATGCGGCCGCTCTGCGCACCCGCGCCGAACGGGTGCCGGGGGGCTGGAAACTGAACGGCACCAAGGCCTTCATCTCGGGCGGCAGCTATTCGGACTGCTATCTGGTCATGGTGCGCACCGGCCAGGACGGGCCGCGCGGCATCTCGACCGTGGTGGTCGAGGCGGGCACACCCGGCCTCAGCTTCGGGGCGCTGGAGCACAAGATGGGCTGGAAGGCGCAACCGACCGCCCAGGTGCAGTTCGACGATTGCGTGATCCCCGAAGAAAACCTGATCGGCGAAGAGGGGCGCGGCTTTTCCTATGCCATGGCGGGGCTGGATGGCGGCCGGCTGAACATTTCGGCCGGCGCGCTGGGGGGCGCGCAGGCGGCGCTGGATGCGACCCTGCGCTATATGGGGGAACGGCGCGCCTTCGGCCAAAGCCTGGACCAGTTCCAGGCCCTGCAGTTCCGGCTGGCGGAGATGGAAACGGCGTTGCAGTCGGCGCGCATCTTCCTGCGCCAGGCCGCGTGGAAGCTGGATCACAAGACCGCCGATGCCACCAAGTTCTGTGCCATGGCCAAGCTGCTGGTGACCGACCGTGCCTTCGAGGTCGCCAACCAATGCCTGCAACTGCACGGCGGCTATGGCTATCTGGCCGATTACGGCATCGAAAAGATCGTGCGCGACCTGCGCGTGCATCAGATCCTGGAAGGCACCAATGAAATCATGCGGCTGATCGTCAGCCGCGCCCTGCTGGCCGAGAGGACGTGAATGGCTGACATCACCACCCGCAAGGACCGCAAGGCCGGTCGCATTACCTTCAGCCGCCCGCAGGCACTGAATGCGCTGAGCCATGACATGGCGCTGGCCATCGATGCGGCGCTGTGCGCCTGGCGCGACGATCCGCAGGTGGCACTGGTCATCATCGACGCCCAGGGCGACCGAGCCTTTTGCTCGGGCGGGGATATCGCGGCGGTCTATCGCGCGGGGCTGGCCGGCGATCACGCCGTCGGCCAGGCCTTCTTTGCCGACGAATACCGTATGAATGCGCGCATCGCCGAATTTCCCAAGCCCATCGTCGCCTTCATGCAGGGCTTTGTCATGGGCGGCGGCGTCGGCGTCGGCGGTCACGCCAGCCATCGCATTGTCGGCGACAGCACCCAGATTGCCATGCCCGAATGCGGAATCGGCCTGATCCCGGATGTGGGCGGCAGCTGGCTGCTGGCGCGGGCACCGGGACATGCCGGCGAATATCTGGGTTTGACCGGGGCGCGCATGGGTCCGGGCGATGCGATTCATGCAGGCTTTGCCGATGTGTATCTTCCCGAAGCCGAATGGGCCGAGCTGATCGACCGGCTGGCCGAAACCGCCGATCTGTCGCTGATCCAGGGCCGAGCCGCGCCCGCGGCACCGCTTGCACAGCTGGACCTGGCGCCCTTTGCCGCCGACAGCGTCGATGAGATCATTGCCAGGCTGACCGAACGCGGCGACGAGGCCGCGCTGAAGCCGCTGCGGCGCAATTCGCCCCTGTCGATGGCCGCGACGCTGGCCCTGGTGCGGGCGGCACGTCAGGACAGCGACCTGCGCCAAAGCCTGTCGCGCGAACTGCGCTTTACCGCCCGTGCCACAGCCGAAAGCGATTTCCTGGAAGGCGTCCGGGCGCAGCTGATCGACAAGGACCGCAACCCGAAATGGTCCGCCGACGCCAGCCCCGCACATGTCGCGGCCATGCTGGCGCCGCTGGCCAATGCCGAAATCAGATGGGAGGAATGCGCATGAAGATCGGTTTCATCGGATTGGGCAACATGGGCGGGCCGATGGCCGCCAATCTGGCCAAGGCCGGCCATCAGGTCACCGGCTTCGACCTGGCGGCACCGATGCCGCAGGGCGTCACCCCGGCCGCCAGCGCGGCAGAGGCGGCGCAAGGCGCCGAGGTCGTCATCACCATGCTGCCCAATGGCGCCATCCTGCGCAGCGTCGCGGACGAATTGATCCCCGCCATGGCGCCCGGTGCGGTGCTGTGCGACTGCTCGACCGTCGATGTCGACAGCGCGCGCACGGTGGCGGCGCAGGCCCGCGGCGCCGGCCTGGGCGCGCTGGATGCGCCGGTTTCGGGCGGGGTGACGGGCGCGGCGGCGGGCACGCTGACCTTCATGGTCGGCGGCGACGCCGATGCCTTTGACAGGGTGCGACCGCTTTTCGAGATCATGGGACAAAAGGCCGTGCATTGCGGCGATTCCGGCGCCGGTCAGGCCGCCAAGATCTGCAACAACATGATCCTGGGCGTCACCATGATCGCCACCTGCGAAGCCTTTGCCCTGGCCGACAAGCTGGGATTGGACCGGCAGAAGATGTTCGACGTGGTCTCGACCTCGTCCGGCTACAGCTGGAGCATGAACGCCTATTGCCCCGCGCCGGGCGTCGGTCCAAAGTCGCCCGCCGACAACGATTACAAGCCGGGATTTGCGGCCGAGCTGATGCTGAAGGATCTTCGGCTAAGCCAGCAGGCGGCCGCCGCAGTCGATGCCGATACGCCGATGGGCGAACTTGCAAGCCGGCTTTACGCCAGTTTTGTCGAGGAAGAGGACGGGCGTGGGCGCGATTTCTCGGCCATGTTGCCCCGATTTGAAAAGAGGCACCGCACCGGCTGACATCAGAGGGCGCGCTGCCATCAGAGGGCGCGCTGCCATCAGAGGGCGCGCTGCCATCAGAGGGCGCGACCGGGCCTGACAGGAAATCAGGGTCATAAATTTTTCATGAACACCGGATCCCGAGCCCGGGTTCCGGTGTTTATCATTTATCAATCTGCCTGTGTCAGGCTGTCGTCATGTTGCGCCTTGGTTCTGTTCTGATTCTGATCCTGTTGATTGCCCAGCCTGCGACGCTTGGGCAGGCAGGCAGCCATGGCAGCGCCGACCCCGACACAGCAGCAATCGCAGCGCCCCTGCGGATCGGCGAGCGGCTGGACGCGCAGCGTCTGCACAAGGTCACGCGGCCGGGTCTTTACGGCATGAGCCATCCCCCTCCGGGAAGCCGATACGGTATCATCGACGGCCGCTTGATCCGATACGATCCGGAAAGCGAAACGGTGCTGTCGATCATTCGCCAGATCGACCGTATCCTCGACTGATGCGGCCTATCCCTGCAGCAGCGCTCGGGCCGCCTCACGCGCAGCAGGGGTGATCGCCTCTCCCGAAAGCATGCGCGCGATTTCCTGCACCCTTTGATCCGGATCCAGAGCCGCCACGCAGGATGTGGTCATGTCGTTGCGGATCGACTTCGACACCCGGAAATGATGCCCACCCAACGCGGCCACCTGCGGGCTGTGGGTTACGACGAGCACTTGCGCGCCTTCGGCCAGGCGCGCCAGTCGTCTGCCGACGGCATCGGCGGTGGCTCCGCCCACCCCCCGGTCGATCTCGTCGAAGATCAGGGTCAGCGCATCATTTCCCCGCGCCAGGCAGACCTTGAGCGCGAGAAGAAAGCGCGACAGCTCGCCGCCCGAGGCGATGCGATCCAGCGGCCCGGCCGGTGCGCCGGGATTGGTGGCGACGGTAAAGGTGACCGCATCCTGGCCTTCGGGTCCGGGCTCGGCGGCGCTGACGAGGGTTTGGAAAACCGCCCGCTCCATCTTCAGCGGCGCAAGCTCGGCGGCCATCGCGGCATCGAGCCGCTTGGCCGCCGTGGCGCGCTGGCGGCTGACCGCGTCGGCCTCGGCCTGATATTCCAGATCGGCCTGGGCTACGGCCTGCTGCAGGCGCGCCAGATCGGCTTCGCCGGCATCTATCCGCAGCAGACGTTCGCGCAGCCGATCGGCCAGACCCGCCAGATCGTCGGCCAGCACATCATGCTTGCGTGCCAAGGCCCGCAGCGCGAACAGCCGCTCTTCGGTTGCTTCAAGATCGCGAGGATCGAATTCCATCGCCTCGAGCGCGGCTTCCACCCCCGAGCTTGCCTCGCCCAATTCGATCAAGGCCCGCTGCAGCGCCGCCACCGGCGCCTCGAGCCGGCCCTCGGCGCGGTCGGCAGCGGCTTCGAGCCAGCGCACCGCATCCAGCATTGCGCCCTCTGCACCGTCACTACCCAAGGCCTGCGCCGCACGGGCAACGTCGGCGCGGATACGTTCTGCCGCCTGCATGCTGCGCCGGGCGCTGTCCAGCGCGGCCTCTTCACCGGGTTGCGGCGCCAGCTTGTCCAGTTCGGCAACGGCGTGGCGCAGAAAATCCTCTTCCTGACGGGCGGCGGCAAGCGCGGCCTCGGCCGCCTCGAGCGCGGTGCGGGCCTCGCGCCGGGCGGCCCAGGCCTGGCGCAGCGCCGTCAGGTCCAGCCCGGCAAAGGCATCCAGCAATTGCCGATGACCGCGCGGATTGAGCAAACCGCGATCGTCGTGCTGGCCATGCAGTTCGACCAGCGTTTCCGAAAGCTGCCGCAGCACCTCGCCCGAAGCGCGGCGATCGTTGATCCAGCCGGTCTTGCGACCATCACCGCCGTTCACGCGCCTCAGGATCAGTTCGTCCCCCGAAAGCGCGAACCCGGCCTGGGACAGGATATCGCGGGCCGGATGTCGGTCGGGCAACTCGAACACGGCCGTCACCTCGCCCTGCGCAGCGCCTGCACGCACCAGATCGGCGCGGCCACGCCAGCCCAGCACAAAGCCCAGACAGTCCAGCAGAATGGATTTGCCGGCGCCGGTTTCGCCCGTCAGCACGTTCAGGCCCGGCCGGAAATCAAGCTCCAGCCGGTCGATCAGCAGCATGTCGCGGATGTCGAGATGCCGCAGCATCGGCGATCAAAGCCACTTGCCCTGGATCACCTGGCGATAGACATTGGTCAGCCAGCTGTTGCCGCGCGCCTCGGGCTTCAGGCCCTGGCCGCGCAGCTGCGCATAGGCATCCTCGTAGAAAGGCGAGGACTGGAAGTTGTGGCCCAGGATCGCCCCGGCTGTCTGCGCCTGATCGTTCAACCCCAGCGCCAGATAGGCTTCGACAAGGCGCATGAGCGCCTCGGGCGTGTGGCTGGTGGTCTGGAACTCCTCGACCACCACACGGAAGCGATTGATGGCGGCGGTGTAATGGCCGCGCTTGAGATAGTAGCGGCCGATTTCCATTTCCTTGGCCGCAAGATGGTCGAATGCCAGATCGAACTTCAGGATCGAGGAGCGCGCATATTCCGTATCCGGATATTGCTCGATGACCTCGCGCAGGGCCTGCAACGCCTGGAAGGTCAGGCCCTGGTCGCGGCCAACCTCGTCAATCTGATCGTAGTAGGACAGGGCCAGCAGATACTTGGCATAGGCCGCATCCTCGTCACCGGGATAGGTATCGATGAAACGCTGCGCCGCGCCGCGCGCCTCTTCGTAATTGCGGGCGCGATGCAGGGAATAGGCTTGCATGATCAAGGCGCGCTTGGCCCATTCGGAATAGGGGTAAAGCCGCTCGACCTCGGAAAAATACCTGATCGCTTCCTTGGGTTTGCGCGCATTCTCAAGTTCGTATTCGCCGCGCTTGTAAATCTGTTCGGCGGTAAAGCTTTCCAGCGAATCGTTCGCCGAGGTGCCGCCGCCACCACAAGCAGCCAAAAGGCCGACCGACAGCACAGCCGCGACCAAGGAACCCGATCTGATGCCTGTCATACCAACCCTGCCCGTCACGATTCTGTCCCGCCGCAAGGCGCAAGAGCCGCGCAGCCCGGTCGTCCTAGCATAGAAAAACGGGCTGCGCAAAATGCCAAAACCGCAAAAAAGCGCGCAATCGCGTCACGGTCAGGCGACCGCCAACTGACGTTGCTGACCGCGCAGCGCAGGGTCGGAAAACACGCCCGCCCCTGGCAGAGCGCGCTCCATCGCCGGGGTCAGGGTCTGCCATTCCCAGGCATCAGGCTGGGAGAAAAGCGCCCGCAGCAGCTTGTTGGTCAGCGCGTGACCGGCGCGGTGACCGGTATATCGCGCCAGAAGCGGCGCTCCGGCCAGGGCAAGATCGCCCACCGCATCCAGCATCTTGTGCCGCACGGCCTCATCGCGATGGCGCAAGCCGCCGGGGGACAGCACCTTGTCGCCATCGACCACCACCGCATTGAGATAGGTGCCGCCCAGGGCCAGCCCGTTCTGCTGCATGTGAACGACATCGGCTTGTCGGCAGAACGTGCGGCTGTCCATCAGCTCATGGACAAAGCTGCCATTCGCCATGTCCAGATATTTTTCCTGATGGCCGATAGCCGCGTCCGCGAAACTGATGTCGAAATGGATTTCCAGGTGGTCCGCAGGGGAAAGGCGCGCGAAAGCCTCGCCATTTTGAACCTCGACCTCGCGCAGGACGCGGATTGCCCGCAGCGGAGCCTGGGAATAGCGACGCAATCCCGCCTGCAGGATACCCTGAACGAATGGCGCGGCCGAACCGTCCAGGATCGGAACTTCGGGACCGTTCACTTCGACGATGGCATTGTGAATGCCGGTTCCGGCCAAGGCGGCCATGACATGTTCGACCGTCGAAACGGTCGCCCCCTGGCCATTGTCCAGAAGGGTGCAAAGCTGCGACGGCGTCACCCGATCCCACAAGGCCGGGATTCGTGCGCCGCCCAGATCGGTGCGCACAAAGACGATGCCATGATCGGCCGGCGCCGGCAAAATCGCCAGACGCACGGCCGCGCCCGAGTGCAGCCCGACGCCGCGGAACTGGGCTTTCTGTGCGATGGTGGTCTGCATGGTCTGGCCTGCGATAACTGTTCAAGACGAAAGGGGATTCCCCGTTACTGTCCGAGTTAGGCACGCCCCGCGCCCACCACAATTAACGATTTGTAACGACCTGAAACAAACGCCCGGCGCCGGACGACCCTTGGCGCCCCGATTTTCCAACCCTTTGTGTATAAACAGGAAAAGGCCCGCGTCAGCGGACCTTTTCAATCATTGCGCGCACAGAGTTGTGATCTGGCTAGTTCGCTTGCCGGCGCAGGAATGCCGGGATTTCCACATTCTCGCCCGCGCGATCAGGGCTGGCCAGATCGTCGAACCCGGCATCCAGCCCGTTGCGGCTGCGGGCAGCGACCCTTTCGCTGACGCGTTCAGCGATGGTGGATGCCGCGGGCTTTTCCGCCGGTTCGGCATGACCGGAAATCCGCTCGAGCATCCGGCTAAGTCCGCCCATGCGGCCATGAGGCCGCGCGGGTTCGGGTTGCGGCGCTGCGGTGCGCTGCTGCGCCGCTGCCGCGCGCTCGGGCGCCTTGGCTACGGCGGCGCTCAGACGCTGCATCACCGCGTCCGAGGGCGTGCCAGCCGGCGCCTGGGCGGTTCGGGTGGGGGCCACGAAACCGCTGGCATCGTTGTTCAGCGTATCGCGGGCCGGTGCAAGGGCGCTGGGTTGGCGCAGTTCGGGCTGATAGGCCGGGCGCGGCATCTCGTCATCCTCGAACCGGGCGGCGGGTTGCGGACGCACGGCTGCGGCAGGCTGCGGCGCTGCTTCGACGGGCGAACGGCGCGGCGGCACCGGCAGGTCATCCTCGACCTTGCTGTGGCTCAAGGGCGTCTGGGTCAAAGGCTCGCGCATCCCGCGGCGAGGCGCCGGAACCTCGGCGGCCGCGGCGTCGATTCCGGTCGCCACCACCGAAACCCGGATGGTGCCTTCCATGGACGGATCCAGGGTCGAACCGACGATGATATTGGCGTCGGGATCGACCTTCTCGCGGATCTTTTCCGCAGCCTCGTCCATCTCGAACAGGGTCAGGTCGTAACCGCCGGTGATGTTGATCAGAACACCCTTGGCGCCGTTCAGGCTGATTTCGTCCAGCAGCGGGTTCGCGATCGCCTTTTCGGCCGCCTGCACGGCGCGGTTTTCGCCCGAGGCTTCGCCCGTGCCCATCATCGCCTTGCCCATCTCGTCCATGACTGCGCGCACATCGGCAAAGTCGAGGTTGATCAGGCCGGGCCGAACCATCAGATCAGTCACGCCCTTGACGCCCTGGTAAAGCACGTCGTCGGCCATGGCGAAAGCTTCGGTGAAGGTGGTCTTTTCGTTGGCGAGGCGGAACAGGTTCTGGTTGGGAATGATGATCAGGGTATCGACGACCTTTTGCAGCGCCTCGACGCCTTCTTCGGCCTGGCGCATGCGCTTGCTGCCCTCGAACTGGAAGGGCTTGGTGACGACGCCGACGGTCAGGATGCCCATTTCACGCGCAGCCTGGGCAATGATCGGGGCGGCGCCGGTGCCGGTGCCGCCGCCCATGCCGGCGGTAATGAAGCACATATGCGCACCCATCAGGTGATCGACGATATCCTCGATCGTCTCCTCGGCCGCCTTGGCGCCGATGGCGGGCTTGGCACCGGCACCAAGGCCCTCAGTGACCTTGGGACCGATCTGGATGCGATGTTCGGCCTTGGACGATTGCAGCGCCTGGGCGTCGGTGTTCGCCACCACGAACTCGACACCCTCGAGCTGCTTTTCGATCATGTTGTTGACCGCATTGCCGCCCGCGCCGCCGACGCCGAAGACGGTGATCCGCGGCTTCAGTTCCTGGTCATCGTTCAGCATCAGATGGATCTGCCGTTCCATGTTTCGCCTGCCTTGTATGTTGCGCCGGACCTGCGCCGTGTCCGGTCGAATCCCCGTATTTGCCAAGCCTAACCAGATTCTCGGCAAGCGTCACCCGAAAAACACAGTCGTTCCACCAAATATGGCGGTGCCAATCGGCAGTTTCGGCGGCATCTTGCCCATTGCGCTGCATGTGGTGGAAATATGGATTTCCACCACCTGATGCGGCCCCGCAAGCGCCTACCAGTTGTTGCGGAACCAGCGATAGGCCCGGCGCAGGCTGCGGGCCGGATAATGTTCGGCGGGCATGTCGAAATCCCACCATTCGTCCTGAGGATGCGCCGTCAGCAACGCCAGGCCGACGGCCGATGAAAAACCGGGTGCGGTTGCGTTATGGGGCAGGCCCTGAATGCGCAGCGGGCGACCGATGCGAACGTTCTGCCCCAGCATCCGGGCCGCCAGCACGTCCAGCCCCGGGATCTGGCTGCCGCCGCCGGTCAGCACGATCTGGCGGGAGGGCATGTCGTCGAATCCCGCCGCATCCAGGATTTCGGCCACCTTCTCAAGGATTTCTTCCACACGGGGGCGCATGATCGCGATCAGGTCGGCGCGGCTGATGCTGCGCCGGTCGGTATCCCAGTCGCCGGTCTCTCCGCCCAGTTCGATCATCTCGCGGTCGTCGCGGCCGGTCACCTCCAACCCGCCATGCAGGGTCTTGAGCCGTTCGGCCTGCGCGTAACCGATGCGCAAACCCTGCGCGATGTCATGCGTTATCAGATCGCCACCAGCCCGCACCGCATCGGCAAAGATCATGTGCTTCTTGATGAATACCGACACGCCGGTGGTGCCGCCGCCCATGTCGATGCAGGCCGCACCCAGCTCCTGCTCGTCCTCGACCAGCGCGGCCAGGCCTGCGCCATAGGATGCCGAGGCGACCCCGGCCAGTTCCATGTCGCAGCGCCGGATGCAGGTCACAAGGTTCGACGCCGCCACCGCATCGATGGTCAGCACGTGCATGTCGCAAGCCAGGCGATTGCCCGATTGATCGCGCGGATCGGACAAACCCGAACGTCCGTCCAGCGCAAAATTCACCGGCTGAGCGTGCAGGACCTCGCGCCCCCTGCCAAAATCGGGCACCTCGCAGGACGCAAGCACCCGGGCCACGTCATGCTCGCCGACCCTGCCCCCGTCCAGCACGATCTCGCCTGCCAGCCCATAGCTGGCGGGACGCGCGCCAGAGATGCAGGCGATCACATGATCGACCCGCGCGCCGGCGACCTTCTGTGCCGACTGGATCACGGTGCGGATCGCGCGTTCGGTTTCGGCCATTACCTCGATTTCCCCGAACCGCATGCCGCGGGCCCGAGTGTGGGCGGTGCCGATCACACGAAAGTTGGACTGTCCCGCCATCGGGCCCACACCGTCGGTTTCCCGGAACTGGCTGGGGCCATCGAATTGCAACACCAGGCAAGCGATCTTCGAGGTTCCGATGTCCAGCACGGCGATCACGCCCCGCTGCATGGCCTGGCGGCGCATCGCGCGCATGGCGCGCTGACCTTGACACAGATCCTTCATCATGCCTGCCTCTTCAAGATTTTAACCGCTTTTCCTGGAGCTTTTCGAGGTCTTGTCTGCAACCGCCTCGATCGGTTTGCCGTCGGGACCGATTTCGGGGTGACCCCGTGCGCGGCGAATGGCGTTCTGGGCATCCAGCCCAAGCCGCACCACCGGGCGAGCCTGCAACCGCAGATCCACGACCTGCACATCGCGGTCCAGCAGATGCTGGGCGCGATCCTGGGCGATCACGCGCTCCAAGGCCAGCAGGGCGCCGTCCTCGGGCAGCAGGATACGCTGGCCGCGATCCAGCACTACGTCCCAGCGCCGCTCGCCGATGCGTTCCAGCCCGCGCAGCCGCGGCAGGATGGGGCCGGCCGCATCGATCAGCGCCAATGCCTCGGCAGCAGCACGATCGGCACCCTCTCCGGCGATGATGGGCAGATCGCCCCGAACATCGCGGGCGGTGGCAGAGGCGACGCGGTGGCCGGTCTTGTCCAGCATGTCGATACCGCGGGCATGGCGCCACATGATCGCAGGCACCCGTTCGGTCACCACCGCCGACAGCACGCCGCCGGGCTTGATGCGCAGATCGACCGCCTCGACCGCGTCCAGCGCCAGCACGCGATCACGCAGCTTGGCCAGATCGATTTCAAAGCTTGATGCCGGCAGTTCGACCGGCAGCATCGCCCGCAGCGCCTTGTCGACCACGGGCGACGCCCCCTCGACCGTCATCATCTTGACCATGAAGGCATCGCGGTGCTGAACCCGATCGACGATCGCGTCGATGCCGCCGGTCAGATGCGCGCGCCGGGTTTCGTCCGACAGCCAGATCCCCGCCACCAGTGCCGCCAGAAAGGCCGGCAGCCCGACATGGACCAGTCGCCGCACCAGCGGGCGCAGCATCATCCGGTTCAGGCGATAGGCCAGTCGCGAAGGCGCCGGATCCTTGCGCTGCGGGCGCGCTGCACCCATCGGCGCAGGACGCGCGGGCGCGGGACGGCCGGGCACCGGGCGCCCCCCCGCGCCGTCGTTCCGGTGAAACGGGTTCAATCCCTGCATAGCGCCTCCTCGACGATCCAGCGGCACAGTGCGGGGAAATCCATGCCCACATGCGCGGCCTGTTCTGGCGCCAGCGAGGTCGGGGTCATGCCGGGTTGGGTATTCACCTCAAGCATGATTAGCCCGGCCAGCCCGCGATCAGGATCCCAGCGAAAGTCGCTGCGGCTCAACCCGCGACAGCCCAGAGCCTTATGCGCCCGCACGGCATAGTCGCAACAGGCGTCCGCGATTTCTTGCGGAATTTCTGCCGGCACCACATGGCGCGATCCGCCGGGGCTGTATTTCGCGTCGTAATCATACCAGCCGTCGGTGATGATCTCGGTCACGCCCAGGGCACGGTCGCCCAGAACCGCGACCGTCAGTTCGCGCCCGGCGACATAGGCTTCGACCATGACCTGCGCCGGCATCTGCGCCGACAGCTGCGGCGGCCCGTTGGCGCCGTCGTGCACGATATAGACCCCGACCGAAGAGCCTTCGTCATTGGGCTTGACCACATAGGGGGGCGGCATCAGGTGGCCGCGGCGCACATCCTCGGCGGCGGCGATCAGGCTTTCGGCCACCGGCAGCCCGGCGGCGCGCAGCGCCTGCTTGGCGCGCGTCTTGTCCATCGCCAGCGCCGAAGCCAGAACCCCCGAATGGGTATAGCGATAGCCCAGCCAGTCCATCAGCCCCTGGACGCAGCCATCCTCGCCCCAGCGCCCGTGCAGGGCATTGAAGACCACGTCTGGCGCGTGCTCGGCCAGACGCTCGGGCAAGTCCTTGCCCGCATCAACTTCGACGACTTCATAGCCCGCCAGTCGCAGCGCCTTTGCGCATTCCCGACCCGATGACAGCGACACCTCGCGCTCGGCCGAGGGTCCGCCCATCAGGACCACGACTTTAGGGGCTGTCCCGCTCGACCTGCCCGCCAATTTATGCCTCTTGTTCCCGGTTGATCCGGGTGCTTATCAGGCAAGGATAGCCGCTTGTGCGAAATCGCAAAAGTCCCTTTTCATCCGGGACGCGAGATTTCCGCGCCCTCGCGCGGGTTACGGCCGACCGATGCGGATGACCTCCCATTGCAGGTCGTGGCCGCTGGTCTCGCGCACGCGCCTGCGCACAAGCTCGCCCAGGGCCTCAAGCTCGGCCGCGCTGGCGCCTTCGGCGTTCAAAAGGAAGTTCGGGTGTTTTTCCGACATCTGTGCGCCGCCCAGCCGATAGCCGCGCAATCCTGCCGCGTCGATCAGCGCCCAGGCCTTCAGCTCATGCGTATCGTCCGCCCGTCCGGTCGATGAAAACCCCGCCGGATTGCGAAAGGTCGATCCGGCGCTGCGTTCGCGGGTCGGCTGGCTGGCGTCGCGCCGCGCCAGCTGATCCTGCATCCGCCGCGCCAGCACATCGGGATCACCGGCAGGGGCGCGGAAGATTGCGCGGGTAATGACCCAGCCGGGCGGAATTTCGGCGTGGCGATAGGCCAGGCGCAAGGTTTCGGCGGCCAGGTCGTGAATGCTGCCGTCGCGGGCGACCGCGCGCACCTCGACCAGATGATCGGCAACATAGCTGCCATAGCAGCCTGCATTCATGCGCACCGCGCCGCCGATGCTGCCCGGAATCGTGCGCAGGAAGGTCAGGTCGCGCCCGGCTTCGGCTGCCTTGCGCGCCACATGCGCATCCAGCGCCGCCGCGCCGGCGGTAATCAGATCGCCGGAAATCTCGATGTTGTTGAAGCCCCGCCCCAGGCGGATCACAACCCCGGCCACCCCACCGTCACGCACGATCAGGTTCGAGCCCACACCCATCGCAAATACGTCCACATCGGGGTGCAGGTCACGCAGAAAGCCGGCCAGATCATCGATGTCGGCAGGCTGGAAAAACCAGTCGGCGGGCCCGCCCACGCGCAGCCAGGTCAGATCGGCCAAGGGGCGGTTCGGGGTCAGAACCCCGCGTGGTGTGGGCAGCATGATGTTCATGGCGGCGTGACTAATGCCCCGCCCGTGCGCCGTCAATGCGCCCGCCCCCGCCACGAGCGACGTTCAGGCAGTCGTCGTCGCGAGAAAATGCCCCGTCGGTCGTCGGCATGCCACCGTTCCCTGACCGGGGCCTGTTTGCCTTGCTAATGCGCATCTCCGCGTCGGCCCCGTCCACCAAAGGGGGGCCAGACCAGCAGCGACAATCCCAGCGACAGGAACAGCACCCCGAACACCGGCCCCAGCAGATAGGTCAGCCAGCCCAGAACCGGCACCCCTGTCAGCACAAGCCCCCACAGCATCGCCGAACGCTTGCGCGCAGAGACCCGTGGCAGCAGGCAGGCGCAAATACCCCACAGGATCGCACAACCCGCCGCGATCAGGGGGTGACTGGCCAACAGGATCATGCCGCTTTCTCGGTCAGCTGCTCGGGCAGGTTGTTGGCCCAGGCCGAAATCGTCCCGGCCCCCAGGCAGACCACCATGTCGCCGGGCCGCGCCTGCTCGCGCACCAGCCGCGCCAGGTCGGCCTCGTCCATCACCGCGCGGGCGTGGCGGTGACCATGGGCGATCAGCCCGGCTACCAGATCGTCGCGCGAGGCGCCCGGGATCGGCTCTTCGCCGGCCGAATAGACCTCGGCAATGGCGACGACATCGGCCTCGTTGAAACAGGTGCAGAAATCGTCGAACAGGTTCGACAGCCGGGTATAGCGGTGGGGCTGGTGCACGGCGATGACGCGGCCGGTCGTGGCCTGACGCGCCGCCTTCAGCACCGCGGCGATCTCGACCGGGTGGTGGCCGTAATCGTCGATGATGGTCACGCCGTTCACCTCGCCCACGCGGGTAAAGCGCCGACCGACACCGCCAAAGCGGGCAAGTGCCTCGCGGATCTGCGCGCGCTTCATGCCCAGGTGGCGCGCCACGGCCACCGCCGCCAGCGCATTGCTGACATTGTGATCGCCGGGCATCGGCAGGGTGCAGTCCTGGATCACCGGCACCTCGCCGTCGTTCAGCTCGGCCTCGCCCTGCAGGGCGATGTCGAAATGCGCGATGCCCTTTTCATAGCGCAAGTTCGTCGCCCGCACATCGGCCTGGGCGTTGAAGCCAAAGGTGCGCACGCGGCGATCGGTCAGCTTGCCCACCAGCGCCTGCACCTCGGGGTGATCGGTGCAGCAGACCGCCAGCCCATAGAACGGGATGTTCGAGACGAAATCGTAGAACCCCTTGCGCAGCGCGTCGAAGCTGCCCCAGTGCTCCATATGTTCGGGGTCGATATTGGTGACGATGGCGATGGTCGCCGGCAGACGGTTGAAGCTGCCGTCGCTTTCGTCGGCCTCGACCACCATCCACTCGCCCGCCCCGGCACGCGCATTGCTGCCATAGGCGTGGATCACCCCGCCGTTGATCACCGTCGGATCAAAGCCGCCCGCATCCAGCAGCGTGGCCACCATGGTGGTGGTCGTGGTCTTGCCATGGGTTCCGGCGATGGCGACGTTCGAGCGCAGGCGCATCAGTTCGGCCAGCATCTCGGCCCGGCGCACGATCGGCAGGCCGCGGCGGCGCGCCTCTTCAAGTTCGGGGTTGCCCTTCTTGATCGCGGTCGAGATCACCACCACGCCGGCTTCGCCGATATTGCCGGCGGACTGACCCTCGAAGATGGTGGCGCCCAGCTTTTCCAGCCGGTCGGTGATCTTGGAGCGCCTGACGTCCGACCCCTGCACCTGATAGCCCAGCGTCATCAGCACCTCGGCAATCCCGGACATGCCGATACCGCCGATGCCGATGAAATGGATGGGCCCCAGTTCGCCGGGAAGTTTGGTTGCTGCGTTCATCGGGTCAGTTCCGTCACTAGATCTGCAAGGCGCGTGGCCGCATCGGGGCGGCCCAGCGTCAGCGCCGCGGCCGCCATGCGGCTGGCCCGGGCTGGGTCGGAAAGAATGTCCCGCATGTCGCGCCTGAGGCTTTCGGCGTCAAGCACGGATTCGGGCAACAGCACCGCCGCGCCCGATTCCGCCATCGCGCGGGCATTCGCGGTCTGGTGATCGCCGGTGGCGGCGGCAAAGGGAATCAGGATTGCCGGCCGCCCGATCACGGTGATGTCGGCGATGGACGAGGCGCCGGCGCGGCTGATGACCAGCTGTGCCTGCGCCAGCCGGGCGGGCACGTCGTCGAAAAACGGCTGCACGCTGGCCGCGATGCCGGCATCGTTGTAGGCGGCCGTGACCCGCGCCGCGTCCTCGGCCCGGGCCTGATGGCTGACTTGCAGGCGCGCACGCAGATCCTGTGGCAGGCCGGCGATTGCCGCCGGCACCTGATCGGAAAGCACCCGCGCGCCCTGACTGCCGCCGATGACCAGAAGGTTCAGCGGCCCCTCGGCAGATGGTGGCTGATAGGGCGCGGCGGCGCGATCCAGCACCGCCTGTCGGACGGGATTGCCCGTATGAATCCCTGTGACCCCCTCGGGCAGGCTGGTGGGCCAGGTTCCACAGGCGACATGTGTCACACGGCGGGCAAAGGCCATGTTGACCCGCCCCATCACCCCGTTCTGTTCGTGGATCATCCGCGGAATGCCCAGCATCAGCGCCGCAGACATCGCCGGGATGGTCGGATAGCCGCCAAAGCCCACGACCACCGCGGGACGGTCGCTGCGCAGCGCCGCGCGCGCTGCCCAGATGCCGGCGCCGATGCGCAGGGGAACCGCCAGCCGCGCCAGCGCGCCGCCGCGCGCGGTTGTGGCCGAACTGACCACCTCGCGCGGGATTTCGGCGGGGAAATTGCCGGCGTAGCGCGCTCCGCGGTCATCGGTCGACAGCTTGACCCGCCAGCCGCGCGACAGCAGCACCTCGGCCAGGGACTGGGCGGGGAACATGTGCCCGCCGGTGCCACCGGCCGCGATCAGGCACAGGGGGCGGGCGTCCGTCATCCCCGGCCGCGCCCCAGCACGTCGCCGATGCGGCCCTGCGGCCGCGAGCGCGTCAACGCCAGCAGCATCCCCACCGCGATCCCCGAGGCGATCACCGACGAGCCGCCATAGCTGACAAAGGGCAGCGTCATCCCCTTGGCCGGCAGCAGCCGCACCGCCACGCCCATGTTGATCAGCGCCTGCACGCCGACCGCGCAGGCCAGGCCGGTGCCGGCGATGCGGGCAAAGGGATCGCGTTCGTCCTGCAAGCGCAGCAGCGAGCGGATGACGATGGTGGCGTAAAGAGCAATGATGATCAGCACCAGGATCAGGCCGTATTCCTCGGCCGCGACGGCGATGATGAAATCGGTATGGGCGTCGGGCAGCGACCATTTGACCGATCCCTCGCCCACGCCGACGCCGAAGAAGCCGCCTTCCTGGATGGCATTGGTGGCATAGCCCAGCTGGGTGCGCGGATCGACCTCGGCGGCCAGAAAGCCGTTGATGCGGCGCGCGAAATGTTCCGAGGCGCCATAGGCGAAGAACCCGCCCAGCATCGCCAGCCCCATCACGCCCCCCAGCAGATACAGCGGCGCACCGGCGATGAAATACATCACGCACCAGGAAAACAACACCAGCGATGCCTGCCCGAAATCGGGCTGAAGCGCCAGCAATACCACCACCAGGGCGGCGATGAAAAAGGAAATCAGCCTGCCGGGCGGGCCGCCCACCTCCTGATTGGCGGCAAAGCACCATGCGCAGGCGGCGATGAAACAGGGCTTGAGAAACTCGGATGGCTGGATCGAAACCCCGCCCGGCAGCCGCAGCCAGCGCACCGCCCCCTTGCCGAAATCGGTGCCGACAAAGGGCAGCGCCATCAGCACCACCAGCGCGACCAGAAAGCAGGCGACGCCCAGCCGCCGCACCTGTCGCGGCGAGAATGTCGACACGATCAGCATGATCAGCAGCGCCACGGCGCCGAAAACCGCCTGACGGGTGACATAATAGAACTGCGGCAGATTGTTCTTTTCCGCCAGCGGCACCGATGCCGCAAGCCCCAGCAGAAGCCCGACGGCAAACAGCCCCAGCACACAGGCCAGCGACCATCGGTCGACCGTTCGCCACCATCGGGGAAGAATCGGATCACCTGCCCGCACGGGCGTGGTGCCAAAGACCATCTCGGTCATGGGATACCGCCGTCACTGCCTCTGATTCCGGTCTCGCAGCGGTGCCGCGAGACTGCCCGGTTTTCCGGGTCTGGGGCGAAGCATAGCGCGCTTGTCCCCGCCGCGCTAGAACGGAATCATACGTCAGGGCAGAATGACGACGGACGCCCTGCGCGAAAGGCTGCGGGCCGGGAAATGCCCCGGCCCGCGCGGTTGCGAATGGATGCCGCGCCCCGGCGCTCAGTCGCGGGCAACCTGATGGCTGCCGTCGCGGCGGGTGCGCCACAGCGAATAGGCGACGCCCGTCCCCAGGATGGCAAAGGTGATCCCCAGCGACAGCGAGGGCGGAAACTTGGCCATGCCAAGCAGATCGGCGATGAATACCTTGGACCCGATGAACACCAGCAGCACCGCCAGCGCCTGCTTCAGATACTGGAAGCGGTGGATGATCGCCGCCAGAGCAAAGAACAGCGCCCGCAGCCCCAAAATGGCGAAGATGTTCGAGGTATAGACGATATAGGGGTCGGTGGTGATGGCAAAGACCGCCGGCACCGAGTCCACGGCAAAGATCACGTCAACGATCTCGATCATCACCAGCGCCAGCAGCAGCGGCGTGGCATAGCGACGCAGCCGCCCCGTCGCAGGATCGGGCTGACGCACCCAGAAGGCATGGCCGTGCAGATCCTGCGTCAGCGGCAGACGGCGACGCAGGAACTTCAGCACCGGGTTGTCGGCCATGTCATGCTCTTTTTCGCCGATGAACAGCATCTTGATGCCGGTCAGGATCAGGAAGCCGGCAAAGATATACAGGATCCAGCCGTATTGCGCGACCAGCGTTGCGCCGACGCCGATCATGATGCCGCGCAGCACGATCACGCCCAGGATGCCCCAGAACAGCACCCGGTGCTGATAGGCACGCGGGATCGACAGGGTGGTGAAGATCAGCGCGATGACAAAGACGTTGTCCATCGCCAGCGTCTTTTCGACGACAAAGGCGGTCAGGTATTCCGCCGCCGGGGCTGCGCCCAGCTGATACCAGACAAAGCCGCCGAACAGCAGCCCCAGACCAATATACATGGCCGAAAGCTTGAGGCTTTCGGCCACGCCGATTTCGTGATCCTTGCGGTTCAGCACTCCCAGGTCAAAGGCCAGCAGCGCGCCCACCAGCGCCAGAAACAGCAGCCACAACCACACGGGCGTGCCCAGAAACAAGGTCAGATAGAAAGGTTCCATTCCTACAGGCTCCCACATGCTACGAATGCCGGTGCTGGCCTGATGGGAAAGGTTCCGGGCTGGCACCGAGCAGGCTCGATGCGGTCCGACATCACGACAATCATGCCGTCAGAGGGGCCCGGTCCGCAGTCTGCAGATGGGAACGACGATCCAGGATGCAAGGGGAGGTGCAAAAAAAATGATCGCGGCGGCGACGATCCGCCTGCCCCCTTTCATCCCGCTTCGGCTGGGCTTAACTATCGGCCGACCGGACAGGGATGGATCATGCTTTACACGACCCGCGACGAATGGCTGCAGGCGCCGCGCAAGCGGATCCTGTTCTTTGGCATGTCGGGTCTGGGCAAGACCTATCTGGCCTCGATGCTGCGCGCCTCGGGCGAATGGTTCCATTACTCGGTCGATTACCGCATCGGCACCCGCTACATGGGCGAGCTGATCGCCGACAATTTCAAGCGCGAGGCGATGAAGGTGCCGTTCCTGCGCGAATTGCTGCTGTCGGATTCGGTCTATATCGCCAGCAACATCACCTTCGAGAATCTGGCTCCGCTGTCCACCTATCTGGGCAAGCCCGGCAGTGTCACCCGCGGCGGCCTGCCATTCGAGGAATACATGCGCCGCCAGGGCCAGCACCGCAGCGCCGAAATCGCCGCGCTGCTGGACACCAGTCACTTCATTCGCCGTGCCCGAGAACTTTACAACCTGGGCAATTTCGTCTGCGATTCCGGTGGCTCGGTCTGCGAGGTGGTGGACCCCTGGGCGGAACGCGATCCGGTGCTGGACAGCCTGGAACGCGACCTGCTGCTGGTCTGGATCAAGGGTTCGGCCGATCATACCGCCGAACTGGTGCGACGGTTCGACCGCGCGCCCAAGCCGATGTATTACCAGCCCGATTTCCTGGATCGCGCCTGGACCGACTACCGCGTGGAAAAGGGGCTGCGCGAGGATCAGGTCAACCCGGATGATTTCATCCGCTGGACTTATGCGCGCGCCCTGGAACACCGCCAGCCGCGCTATGCCGCCATGGCGCGCCGCGGCGTAACCATTCTGGCCGAGGAAGTGGCCGAGGTCAGAACTCCGGCCGATCTGATCCAACTGGTCGGCCGGGCGATCGACAGAAAGGATGCATGATGCCCATTACCCTGCCCAATGACCTGCCCGCCTTTGACATCCTGTCGAACGAAGGCGTGATGGTCATGTCGCCGGGCCGGGCAGCGACCCAGGACATCCGGCCGCTGCGCATCGGCCTGTTGAACCTGATGCCGAAAAAGATCCAGACCGAAAACCAGTTTGCCCGCCTGATCGGCGCAACGCCGTTGCAGATCGACTTTCAGCTGATCCGCATGTCCGATCACGAAAGCCGCAATACGGCGGCTGATCACATGGCCAGCTTCTACCGCACCTTCCGCGAGGTCGAGGCCTCGGGCGAGAAGTTCGACGGGCTGATCATCACCGGCGCCCCTGTCGAGCACCTGCCCTTTGAACAGGTGACCTATTGGCAGGAACTGACACGGGTGTTCGACTGGACCCAGCGCCATGTCCATTCCACATTCGGCGTATGCTGGGGTGGCATGGCCATGGCCTGGCATTTTCATCGTCTGCCAAAGCACATGCTGGACCAGAAGGCTTTCGGTTGCTTTCGCCATCAGAATCTGGCGCCTGCCTCGCCCTATCTGCGGGGTTTTTCCGACGATGTCCTGGTTCCGGTCAGCCGCTGGACCGAGGTGCGCCAGGCCGAGGTGGATGCCCGACCGGACCTGCGCACGCTGATCGCCTCGGACCAGGTGGGGCCCTGCCTGATCGAGGACGCCGGCCATCGCGCGCTCTATATCTTCAACCATCTGGAATATGACAGCACAACGCTGAAGGACGAATACGAACGCGACATCGCGGCGGGCAAGCCCATCAACGTGCCTGTCAACTACTACCCCGACGACGACCCTGCACGCACGCCCACGAACCGCTGGCGCAGCCATGCCCACCTGCTTTACGGTAACTGGATCAACGAGATCTATCAGACCACCTATTTCGATCTGAACCGCATCGGCGAGGGGTGAAAATGGCCCGTAACGGCAAGTCAGGCGGCAAGTCCAAAGACAAGGCCGATGAAAGGAAAAAGCCCGGCGCGGCGCCGGCCGCGGCGGGTTCGATTGCCGCAGCCCTGCCCGATCTGCCCTATGTCGGGGCGATCTCGGCCTATCTGGAAAGGGACGCGCCCGCCGATCTGCGCAAGATGCTGCAGGATGCTGACAAGGACGCGATTCTGGACCCCGGATATCCTTATCGCGAACAGATGAAATCGCGCGATTACGACGCCGCGATGCAGGGCCTGCAGGTGCAGCTGGTGCGGCTGATGCGCGACGTCATCCATACCGGCAAGCGGGTGGTGGTGCTGTTTGAAGGCCGCGATGCCGCAGGCAAGGGTGGCACCATCGAACGCGTGCGCGAAAACCTCAACCCGCGTTCGGCCTATATCGTCGCCTTGCCCAAACCCGATGAGCGCGAGGCAGGGCAATGGTATTTCCAGCGCTATGTCGACTGGCTGCCGGCGCAGGGCGAGATCGCGCTTTTCGACCGCAGCTGGTACAACCGCGGCGTGGTCGAACGCGTGTTCGGCTTTTCCTCGGCCACCCAGCGCGAGACCTTCTTTCGCCAGCTGCCCCTGTTCGAGGACATGCTGGTCGATGACGGCATCGTCCTGGTCAAGCTGTGGCTGAATGTCGGTCGCGCCGAACAGCTACGCCGCTTCCTGGACCGCGAACGCGACCCGCTGAAGCAATGGAAGCTCAGCCCCATCGACGTGGACGGTCTGGCGAAATGGGACGACTATACCCAGGCGATCCGCGACACGCTGACCCGCAGCCACACCGGCATCGCCCCCTGGACGGTCATCCGCGCCGATGACAAGCGCCGCGCGCGCATCGCGGCGATCCAGACCATCCTGCGCGCCGTGGATTTCGCCGGTCGCGACGATGCGATCATCGGCCAGCCCGATCCGCTGATCGCCGGCGGGCCGGAAATCCTGCCGGGATGATCGCGCGCGCCCGAAAGGGATTGCGGGCGCTCGGCCTGCGCGCGGCGCTGCTGGTGCTGTGGGGCGGTCTGGTCTTGCTGTCCCTGCCGGGCGGGGCGGCGCTTGCGCAGGACTTGCCGCAGTGGCGCAGCACGACGGTGAACGATTTCGCCGGGCTGATCGACGACGCCGACCGCCGCCATCTGGAACAGGCGCTGGACGATCTGGCCCGTCGCACCGGGGTTCAGGGCACCGTGGTCACCCTGCCCGACCGCGCCAGCTATGCCCGGGGCAACGAAACGCTCGAGGCCTTTGCCACACGGCTTTTCAATCATTGGGGCGTGGGTCAGGCCGACCGCGACGACGGCTTCATGCTGCTGGTCCTGCCGCAAGAGCGCGAGGCGCGGATCGAGCTGGGCCGGGGTTATCCCGGCGACGCCGACATCCTGGCGCAAGAGATCATGCGCAACACCATGCTGCCCGACCTGCGCCAGGGGCGCTATTCCCAGGCCATCCGCGCCGGCACCGATGCGGTGATCGCTCTGATCGCCGAACCACAGGCGCAGGGCCGCCCTATTGCCCCCCGCCGCGACAGCACGCTGGAACGCATCATGCCGTTTCTGTTCGGCGGGGCCTGGCTGCTGGCGCTGGGGGCAATGCTGCGCAAGGCATGGCGGCGCAACCGCTGTCCGCAATGCGGCCACCGCAGCTTGCAGACCACCGCCGACCCCCTGCCGACCCCCCTGCCCGAGGGGGGCCATATGGTGTCCCACGATCAGGTGACGCGCCGCTGCCCCGATTGCGGCTGGCAGGAAACGCGGCAACGCTTGCGCCCGCAGACGATCTGGTATGGCCCGACCGGCCAGGTGCTGCGCCGCGAGCCGACCCCCGGTTACCGGGCCAGCCGCGACCGCTCGGGCGGTTTTGGCGGCGGGTCCTCGCGCGGCGGCGGCGCCTCGGGCCGGTGGTAGGGGGCGCTGGCAAGGGGCGGGCGACGGGTTTGTGATCTCGCCCGGCGGCAGCGATGCGGCGCAAGGCTTGCGGCGACGCGGTCCGGCCGCTAGCGTCATCCCCATCCCACCACTTTCTGGAAAGGCCCCCGATGAACAAGCTGCGCCAATCTGCCGCCGCGTTCCTGCTTGCCGGCACCGCGCTGGGCACTGCCGCCCAGGCCGCCGACCCCCAACTGACGGTTTTCGACTGGGCCGGCTTTGAAGAACCCGTGATCTTCCAGGGCTATATCGACAAGCACGGCCAATCGCCGACCTTTGCCTTTTACGGCGACGATGACGAGGCCTATCAGAAGCTGGCTTCGGGCTTCAAGGCGGACGTGGCCCATCCCTGTTCGCAGATGGTGTCGAAATACCGCGATGCCGGCCTGATCGAACCCTGGGACGTGTCGAAAATTCCCGCCTTCGACACCATCGCGCCGCGCTTTCTGGATTCCGAGGTGTTCAAGGACGACAAGGGCGTTTGGTATATCCCGACCGACTGGGGCGCCACCGCCATCGCCTATAACCGCGACACCGTCCCGCAAGAGGATGTCGCCAGCCTGAACGTGTTCATCGATCCCAAGTATCAGGGCCGCGTGTCGCTGCCCGATTCGGCCGATGACGTCTGGGCGCTGGCCTATCTGGCCACCGGCGTCACCGACTGGACCGACGTGACCGACGAACAGTTCAAGGCTGCCGCCGACTGGCTGCGTCAGGCGCATCAGAATGTCGCCGCCTATTGGGCCGATCCGGCCGAACAGGCGCAGCTGATGGCCTCGGGCGCGGTCGATGTCGCCTGGTCGTGGAACGACGGCGTGGTGCTGCTGGAAAAGGACGGCTTCCCGGTCGGCTTCCAGCGCGCCCCCAAGGAAGGCAGCTCGACCTTCTTCTGCGGCTTCATCAACCTCAAGAACGGTCCGGGCAACGAGGACAAGGCCTATGACTTCATCAACGCCTGGCTGGCCCCCAGCGCGGCCAAGGGGCTTCTGGATACGATCGGCTATGGCCACACCTCGACCGTCGCCATGGAAACGATCAAGGACGAACCCGCCGTCAAGGAAGGTCTGAGCGAGGTCGACGCCCCGATCCTGGCCCAGACCCCGAACGACCCGGCGCAGCGCGAAAAGCAGCTGGCCGAATTCGAAAAGATCAAGGCCGGATTCTGATCGCCCGCGGCCGGCGACGGACTGTTTGCGCGCCCCGCCCCTGCGGCGGGGCGTTGCCATGTCGGGCGCCGCCCCGCACTTGCGCACGGGTTTGGGCGGGCCTATATTCCCCTTGTTCGGGTTCGCCCGGACTATGGACATAAACGCGCAGGTAATAAGCGGATCGGACCCGGGGGCGGTACCCGGCGGCTCCACCAAAATCCCTCGTTGGGGGTTCATGGGGCCGAAACAGGATCGACGAACGTCTAAAGCTGTTTGCTTTGTCTCGGTGAGCTACCACCGTTATCGGTGCAAAATGTACAGTTGCCAACGACAACCGTGCTCCGGTCGCTCTGGCTGCGTAAGCAGCTCGGGTAACCGAAAATCAAGCCCTTGCGCCTAGCAGCGTAAGGCGGGGCCCGCAGGAGCCTGGCAACAGAATCCTGCATTTTCCTTTCCGCTGGCTTTTCCGCCCCCTGCATCCTATCTGAGGGCGCATGCAAGGGGACGAGGCAATGAAAGACCTGACCACAGCCGATGCCGATGCGCTGATCGCCCAACTGGGCGGACGAGCGCGCGATGCCGCCGCCGTGCTGGCCGAGACCACGGCCGAACGCAAGCAAGCGGCGCTGCTGGCCGCAGCCGATGCGATCCTGGCCACTCAGGCCGAAATTCTCGCGGCCAATGACCGCGATCTGCAACATGCGCGCGACAAGGGCCTGGGCGCGGCGATGCTGGACCGGCTGACGCTGGACGCATCGCGCGTCGCCGCCATGGCCGACGGGCTGCGCACCGTCGCCGCCCAGCCCGATCCGGTCGGCCGGGTGCTGGCCGAATGGGACCGGCCGAACGGTCTGCACATCCGCCGCGTCGCCACCCCGCTGGGTGTGATCGGCGTCATCTATGAAAGCCGCCCGAATGTCACCGCCGATGCCGCCGCCCTGGCGCTGAAATCGGGAAATGCCGTCATCCTGCGCGGCGGCTCGGAAAGCCTGCACAGCTCGACCGCCATTCACGGCGCCATCGTCGCCGGCCTGCGCCAGGCAGGCCTGCCCGAGGCGGCGGTGCAGATGGTGCCCACGCGCGACCGCGAGGCGGTGGCGGCGATGCTGCGCGCCCAGGCTTATATCGACGTGATCGTGCCGCGCGGCGGCAAGGGCCTGGTGGGCCTGGTCCAGCAGCAGGCGCGGGTGCCGGTCTTTGCCCATCTTGAGGGCATCTGCCATGTCTATGCCGATGCCGACGCCGATCTGGAAAAGGCGCGGCGTGTGGTGCTGAACGCCAAGACCCGGCGCACCGGCGTCTGCGGCGCCGCTGAATGCCTGCTGATCGACCGCGGCTTTCGCGACCGCCATGGCGATGTGTTGATCGCCGACCTGCTGGCCGCCGGGGTCGAGGTCCGTGCCGAAGGCGAGCTGGCGCAGGTGCCGGGCACGGTTGCCGCCACGCCTTCGGATTTCGGGCACGAGTTTCTGGACAGCATCATTGCCGTGCGCCTGGTGGACGGCGTCGCGGGCGCGATCGAACACATCCGCCGCCATGGCTCGGGTCACACCGAATCGATCTTGACCGAAAACGACGCCACGGCCGAACGCTTCTTTCGCGGGCTGGACAGCGCCATTCTGATGCGCAACGCCTCGACCCAGTTCGCCGATGGCGGCGAATTCGGCATGGGCGCGGAAATCGGTATCGCCACCGGCAAGATGCACGCCCGCGGACCGGTCGGGGCAGAACAGCTGACCAGTTTCAAGTATCTGGTCACCGGCGACGGCACCATCCGCCCCTGATGACGGCCGAATGGCTGTATCAGGGACCGCATCAGCGCCTGGTGCGGTTTCGCGGGACGGGAACCCGGGGGCAGGCGGTCGTCAGCTTTGAACACGGGCGCGACCGCATGGACGGCTACGCCCCCGCCCAACCGCCGCGCTTTGCCCTGCGGCTGGGTCTGGATGTGCTGCTGGTGCAGACCGCGCGCCGCGACTGGTTCCTGTCGCCGGCCAGCGCCGCCCTGGCTCAGGCGCTGGCGCAGGCCACCGCCGATTATGCCGAGGTCATCGCCACCGGCTTTTCCATGGGCGGCTATGGGGCGCTGCTGTATTCGCGGGCCTGCCGCGCCAGCCGGGTTCTGCTGGTCTCGCCCCAGTATTCCATCGATCCGGCGATTGCCCCCTTCGACCCCGACCGGCACGGCAAGTTCACCCGCATCGGCCGGCCGATGCCGCGCCCGGAATCGTGGGGCGATCCGCAGGTCGGGGGCGTGTTGATCCATGATCCGCGCATCGCCGCCGACCGCGGCCATGCGGCATTGATCGCGGCGGCCTTTCCGCGCCTGCACCATGTCGCGCTGCCCTTTGGCGGGCATCCGGCGACGCTGGTTCTGGGCGAGGCCGGACGCGGCGTTGGCCGCATCGCCGAGGCGCTTGTGCATGACACGCTCGACCCCGCCGCCATCCGCGCCGACCATCGCGCGGCGCGGCGCCGGTCGCTGAACTATCACCTGCATCTGGCCCGCACCGCCCTGCCCCGCCACCGCGACCGCGCCTTGGCCCGATTGGCGGATCTGGCCCAGACCGGCACCGACCACATCCGTTTCGAGGCCGGGCTGGCGCTGTTGGAGGCCGGCGACGAACGCGGCGCCGCGCTGCTGTCGAACCTGCTGGATCAGGTCGTCGACCCGCCTGCCGCCTGGGCGCGCCGGCTGCAGCGGGCGCTGCAGGGCTAGAACGAAATCTCGCCGCCCTGATCGTCCAGATCCCAGTGCAAGACCCGTCCCGTCTCGGCCGCGCAGGTAGCAAGGGCCACGAAATGCACCTCGGACGGGGCGGGCTGGGACGGGGCGACCGTGCCCCCGCCCAGCCAGGCCCACAGGGCCGGGTCGCAACGGGTGCGGCTGGCCTCGGCCACCAGGCGCCAGCCGCGGGCGCCGCGACAGATCAGCACCGATCCGCCCCAGGGCATGGCGGTTTCCAGGCACATCAGCGCCAGCAGGATCATCTGCGCCTCGGGTCGCGGCAGGTCGCCCTGCGCATCCAGCCGCAGCCGCAGCCGCCCACCCCGTTCCAGATCGGCGATCAGCGCAGCCAGTTCTGCCAGGCTGAGGCGCTGGTCGGGCGCGCCCTGGCCGAAAGCCATACGGAAGCAACGCACCCGCGCTCCCGCCGCCGCCAGGCTTTCCTGAATCAGCTGAAGCTCGGCGCTTTTCGCGATGCCCGGAAAGTCACCCGACATCAGCAGCAGCTCCAGCCCATTGCCCACCGCGCCCAGCGGCGACACGATATCGTGGCACATGCGCGCCGCAATCAGCCCCGCCAGCCATCCCGGCGACCGGGCGGCGGGTGGGTGCATGTCGTGATGGATTGTCAGGTCGTCCATGGATGCTTAGCCTGTAATCGCTTCAATGAAAGTCGATCGGATGAATGAAATTCTGGAACCCGGAATGATCGTGCGTCACCCCGGCGCGCCCGAATGGGGCACGGGCCAGGTCCAGTCGCGCGTGGGCGATCGCATCACCATCAATTTTACCCACGCCGGCAAGCAGGTGGTCGATGGACGCCATGTCAATCTGGAACTTGTGCATATGGACCCCCGGTGATCACGCAAAGGTTATTTCAACCTTTGCGAGAGTCAACCGCGACATGACGACCCTTTGTCGCGCCCCGGCGCTGAAGGTTGCAATGCCACCCCGCCCCGCCTAGACAGGCGCCAACTGCACCCGAACCACGCCGCGGGGGACGATGACGCCTGAAACCTCTTACTTCGTAACCCGGCTGGCCACGGACGAGGCCGATCTGCTGTCGGCCCAGCGTCTGCGCTATCGGGTCTTTGTCCAGGAGCTGGGAGGCGACGGGCCGCTTGTCGACCACGAAAACGGTCTGGAGCGCGACGAATTCGATGGCGTCGTCGATCATCTGGTGCTGGTGGACAATCGCCGCTCGCGTGCGGCGCTGGATCATGTGGTCGGGGTGTATCGGTTGCTGCCGGGCGACAGGGCATTCGCGTTCGGTCGATTCTATTGCGATGGCGAATACGATCTGACCCCGCTGCGCGGCTGTGGCCGATCGCTGCTGGAACTGGGCCGATCCTGCATGGATCCGGAATTCCGGGGCGGCTCGGGAATGTTCCTGTTGTGGAACGCGCTGGCCGATTACGTCCTGTCGCGCCGCATCGAGCTGCTGTTCGGCGTTGCCTCGTTCCATGGCACAGATGTCGATGCCCTGGCGCAGCCTCTGTCCTGGCTGCATCACCATCACCTGGCACCGCCCGAGTTGCGCCCGCGCGCGCTTGAGAATGCATTTCAGCGCATGGACCTGATCCCGGCCGAGGCGCTGGACAGACGCGCCGCGATGACCGGCCTGCCGGCACTGATCAAGGCCTATCTGCGTCTGGGCGGCATGATCGGCGAAGGCGCCTGGCTCGACCACGAGTTCAACACCACGGACGTTTTCCTGATGCTGGACACTCAGGCCATGTCCGACAAGCATCGCAGATTCTACGAAACGCGGCGCGAGCAATGACAGCGGCCAATCGCGCGACCTGGCAGGACGATGGGATGCCTCCGTCGATCCCGCGACCCGGACCGCTGGGCTGGGTGCTGATTGCGCTGCGCGGGCTGTGTGTCAGCGCGGTCCTGCTGCTGGGGGTAATGCTGATCGTGCCATTGCGGCTGGTCGAACGCGCCTTGGCCGGGCCGCGCCGACCGGTCAGCGGACCGCATGTCCAGATCGTCTGCCGTTTGTGCCTGTGGATCATCGGCCTGCGATGGAGGTGTGAGGGCCAGCCGATGCGCGGGCCCGGCGCGGTGGTGGCCAATCATTCCAGCTGGCTGGACATCCTGGTGATGAATGCCGCCATGCCGGTGTTCTTTGTCGCCAAGGCCGAGGTGGCGGGCTGGCCGGGCATCAACATCCTGACCCGCGTCACCGACACGCATTTTGTCGCCCGCGATCCGCGTCTGGCGCGCCAGCAGGCGCAGGAATTTGCCACCCGCACCCGGGCCGGGCACCGGCTGCTGTTCTTTCCCGAAGGCACCAGCACCGATGGCCAGCGCGTCCTGACGTTCAAATCGACGCTGTTTCAGGGCTTTCTGGACCCTGCGCTGCCCCCGGACCTGGCAGTCCAACCCCTGTGCGTGCATTACCATGCCCCACCCGGCCGCGACCCGCGGTTCTATGGCTGGTGGGGGGATATGGCGCTGGGTCCGCATCTGCTGGCGGTGCTGGCGCAATATCCACAAGGTCGGGTCAGCGTGCGGCTGCTGCCGCCCATTCCGGTCGCCGGCGAAACCCGCAAGAGCCTGTGCGCCCAGGCCGAAGCCGCTGTGCGCGATGCTTTTCAGCGGTCGTGACCGCTGCTGCGATCACAGCGGCCAGAACAGGGGGATCACCAGACAGGCCACCACGCCGCAGATGATGTCCAACGGCACGCCCACGCGCACAAAGTCGCTGAACTTGTAGCCGCCCGGTCCATAGACCATCATGTGGGTCTGATAGCCGATCGGGGTGGCAAAGGCGACCGTGGCCGAAAACATCACCGCCACCACATAGGCCCGCGGATCGTGGCCCAGCGATTTCGCAAGCGCAATCGCAATCGGGGTCAGCAGCACCGCCACCGCATTGTTCGACAGCAGTTCTGTCATCACCAGCCCCAGGAAATAGACCGCGATCAGCGTCATGAAGGGCGACAGATGGCTGAGCCAGGGCGCGATCAGTTCCACGATCAGATCGACGGTGCCGGTGTATTCCAGCGCCTCGCCCACGGCCAGCATGGCAAAGATCATCGCCAGCAACCGCCCGTCGATGAACGAGAACGCCTCTTCGGCATCGACGCAGCGCGTCAGCAGCACCACGGCCGAGGCGACAAAGGCCAAGGCCAGGATCGGCGCCACATCCAGCGCCGCCAGCGTGACCACCGACAACAGGCAGATGATGGCGATGGGCGCCTTGGAGCGGCGAAAGGCACGGGCCGAGGGGCGCGAGACATCGACCAGTTCCATGTCGGCAGCCAGCCGGGCGATATCCTCGGGCGCACCCTCGAGCAGCAGGGTATCGCCCACCTGCACCACCAGATCGTCAAGCTGCCGGCCGATGTTCTGGCTGCGGCGATGCGCGGCCAGGACATAGACGCCATAGCGCCGGCGCAGCCGCATGTCGCCCAGCCGCCGGCCGATCAGCCGCGCGCCGGGCGAAATCAGCACCTCGACGGTCTCGGTGGCCACGGAACTCAGCTTGTCCACCATCTGGAAGTTCTTGTTGGCCTGCATTTCCAGCAGATCGGCCATGGCAGTGCGCAGCACCACGCGATCGCCCGGTTGCAGAACCGCCTCGGACAGGTTGCGCCGCAACGAAATGTCGCCGCGCAGAACGTCGATGACCCGGACCGCCTCACGTTTGAACACGGGCACTTCAAGCACGGATTGACCGACCAGGCTTGAATCCTCGGGGATCGCGACCTCGGTGAAATATTTCATCTCGCGCCGGTTGCCCAACAGCCCGGCCAGCGAGGTGCGTTCGGGCAGCAGTTTCCAGCCGATTGTGGCGAAATAGGCGATGCCCGCCAGGGTGATGGCAATGCCGACCGGCGCGATTTCAAAGATGGTAAAGGGGGTCATGCCCTGTTCGCGTGCCACACCATCGACCAGCAGGTTGGTCGAGGTGCCGATCAGCGTCATCATGCCGCCCAGCAGGGTGAAATAGCTTAGCGGCATCAGGAACTTGGATGGGGCAACCCCCATGGTCATGGCCAATTGGATGAAGATCGGGATCATCACTGCCACGACGGGCGTATTGTTCATGATGGCGGACGCCAGGATCACAAAGGCGAACAGACCGCACAAGGTCAGTCGCGGATGGGTGCTGGCCCGCGCGGTGATCATCTGCGACATCGCCTCGAGCGCGCCGGTCCGCAGCAAGCCCCCCATGATCAGGAACATGAAGGCGATGGTCCAGGGCGCGGCGTTCGACAGCACAGCCGCCGCGTCCTTGATCGGCAACAGGCCCAGAAACACCAGTGCGGCGGCAGTGCCAAAGGCGACCACCTCGGGCGGGTGTTTTTCACGGACGAATTCGATGAACATGACGGTCACGATGACCAGCATCGCGATCGCGGCATTGGAACCGGTCAGTTCAAGGCCAAGCATAACCTACCCGTTGTGAGGCACCGTAAATCACGGCTCTTTTGGTCGGCAATAACATCTTTTCTTGCCGCCCTGCAAGAAAAACACATCTGCCCGATCGCCTGCCCCATCGGGTCGGCTCAGCCCGTCGGGCTCAGCCTGCCGCCGCTGCGCACGGCCTGCACCGCAGTCGCCTTGCCGCTGCGGTCGTCGGTGGTGACCAGCACGCCGGCCAGGGTCGCCTCCCCCTCGGCCGGGGTAAAGCGATCCGAAGTCATGCCGGTCAGAAAGCGGCGCAGCGGCTCGGCCTTGTCCATGCCGATGACGCTGTCATAATCGCCGCACATGCCGGCATCGGTCTGATAGGCGGTGCCACGGTTCAGGATCATCGTGTCGGCAGTCGGCACATGGGTATGGGTGCCCACCACAAGGCTGGCGCGGCCGTCGCAGAAATGGCCCATCGCCATCTTCTCGCTGGTGGCCTCGGCGTGGATGTCCACCACCGCAGCCTGCACCAGACCGCCCAGGGGATGGGCCTTCAGCACCTGATCGATGGCGGAAAACGGATCGTCGAAGGGGCGTTTCATGAACACCTGCCCCAGCACCTGCGCCACCAGCACCTTGCGCCCGCGCGTTGCCTCGAACACGCGCGCGCCGCGGCCGGGGGCGGCCCTGGAATAATTCAGCGGCCGCAGGATGCGCGATTCGGTCTCGATAAAGGACAGCATCTCCTTCTGGTCGAAGGCGTGATCGCCCAAGGTGATGCAATCGGCCCCCGCCTGCAGCAGCAACCGCGCATGGGCCGCCGTCAGCCCCATGCCGCCGCTGGCATTTTCGCCATTCACCACGGTGAAATCCACGCCAAGCCGCTGTTTCAGCGGCTCGAGCCCCTCGGAAACGGCGCGGCGACCCGCGCGTCCCATCACATCGCCTAGATACAGGATTCGCATGGGCCAGCGTTAGGCCAAAGCCGGGGCCGGCTCAAGCCCCGGCACAGGAGCCTAGCCCAACCAGGCGCCCAGCGCGACGGCAATCAGGGCCAGCGCCGCCCCCGACAACATGGGCGCAAGCCAAGGCTGGCGCGGCGGCTGTGCCGGCGGAGCAGATTTTTCGCGCAGCACCTGCGGCAGTCGCTGTTCCAGGAATTCCGGCAGCAGCGGGGCAAAGCGCGCCAGCACCTGCGCCGAACGCGCCAGATCGCGGGCGGCGGCGCGCGGACCCAGATTGTCGCGGATATAGCTTTCGACGACCGGCCGCGCCACCTGCCACATGTTGATCTGCGGATCCAGCGATCGGGCGACGCCCTCGACCACGACCATGGTGCGCTGCAACAGGATCAGCTCGGTCCGGGTGGCCATGCCGAAACGTTCGGTCACCTCGAACAGATAGGCCAGCAGGTTCGCCATGGAAATCTGGCTGGCATCGGCGCCAAAGATCGGCTCGCCCACGGCGCGCAGGGCGCGAGAAAATTCCTTGATGTCGCGGTCGCCCGGCACATAGCCCGCCTCGAAATGCACGCGCGCGACGCGGTCGTAATCGCGGCGGATGAATCCCATCAGGATTTCGGCATAGACGCGGCGCGTGTATTCGTCGATTTCGCCCATGATGCCGAAATCGTAGATGATGATGTCGCCATCGGGTGCGACCTTCAGGTTGCCCTGATGCATGTCGGCGTGGAAGTAACCATCCCGCAGCGCATGGCGCAGGAACATCTGCAATACGCGTGCGGCCAGTTCGGGCAGATCGTGGCCGGCAGCGCGCAATGCGGCGACATCGCCCATGGGCAAGCCTTCGGCCCAATCCGTGGTAAGCACCCGCCGCGCGCTGAGATGCCAATGCGGCCGCGGCACCTTCATGCCGGTGTCAGCGGCAGTATTCTCGGCGAATTCCGAGGCCGAGGCCGCCTCGAGCCGCAGGTCCAGCTCTCCCATGACCACCGATTCGAAATGGGCAACCACATCGCGCGGCCGCAAGCGGCGCGTGGCGGGCGACAGGCGTTCGATCATGCCTGCGGCAAAATGAAAGGCATCGATGTCGCGGCGAAAGGCGGCCTCGATCCCTGGGCGCAGCACCTTGACCGCCACCTCGCGCCCGTTGTCGGCCCGGCGCGCCCGATGAACCTGCGCGATCGAAGCGGCCGCCACCGGCTCGGACAGGGTACTGAAGAGGTCATGCGCGGGACGCCCCAGTTCGGCCTGGATCGTCTGCAATGCCTGCGCCTGGTCAAAGGGCGGCAGCCGGTCCTGGAGCATCGTCAGCTGATCGGCCAGTTCCACCCCGACCACATCGGGCCGCGTCGACAGGATCTGCCCGAACTTGATATAGGCCGGCCCCAGCGCGGTGATGGCGCGGGTCACCGGCGGCAAGGCGGGATCGCCGCGATAGCCCAGCCAGGCAAAGGGCCAGCCCAGCACCCGCGCCGCCAGACGCACCCGCGCCGGCGCATTGACCGCATCCAGCGCCGCGCGCATGGCGCCGGTGCGCTCGAAGGTCGCGCCAGTGCGGATCAGGCGCCAGACATTATGGGGGCCACGCATCTAGAGCTTCCACCCCGAATGCAGCGCGGCAATGCCCATCGACAGGTTGCGCCACTGCACCCGACCAAAGCCCGCATCGCGGATCATCTGCGCGAAGCGGTCCTGATCGGGAAACCTGCGGATCGATTCCACCAGATACTGATAGCTGTCGCGGTCATTGGCGACCACCTGGCCCATGGCCGGGATCACGTTGAAGCTGTAGCGGTCGTAAAGCCATTGCAGCATCGGCACCGGGATCTGGCTGAACTCCAGCACCATCAGCCGCCCGCCCGGGCGCAGGACGCGGCGCGCCTCGGCCAGGGCATCGGGGATGCGGGTGACGTTACGGATGCCGAAGCTGATCGTGTAGCGGTCAAAGCTTTCATCGGCGAAGGGCAGCTGCATCGCGTCGCCGGTCACCCAGCGCAACCGGTCGGCCAGTGCGCTGGCCTGAGCGCGCTTGCGCCCCTCGACCAGCATGGATTCGGTCATGTCGCAGACGGTGACGGAGGCGCCGGGCGCGCGCTGCAAGAAGCGAAAGGCGATGTCGCCGGTGCCGCCGGCTACGTCCAGCAGTTGCTGGCCATCCCGCGGCGCCAGCCAGTCCATCATCGCGGTTTTCCAGACGCGGTGAATGCCCACGCTCATCAGGTCGTTCATCACGTCATAGCGCGATGCCACGCGCGAAAACACGCCATGCACCAGCCCGGCCTTGTCCTGTTCGGCCACGGTGCGAAAGCCGAAATGGGTCTGTCTGCCGGAATCTTCGCTCATCTCGCTTGTCCATCCGTGATTTCGCGCCCAGATAGACCGGATGCGCGGCGCATGCCAGCCAGGGGCGCGGGCGCACCATGCGACGAATGGAAGCAAAATGCCAGAACTGCCAGAGGTCGAGACCGTCCGCCGTGGACTGGAACCGCATCTGAACGGCCGCGTCATCACCCGGGCCGAGGTGCGCCGCCCCGACCTGCGCTGGCCGCTGCCGCCCGATCTGGTGCAAGTGCTGACCGGCGCGCAGGTGACCGGCTTGCGGCGACGGTCGAAATACATCCTCATCGATCTGCATGATCGCGGCGCGGTCCTGCTGCATCTGGGCATGTCGGGGAGGATGCTGATCCAGGGCCAGGCGCCGGGCGAATTTCACCGCGACCCGGCGATTCTGCCACGCCACGATCATGTGGTGCTGTGGACCGATGCCGGCACCAGCATCACCTTCAATGACGCGCGGCGCTTCGGCATGGTGGATCTGCTGCCACCCGACAGCGATCATCGGCTGCTGGCACATCTGGGGCCCGAGCCGCTGTCCGATGACTTCACCCCCGCGCGGCTGGCCGTTGCCCTGTCGGGACGCCGCAGCCCGATCAAGGCAGCCCTGCTGGATCAGCGAATCGTTGCCGGCCTGGGGAACATCTATGTATCCGAAGCGCTGTTTCGTGCCGGCATCGATCCCCGCCGTCCGGCAGGGCAGATCGACGCGGCACATCTGCGAAACCTTGTCGATCAGATCCGCGCCGTCCTCACCGAGGCGATCGCGTCCGGCGGCTCATCCCTGCGCGATCATCGCCAGGCCAATGGCGAACTGGGCTATTTCCAGCATGCGTTCCGCGTCTATGACCGCGAAGGCAGCCCCTGCCCAACCCCGGGCTGCGCAGGCACGATCCAGCGCATCGTGCAATCGGGTCGTTCCAGCTATTTCTGTCCGCACTGCCAGCACTAGCGGGCGACGGCGCATGCTGATGCTGGCATTGGCCTCGCGCTTTTGTTACGAGTCGCGGTCAGCTAGTTTTGCGAAAGGCAAGGTCCGATGGCTTACCAGACCCTTACTGTCGAGATCGACGACTATGTAGCCCTGATCCGGTTGAACCGGCCCGAGGCGCTGAACGCGCTGAACTCGCAGCTGTTGCGGGAACTGGGCGATGCGCTGGCCGATGCCGACCGCAACGAAAAGGTGCGCTGCGTGGTCCTGACCGGCAGCGAGAAAGCCTTTGCTGCCGGTGCCGACATCAAGGAAATGGCCAGCAAGACCTTTGTCGATGTCTATAACGACAACCTGTTCGGCGAGGAAATCACCCGCATCACCTCGACCCGCAAGCCGATCATCGCCGCGGTCTCGGGCTATGCACTGGGCGGGGGATGCGAACTGGCCATGGCCTGCGATTTCATCATTTGCGCCGACAATGCCAAGTTCGGCCAGCCTGAAATCAACCTTGGCGTCATCGCCGGCATCGGCGGCACCCAGCGCCTGACCCGTTTCGTCGGAAAGTCCAAGTCCATGGACATGCACCTGACCGGGCGTTTCATGGACGCCACCGAGGCCGAGCGCTCGGGCCTGGTCAGCCGCGTGGTGCCTGCCGCCAAGCTGATTCCCGAGGCCATGTCGATCGCCAGGAAAATCGCCGAAAAATCCCAGATCGCCGTCATTGCCGCGAAAGAGGCCGTCAACCGCGCCTATGAAACCACACTTTCGGAAGGCATCCTGTTCGAGCGCCGCAGCTTTCACGCCCTGTTCGGCACCGAGGACCAGAAGGAAGGCATGGCCGCGTTTCTCGAAAAACGCGAGCCGCAGTTCCGCGACCGCTGATTTGACTTGGCTTTCGGTCCGGCCCGCGTTATAGGGCCGGCCAGACATGCGCGTGGGCCCGCTTAAGGCAAGAATCATTCCCGTCCTCTGGACGGGGCCGTGGGGCTTTTGCGCAATCGGATTTTCGAGGAAGAGAAAGAACCCATGGCCAATACGCCCCAGTCCAAGAAACGCGCCCGCCAGATCGAACGTGTCACTGCCGTGAACAAGGCGCGTCGTTCGCGCATCCGCACCTTCCTGCGCAAGGTCGAAGAAGCAATCGCCAGCGGCAACGCCGAGGCGGCGCGCGAAGCCCTGCGCAACGCTCAGCCCGAACTGATGCGCGGCGTGACCAAGGGTGTCGTCCACAAGAACACCGCCGCCCGCAAGATGTCGCGCCTGTCGGCCCGCGTGAAGGCGCTGGCCAACGCCTGACAGGCTGCGGCTTTTACGCAACTATCGGTGGAATTATATGGGGGCGCGCCCTGTCCGGGCGCGCCCCATGCTTTTGTTTACGCAACGTCAATCATTGTTTTTCAGTGACTTGGCAGATGTCGGCAAAATGTCACGCAAGATCGGGATTCGTTCCTGCAAAGTGACTGTCAAGCGCGAAGATCGGTTGCTGGCCCGTCGCGGTTCTTGCTAGTTTCCTACCTGCGATTCACCGTCGCACCTGGGGGACATGCCCGGACGGCCGACTCTGCCAGCGGCCGGATGGGCGGCAGCAGGATCTTCTTTGATCCGCTACCGATGATTGCGCAGGCCGGCTGCCACCGGAATGCGGGTCATGTCTGCATCCTTGCGGCCGTCGGACGGCCCTGATCGCCGCCTTCGGCGGCGCAGGCCGTTCTGTTGCCGTTACCGGCCCAGGTGTCACGATCGTGTCGTATGGTGCCGGGAGCCCGGCAGCGCAGCTGTAGGAAACGGATACGGACGAA